>JBKPTT010000026.1:0-23654 GCA_046735635.1 Acidobacteriota bacterium | reverse complement strand
ACCATCTGGTGGAAGAAATCGCGCTCCTCGAATCGGATCTGCGGGTGATGCGCGATTCAGTCCGGACCGTAACGGCCGGTGAAGTGGTGCCACGCCCCGCGTACGAACGCGGCGGCGCCGCTGACGAGCGGAGCCTCGGGCGACACTAGGACGTACGCGGCATTCAGCCCCAGCACACATCCGGTGCGCACGTGACGGCGGAATGCGGTCCCCCGTCTCGTCGCCAGACGAAGATGATTGCGGGTCGCGAAATAGACGCGGCGTGCCGATCTGCGTCCGATCGTGCGTCCCCCTTCGTGATAGGCAATCGCATCGTGCACACAGACGGTGCGAAACCCCGCGCGTCTGGCGCGCAGGCACAAATCGACATCCTCGAACGAATAGAAATACGCGTCGTCAAGAAGGCCAGCCTGTTCGAAAACCTCGCGCTTGACGAGCATCACGCACCCGCTGACTGCGTCCACACCGTGATGCGGCACCGGATCCAAGGCCGCGAGGCGTGAGCCGGCAGCGCGATGGCACATGCGTCCGGTCGTCGCAGAGAAGGAGATTCCGGCCGACGCAATGCGATCCGGTTCCTCGCGCGAGAGAAGAACCGGACCGGCAATTCCGATCCTGGGATCACGCACAGCATGGAGCAGACGATCGAGGGCATCGGGGCGGAGGACGACATCGCTGTTGACGAGGAGCACGAGCTCGGCGCCGGACTCGAGTGCGCGGCGGATGCCGGCGTTGCACCCTGCGGAGAAGCCACGGTTCTCGGCCAGCGCCATCACCGCCACGCCGCGGAGGTTCCGCTCAAACACGGCCAGCGACTCGTCGGCCGACCCGTTGTCGACAATCGTGATGCCGGTCGGCGGCGTGCGCGAGCCGCGAAGCGACTGTACGGCGATGCAGGTCTGGTCGGCTGTTTGGTAGTTCAGCACGACGGCGGCCACTCTCGCCCCGGTGGCCCTCTCGGTAGTGCTGGCCTTCAGGCCAGCCGTGTCGGTAGCGCTGGCCGTTATGCCAGCCGTCTCACTACCCTTGGCCGCCTTCCGCACAATCGATCCATACACGCGTCGAAGTCGTTCCGCGTCCTCCTCAATCGACACTGGCCGGGCGATGCCCGCCCGTAACGAGTCGATGAGCGTGGGGTCGTCGACGACTCGGCGAATCGCTGAGACGAGAGCAGCGGAATCGCCGACGGCGAACAACAGCCCATTCTTCTCGTGATGCACCATTTCCGCCATGCCACCCAAATCGGACGCAATGACCGGCACTCCTGCCGCGAACGCTTCACGGATGATGAATGGAGCGTTCTCGATCCAGATCGATGGAACGACCAGCACATCCAACCCCGAGAGATGCTGGGCCATGCGCTCGTGCGGCACCGGCCCGATGCTTCGAACCGCAGAGTCTTCCAGGTGGCGTCCAAGGGAGGACATGTAATTGTCATCCCCGTGGTAAGGCTCGACGGAGCCGAACACGTCGAGGGTGATCGAGTTCGATGGAAGTCTCTCCACCGCCTCGAGAAGCACGTGCAAGCCCTTGGTCGGCTGAAGACCGCCCGCAAAACCAAGCCTGAGCGGCATCGATACGCCGCGTCGAGATGGTTTCGACATCGGCAGCACAATTCCCTGCTCGGAACGAATCAGACGCTGCCGGGGAATGCCGAATCTCTCGAAGCGCGCCGCAAGCGTCGCCGACGGCGCGAGAAACACATCGACATCGGCCACCGCCGCGCGCATGTGCTCGAGCCGAGCACGGCTCGCCGGACGCGTGCTGGCAGGCTGCCTCACGCGGCGGATGACGCCGGCAGCGGCCTGAACGGTAACGGCTCCCGCGGCGAACGGCAGCGCGCGAACAGCGCGTCCGGCTCGAACGCACGCTTCGTTCGCAAGGGCCGCCGGGTCGATACACCGGGCGCAGCCTCCGTCGAACGGTCCATCGCATCTTGCGCCGGTCAAATCGACGAGCTGTCCCCGGTGGCAGATCAGCCAATAGTCATTCAGGGTCATGACGACCGGAACTCCGCGGTGAACCGCCTGGCGCGGGATGCCGGTCGAAAGACATGTGAGGTGCTGAAGATGAACGACGTCCGGACGCCACGCATCGAGAAAGCGGCCAACGAGCTCCTCTATCGGCCCGTTGCGGTAGCTGTCTTCGAACGTGAGGCACGACTGAAAGTTGTTGTTGATTGCGGTGACCCGGACGTGGCCGTCCAGCCATTCACGCACATCGAGTTCACGGCGTCGCGGATCGGCATCTCGTGTGAGCACCCGCACCTCGTCCGAAGGATGCCGGCTGAGGGTGCATGCGAGATTCCGCACGTACACTTCCGTGCCCGCGCTCGCGGCCGGCGGGAATCCGTGGGACACCTGCAGGACTCGCATCAAACTCCGGTCGTGCGAAGGAGAGGGCGCCCCTCGCGGGCGGCCCGCGCGCCAAGGTACTGCCCGAGCGGCATGGCCACGCCGAGCGCGGCGGCGCGAATGATGCCAACCCTGCCGCGGGCGGCGTCGGTTGCCGCAATGCGTGTGTTGTGCGGCACGGTCGCCGCGACTGAACGGATGAGCGAGCGGATCGTCGGGACCGTGGCGAGCCCGAAGAGCTCCTGCAGCCTCTGGTGCACCAGGTAGGTGCGCTGTAGCTCGTACGCGACGGACCGCTCGTGCGAATGGCGGACAACGGCGTCGGCTGCGTACGTGAGCCGGTAACCGGCCAGCAACACGTCGCGCCCCCATTCCAAATCCTCCGCAATCGGAGTCGTCGCAAAGGGATGCCGGCGCCACACGCTCAGGCGCACGCACGAACAGACGTTATCGAACGCGCATGTAGTGTGGCGCTCCTCAGGTGACATCCGATCGAATTCGTCGCGCGTCAACGGACCGATCGTTCGAGGAGCCGCGCCCGCAGCCACCCAGCGCGACAGGTAGTACGTCGTCACGGCGCTGGCGCCGGGGGCGGGTTCCTGCCGCGCAAAGCTGCCCGCGACCGCCGGGTCCCGAACGAGCGGCTGCAACAATGCCTGCAGCCAGCGGCTCGACATAGGAACGGCATCCTGCACGAGGAGGACCGCAAACTCACTTCGTGCCGCTGCGAGGGCTGCATTGCGTGTCGCGCCGTGGTTGAACAGGCCGGGCGGGACCCGCAGAACCCTTACCCCATGACGCGTGAGACGGTCGAGCGTTCGGTCGGTCGATCCTGAATCGATCGCGATCAGTTCCCACGGGTGATCGCAGTCCTGGGATCGAATCGCCCCCAGCACGTCCTCGAGCGTTTCCCCCGCATTGAGGGTGGGAATGACGATCGACACGCGCGGGGTCATACAGGCACACCAGCGTCGACAGCCGGGACTGGCGAGAGCGCCCGGTAGCGCTCATCCCATTCGCGCGCGTCATCGGCGATCGATTTCACCCGCGTGCGGGCCGCGGCCATGAGCTCGAGCCCCGCTGGATCGTCCACAGCCCGTTGGAGAGTATCGCGGAGCGACTGCGCCGAGAACGCGTCATACAACAGCCCGTTGACGCCATCGACCACCAGATCGCGATTGCCGCCGATACGGGACGCGATGACCGGGACGCGGTGCATGAACGCTTCGTGAACGACCAGCGGCGAATTCTCTGGCCACAGCGATGGAACGACAAGCACGTCGAGGTTGTCGTACACGAGGCTGCGAGAGTCGCCGTCGAATCCTCCATGAAACGTGACGGGCATTCCACGTGCTCCCACGCGCAGGCTCGCGACGTAGACAGGGAACGTCTCGACGTCACCGTGCAGATGGAGTTCGAACGACCCTTTCAGTCCACGCGCCGCCTCGAGGAGCACGTGTGCGCCCTTGTGCCATACCAGCGTGCCGACCAAGCCGATACGAAGCGGAGCACCGGCGGCGCGTGGCCGTCGCCGCAACGGTTTCGGCGAGGCAAAGCCGTAGTCGGACACCACCACACGCTCCTGCCGAATACCGAGCTTCACGTACTCCGCTGCCAGCGAAGGTGACGGCGCCACGAAAAGGTCGATTGCGTCGAACACGTGCCGCACGTGCGCCAGCCGTTTCCGGATGTCGCCCGGCAGAACCACAGGAGGCGGCAGACGCTGCACGCCGCGGACCACCACGCGTGGCGCTGCCGAACGAGCGATTGCGGCAGCCCGTCGGACGAACATGCCGGATCTGGGAGCCATCAGGCGCCCCGCGGCCATTTGAGATGCGAAAGCCGACTGGCAGAAACACCGGCTGCAGCGCTCGGCGTCGATCGTGTCGCACACGTGTTGCTCTGCCACGTGCACACGTTGCCCACCCGACACGCACACGAGCGTGTAATCGTGGAGGGTCGCGACCGTACGCACACCGCGTGCACGCGCGAGATATGGCAAATCGAGCGATAAGTTCAGCAGGTTATGGACGTGCAGCACCTCGGGGGCCGTGGCATCGAGGACGTGCTGCAGCTGCTGGTTGATTCGCGGCGAGGCATACGTTTCGCTGAACGTGCTGAACGCCCAGTTGTTCACGATTTCGACAACCGTCACGCCGTCGTGCATGCGCCACCGGATCGTTCCGTGAGGAGCGCCAGGGTCGTATTCCGCCGTGAGGACGAACACCTCGTGGCGGCTGCGCTGCTCGCGGGCCAGCTCGCATGCGTAGATTTCCGAGCCCGCGCGGTGGCGAGGCAGAAAATCGTGAATGGCGTGTAGAATCCGCATGCGATCAACGTCCGCCTTCGCCCGGCCGACGGCGCCCGACTTCGCCGGCACGACGGCCGACAAGTTCCCGATCCTGGCCGGCGGCAAGCTGCTGGTTTCGCTCCACGCATTCGACGACGCCCGGGGTGGACGGCGCGATCGCGCGCGCTTCGCCGCACATACGTGCCGCCGCGTGGTAGTCATGGAACGCGTGTTCGTACAGACTCGCAAGCTGCATGCGGGCGAGCACGTTGCGGGGATCCCGCGTCATCGCCTCGAGATAGAAGCCTCGGGCGCGCGCCGCGTCCCCTTCGACCAGCGCCAGCGTTCCGAGATTCGTGTAGCCCCGGACGAACCCCGGGTCAATCTCGAGCGTCCGGCGGAAGGCGCGTTCCGCAGCCTCGAGGTGGCCCGTCTGCGCCAGGCAGATCCCGAGATTCACGTGCGCATCACGGTTCGAAGGGCTCAGCTCGACCACCCGTTCGTATTCTGCGACAGCGGCCGCGCAGTCGCCGCTCTCGCGCAGTGCATCGGCGAGCGCATAGTGAGGTTCCCACATGCCCTCCGCGTGAGCAACCGCTTCCCCCCACAACGCAACCGGACTCCGCCAGACGCGATTACGCATGATGGTGAGGACGCACAACACGGTAACGAGAACCGCAGCCATCGCGGCGTATCTGGTGGGAACGACGGCTGCTCCGCGTCGCGGCGAGCGGATCAACCCGGCAGCCACACCTGCGATAGCGATGAATATGCCCGCGCTCGCGAGGTAGACGCGATGTTCTGCCATCCCCTCGCTCAGCGGGACGATGCTGGACGACGGGGCGAGGACGAGCAAGAACCAGGCAAGGCCGAACGATGTAGCAGGCGCCTTCCGGCGCAGCCAGAACGCGGTCGCGGCGACGAGTGCGATGCCGGCGACAGCGGCAATTGCAAGAGGATCTGACGGGGAGAGAACGCGATGCACCGAATGCATCACCGATTGCCCGAACGGCCACACGAGCAAACCTATGTAGCGCCAGATCACGATGGCTTGCGTCAGCGCGTTGAACAACGGCGACGCTTCTCCGACTGCGTGCCGCAGCGCCACGAGCCGGTAGATGCCGATTATCGCCGCGGCCGTGAGGCCTGGCAGGAAGAAGCGCCGCCACCGCTGTCGGCGGCGCGCGTCATCTCCCGGCTCGAGCAGCCAGTCATAGGCGATCACCACCAGCGGCAGTACGAGCCCGACTTCCTTGGACAGGATTGAGAGCAGGCCGCACAGAAATGCGAGCGTACCGCGCACGCGGCTGCCGGTGATCATGAAGTCGCGTGCCAGCACGACGGCGGCAAGAAGCCAGAGTCCGCAGAGCAGTTCGGACCGGCCCGATACGTAGCCGACTGCCTCGGTCTGTAAGGGGTGAACGGCAAAGAGCGCCGCAGCGCCAAAGGCGACGGCGTCGAGTACGGAGCCTCGAATCACCGGTCCACGCGCGTCCTCGAGGATTCTCCGTACGAACAGATACAGCAGGACGCTGACGGCGCCGTGCAGCAGAACGTTCGTCAGGTGAAACCCGAATGGACGGAAGCCCCAGAGCCACCGGTCCAGCGCGTAGGACAGATTCACCAGCGGCCGGAACGGCGCGTAAAGGACCAGAAACCTGACGTTGGAGAGGTCCACGAGCGACGGATTCGCGACGACGGTGTCGTGATCGTCGTAGACGAACGGGTTGTTGAGCGCGTTGAGGTACGGCAGGCAGGCGAAAAGGCCGATCAGTACGCCTTTGCGAACCATGCCTCGCCCGGCGACGGCTGCCCGCACTTGACGCAGGTGCCCGCGACTCTCTCCGCGCCGAACGGGATGTTGCGCAGCGTCGCCTGCGTTTCCGCCTTAATCTCCGCCTCGCACTCGCTGCTCCCGCACCAGGAGGCAATCACGAAGCCTGGCCGCCCTTCCATGAGCGACTTGAACTCGTCGTAGCTCGAGACACGCGTCGTGTGCTCCTCGCGGAACTTGAGCGCGCGATCGTACAAAGCCTTCTGAATGGTGTCGAGAAGGCCCGAGACGGTGCCGGCAAGTCCGTCCATCGCGGTCGGCATCTTGTTGTTCGCGCGCAGATCGCGGCGCACGAGCAGCACCTGCGACTTCTCGATGTCCTTTGGACCAATCTCGAGGCGCAGCGGCACGCCGCGCATCTCCCACTCCGCGAACTTCCAGCCAGGCGTGTACTCGTCGCGGGCGTCGAGCATGACCCGAATGCCCTGGGCAGCGAGCTGCGCCTGAATCTCCTTTGCCTTCGGCAGCACCGTTTCCTGCCAGTTGCCGCGCTGAATGGGAACGATGACGACCTGATGCGGCGCCACTCGCGGCGGCAGAATCAGGCCGCTGTCGTCGCCGTGCGTCATGATCACGGCGCCGATAAGCCGCGTGGTCATGCCCCACGACGTGGTCCAGACGTATTGCAGCGCCTTGTCACGTCCCTGGAACTGAATCTCGAACGCCTTCGCGAAATTCTGACCGAGATTGTGCGACGTGCCGGCCTGAAGCGCGCGGCCGTCGCCCATGAGCGCCTCGATCGAATACGTGCGCGCGGCGCCCGCGAACTTCTCGCTTTCGCTCTTTGCGCCGTCGATGACGGGGATCGCGAGCTCCGTCTCCACGAATTCCTTGTACAGGGCAAGAATGCGCATCGTTTCTTCCTGCGCTTCCGCCTCGGTTTCGTGCGCCGTGTGCCCTTCCTGCCAGAGGAACTCGGTCGTCCGCAGGAACGGACGCGTGACCTTTTCCCAGCGGACAACGTTGGCCCACTGGTTGATGAGGACCGGCAGATCGCGCCAGGACTTGATCCATTTCGAGTACATCGTGCCGATGATCACTTCGGACGTCGGCCGGACGATGAGGCGCTCCTCGAGCTCTTCGTCGCCCCCTTTTGTCACCCACGCGACTTGAGGCGCGAAGCCTTCGACGTGCTCCGCTTCACGCATGAGCAGCTTCTCAGGAATGAACAACGGGAAGTAGGCGTTGACGTGCCCGGTCGCCTTGATGCGGCGGTCGAGCCCCTGCTGGATCAGCTCCCATATCGCATAGCCGTACGGCCGGATGGCCATGCAGCCCTTCACCGGCGTGTAGTCGGCGAGCTCCGCGCGGCGGACGACGTCGAGGTACCAGCGCGAGAAATCCTCTGATTGCGGCGTGATCTCGGTCACCAGCGCGTCCGCTTTCTCTTTACGTTTCGCCTTGCTTTGTACCTGCTCCGCCATTCGTCCTCGGATCCGCCCGCCCGTAAGGGCCCGGCCTACGTATCCGCCCGCCCGTAAGGGCCGGCCTACGCGTCGTCGCGCGTCTCGGGAATACGACGCTTCCAGTTTATATCGTCACGATCGGGGTAATCCGAGCGATAGTGCCCGCCGCGGCTCTCCTCGCGCCGCAGCGCGGCTCGCGCAATCAATCGTCCGACGGTGATGATGCTCGCCGTCCGCCACTCGTCGATCGTCAACCGTGCGCCGCCGCGCAGCCTGGCGTCGAGCGACTGCCACGCGGGCTCGAAGACGTCGAGTGCCCGCATCAGCCCTTCACGATCACGGAACAGCCCCACGTCCTGCCACAACGCGCCCGAGAGGTCGCCGGGATCCGGGATCCGGCCTGCGGCGCCGGAATCGGATCGCGATCGGCTGCCGCCCTTCGGCAAGCTCGGCGCGCCCTGAGGCTCTCGAAGGGCGGATCCGGCAGCCCGCCGCCCTGAGCTCGCATCCCGAATCGCGACGTCATCCCGCATCGCGCATCCCGCGCGGGCGCCGAACACGAGCCCTTCCAGAAGCGAGTTGCTCGCAAGGCGATTGGCGCCATGCACACCGGTGCATGCCACTTCTCCGGCGGCGTACAGCCCCGGTATCGTGGTCCTGCCGTCGAGATCCGTCTGCACTCCACCCATGACGTAGTGCGCGGCTGGTCCGACCGGGATCCGATCGCGCGCGAGGTCGAGACCCGCGCGCCGGCAGGCGTCGGAAATCAACGGAAACCGTTCGTGCACGTAATCCGGATCCAGCCGCTCGAGCGAGAGATACACCGGACGTCCCGTACGCTGGCTCTCGCGCACGATTGCGCGCGACACCCTGTCGCGCGGCGCAAGATCGCCAAGCGGGTCGTAGCGGTTCATGAACGGTTCGCCGTCGTCGTTCACGAGGCGCGCCCCTTCACCACGAAGCGCCTCGGACAGGAGAAAGCGGGGCTGCCCCGCCACCATCAGCGCCGTCGGGTGAAACTGCACGAACTCCAGATCGATTACGGCCGCGCCCGCCCGGTATGCCATCGCGACGCCGTCACCGGTGGCAACGTGCGGGTTGGTGGTCTCGCGGTAGACCTGACCCGCCCCGCCGGTCGCCAACAGCACGGCGCGCGCGCGCGCGACCGAAATCGCGCCGTCCGACGCGAGAAACCGCGCGCCGACGCAGGTGCCGTCCTCCACGAGGAGATCGACGACACGCGCGTGATCGGAGGTCGATACCCCGGACAACCCCGACGCGCGTTTCCACAGGACACGACCGATTTCGCGTCCGGTCGCATCGTGCGCGTGCAGCACGCGCCGCGCGCTGTGCGCACCCTCCATCGCAAGCGCCGGCTGGCCGTCGGGTCCGTGATCGAACTGCACGCCCCACGCCATCAACTCGCGCACGAATCGCGGGCCGTCTTCCACCAGCACGCGCACCGCACGTTCGTCGCACAGCCCCGCGCCCGCTGCGATGGTGTCCTGCGCGTGCAGGTCAGGCGTGTCGCCCGGACCAACAGCCGCGGCGATACCACCCTGGGCGTGGCCCGTGTTCCCCTCGTCTGGTTCCGCTTTGGTGAGGATGAGAACGACGCCGCGGCCTGCAAGCTCGGGCGCCGCGCGCAGCGCCGCAATCCCGCTGCCGATTATGAGAAAGTCTGCGCGAAGCTCCAAGCGGGTCCTGATGCTATCCTACCATCCCCGACCATGAGCTCCGCCCGATCCCTGAGCACGCAGCCTGTCTGTCTGCTCGTCAAAACGTCCGTTGGACAGTACACGATTGAGATCGCGGCCGAATCGGTCCGCCGGCTTCGCGCCACGCTCGATGCCGCAGGTGTGCCTGCACGGCGGTTCATCGTCTCGAGCCCCACCGTCTGGCGATTCCACGGCGACGCGCTACGCAGCGCGACAGACGAAGAGCCGATCCTCATTCCCGACGGCGAGCGCTTCAAGCACCTCTCGACCGTCGGACGCATCTACGATGCGTTGATTCGCGCCAACGCCGATCGCGCGAGCGCGATCATCGCGCTCGGCGGCGGCGTCGTCGGCGACATCGCGGGTTTTGCCGCCGCAACGTTTCTCCGGGGAATCCCCGTCGTGCAGGTGCCGACGACGCTGCTCGCGCAGGTGGACAGCGCCGTGGGCGGCAAGGTTGGCGTCAACCACCCGCTCGGCAAGAATCTGATCGGCGCCTTCCACCCACCAATGGCCGTAGCAGTGGACCCCGCACTCCTCGCGACGCTCCCGCGGCGCGAGTTCCGTGCGGGTCTGTACGAAGTCGTGAAGTACGGAGTCATTGCGAGCCGGCCCCTTTTCGAGCGCACGGCGGCCGACCTGACAGCGCTCTTCGCCCGCGAACCGGCGTCGCTGCTGCCCATCGTGGCCGAGTCGTGCGAGATCAAGGCGCGGATTGTCGAAGCGGACGAGAAGGAAACGGGCCTTCGACGCACACTGAACTTCGGTCACACCGCGGGGCATGCGCTCGAGGCCGTGACGAAGTACCGGCGGTTCCGGCACGGCGAGGCGGTCGCGTACGGCATGCTCGCCGCGGCCGAGCTCGGCACGATGCGCGGCGCCTTCCCCGGCGAGGCACGGGATGCCCTCGCCTCGTTGATCATGCAGATGGGCCCGCTGCCGCCCGTCGGGGATCTCTCCGCCGCGGAGATCGTTGAAGCGACAAAACGCGATAAGAAAGTCGTCGCGGGCCGGCTGCATTACGTGCTCGCGACCGACATTGGCGCGGCAACCACGGTTACCGACGTCACGCCGCAGGAACTGACCGAAGCGCTGCTGAAAATTGGATTGAAGCCTTGAACCCAACGGGGGCGACCATCGGCCGGTTACTCGATCGCGTGCTCCTTCAACTTCGCGATGAGGTTCTTGTAGCTGATCTGCAGGAGCTCGGCAGCTCGCCCCTTGTTGCCGTCGGCCTCCTTCATGACCTCGCGGATCTTCAGCCGTTCCACATCGGCCGTCGCGCGCCGGATGACATCGCCCAGCGAGCCCGAGAGGTCGACAAACGACGCCGCGGCGGGCTCCTCGGGCGGCATCTCGGCGACGAAGGACAGATTCAGGTGGCGCGGGAGGATGCTGTCGCCGTCAGCGAGAATCACGGCGCGCTCGATGCAGTTCTGCAGCTCGCGCACGTTGCCAGGCCACCGGTACGATTGCAGCGCATCCATCGCCGCAGGCGACAGCGCCAGCGGCTTCTTCTTCATGTCGCGGCAGAACCTGTCGACGAAATAGCGGGCGAGCAATGGAATGTCCGCTCCGCGCTCGCGGAGCGGTGGAACGGTGATCGGGAAGACCGACAGACGGAAGAAGAGGTCTTCGCGAAACCGCCGCGCCGCCACAGCCGCGCGAAGTCCCCGGTTCGTGG
This sequence comes from Acidobacteriota bacterium, assembly GCA_046735635.1. Lineage (GTDB taxonomy): Bacteria > Acidobacteriota > Vicinamibacteria > Vicinamibacterales > 2-12-FULL-66-21 > JALZOC01. The sequence goes on along the minus strand of JBKPTT010000026.1, from coordinate 12,368 downwards.
CAGCCACGAGCCGGACGTCGACGGTCACGAGGGCCGTGCCTCCCACGCGCTCGAACCGCCGCTCCTCGAGCGCCCGAAGGATCTTCGCCTGAAGCGTGAGGGGCAGATCGCCGATTTCGTCGAGGAACAGCGTCCCGCGATGGGCCATCTCGAACTTGCCTGGCTTTCGCGCAACGGCGCCCGTGAACGCGCCTTTCTCGTGGCCGAACAGCTCCGTCTCGAGGAGCGTCTCCGGAATCGCCGCGCAGTTGATCGCGACAAACGGGGCGTCCGCGCGCGAACTGAGCGCGTGCAGCGATCGCGCGAAGAGCTCCTTCCCCGTTCCGCTCTCGCCTTCAATCAACACCGTCGTATCGGTTTCCGCCGCCCGCTGAAGCGACGCGAACACCTTGCGCAGCGACGGGTCGTCGCCAACGAGCTGCGGAGCACCGCGGCGGACAGCCAGCTCCTCCTTCATCAACAGGTTCTCGGTCACGAGCCGCCGCTGTTCGAGCGCGCGGTTGACGAGCAGCAGGAGATGGTCCGGATCGACTGGCTTGGCCAGAAAATCGAGGGCTCCCTCCTTCATCGCGGTGACCGCATCCTCGATGCTCCCGTACGCCGTCATCACGATGACCGGGACGTCCGTATCGATCTCCTTCGAGGCGCGAAGCACGCCAAAGCCGTCGCCTTCGGGCAGCCGCAGGTCCGAAAGCACGAGCGAGGGTTGGGAGCTTTGCAGGACCTTGAGCGCTTCCGGCTGATCGCGCGCCTCGACGACGACGTGCCCGTGGCGCTCGAGGGCATGCCGTAACATCGTCCGCAGTGAATCCTTGTCTTCGACAATGAGAATCTGAGCAGGGGCGGGCACGGCGTTCAGTCTACCACTCGCCTCAGCGCGCTTCGCGCCACGCGACCACGCTGACCGTCCTGCCAATCGCGACGCCGTTGGGGTCACGAAGAATCGATCCCGCGAGCGTGGCTTCGACGACTCTCCACGAGCCGCGCACCCCGAAGGCTTCGGCACGAACGAGGAGGATCCCATTGGAGTCCCGTGTCGGATCGCCGTCGGTCTCGCCCGGATCGTCCGCGATCCACACGACAACATACGGGTTGACCGATAAGTCGAACGACGTGATGCGCGCGAGCGGCGCGTGCGCATACAGCATCCAGACCGGACGGTTCGAGTCCGGGGGATAAAAGGCGTCGCTCGCGGCCTGGCGCGCGGCAGTCAACCGCGCCAAATCGAGAGCCGTACGGTCAGCGAGGGGTGGGTTGGGAGTTCCGTCGTTGAATTCCGCAGCCAGCGATGCCGACGCAGGGACCGCGGCCCAGTCCGCCAGCGTGCGAAGCTCACCGACGGTCCGCTCGATACCGGCAGCCGCCGCATACCCGGCCGCCTGCGCCGACTGGTAGGTGCGGCCGATCCGGCTTTCGGTGACGGTAACGAACACCAGCGCGGCCGCAAGCGCGCTTACGAGCGAAGTGACCATGAGCGCCGCGAAGAGTGCGGCGCCGCGCTCGGATCGTCTCATTGGCGCGCCATGTTTGGCAGCACGATGTCAACTCTGCCCTCGAGCTGGGGCATCTTCGAACCCGACTCGCTTTCGAGTCGAACGGTAACGACGACGCGGCGGACGCGAAGAAAATCCGCGTCGAACCGGTTCGGGGCGGCGCCCATGAATGGACCGTCCGTGAGTTGCGCCGTACCCAAAACCGCCGATGCATCCGTCAGGAGCTCGAAACCGAGCGCCGTAACGTGATCGACGAGCGGCAGGTCGCTGCGGTCGCCGTCGTATGACATCAAGCGTTTGCCGGGCGCGTCGAAGTAGTACGTCCGAACCACGACGGCAGCGACGCGAGCCCCGGCAGCGTACGCCCGCCCGAGCGGCGCCGCCGGTGTCAACAGGTTCCGGATCGGATCGACGGCCGACACCGTGAGGATCTCGTACGCGTTTCCATCTTCAGGGCGGTCGTAGATGATGGCGCGATCCCCGATCGCAAAGTCGCACACCGTTCCCGGGGCGCACGCCGGCGCGCCGCCGTCGATCGCCAGCGGCGAGGACACAGCGCCCATACCGCTGCGCAGGATCGTCTGCGAACGAGTCTCGGGCACATACATGATGCTGATCCGATCCGTTCGCACGGTGAGCTCCGGGTCCGCGTTCAACACGCCGACGCGTGCCGCGATGACGGGCGCCAACACCTGGTTCAGCGGTCCCATGCCCGGTCCACGGGATTCACCCGCACCCGCCATGGCAAGGTCATGCCGGAGAGCCTCGGCGATGACGCGAAGCCGCTGCTGCTGGTCGGCCGCGTCTGCCTGCAGTGTGGTCGCCCGCTGCGCGCCAATGGCGAGGTCGAGCAGCACGGCTGAAATGGCGCACGTGATTGCGGCCCCGAGCAACAGCTCGACGAGTACGTATCCGCGGTCGCGGGTGATTGTCATCGCGCACCCAGCACGGTCGACAGGCACGCGGTCGACGCCCCGTCGCGCGTCGCCACGTCGACGTGGACGGCGACCAGATCGGGATGCCCATTGACCGCCTGCGCCGTCCAGCGTCTGACGAACACTGCCTGCGGAGGCCAGGCGGCGCTTCCGGCGACGGCACCCGTCGTGTCGAGGTAGTCGATTCCAGTCGCGGAATCGGCCGACGATCCGGAGCGCAGTTGTTCGAGCCGCGCCGCGGCGGCCATCGTCGCAATCGTGCGAAGGCGCGAGGCGTGGCGTTCGCGAATCGCACCGGCAACGACCTGCGCGACGCCGGCCGCCAGCACCACGAGGATCGCGGCGGCGACGACGACTTCGAGAAGGGCAAACCCGCGGTGATTGTGCATAGCAGTGCTCGACGGGGCAATGCCCCGCCCCACTTTGCAGTGCAACGATCAATCCGCAATCAGATCGACAGCTTTTGTGAGGAAAAAACCGGAGGCAGGAACCTCACAACGCGGGCAGTTGCAAAACCTGCCACGCGCAAGAGGATGATTGGTCGCCAGATCTGCTATCGAACCCAGCCGGGCGGGACACCCGCTTGCCGTGCTTCTTCTTCGATCCCCGCGATATCCTTTTTCGACTGTTCGATCTCGCCCTTCACACGATCGAGTTCCGCGATGGCTTTCAGCCGGTCGTCCGCGATCTTCGCTCGCTGATACGGGTCGTCGCGGTTCACGACGTCGGTCGACAGGGCGTTGATGCGGCTCTGGAGTGCCTCGGCAAACGCTTCGGCGCGGCGCTGGGCTTCGCGCGCCTGCGTCATGCGCGTGCGCCAGTACTTCTCGTCTTTTTCGTCCTTCTTCTCGTCCTTTTTCTCGTCCTTCTTCTCGTCGGCCGGTTTCTGTTCGGCCGCGGGCGTCGAAGGCACACTGGAGGCAACGGGGGGCTCCGCAGAGGACTTGGGCAGGTCCTTATCCGAATAGACCTTGGCCGGCGCCGCCTTGAGCGCCTTTTTTCGCTCCTGCTCTTTTTGCGCGAGTTCGGCGAGCGACGGTTGCTGCGCCAGCGCGAGTCCCGCCCCGAGGCACAACCTCAGCGCAACGGCGAGCCCCACTATCCGCGGAATGAACGGCGATTTCATGACGGAATGATTCAATTGTAACAGCGTTACGGTTGGCTGGATCCCTGCGTCCCGCGTGCAACGTCCGGAGCGCCCGTGAGCACCGCGATCCTGGCACGCACCTTATCGGCATCAGGCGCCGACGGCGACAGCCGAAGGTATTCCTCGTACGCCGCGGCAGCCTCGCTGCGCTTGTCCAGTCCTACGAGGCTGTTGCCAAGGGCCAGGCGAAACGACGCATCATCGGGCTGCAGCGCGATGGCTTTCCGGTACTGCTCGACCGCCCCCACGTCGTCGCCGCTCTTATGCAGCGTCAGCGCAAGATTGAACGTCGTCACGTAATCGTCCGGAAACAACTGCTGCGCCTTGCGGTACGCCGCAATGGATTCCGCCGTCCGATTGACCAGACCCAGTGCCCGCGCCAGATTGAATTGATAGGACCACCGGTCCGGCACGATCTCCAGCGCCCGCTGAAAATAGCCGAGCGCCTCCTCCGCGCGGTTCAGGCGCACGAGTACCTGACCGAGATTGCTGAGCGACTCGGCGTCGCGCGGATTCCGCTCGACTGCCGCTTGATATTGTGCGAGCGCGGCCCCGTAATCGCCGCCGCCGTATGCGACCGCGCCCCTGCCATCCGGATCCAGAAACGGCCGGTCCGTCCCCTCGGATGTGGGAGCGGCCGCTACATCCTGCGCCGGAAGCTTTCCAGCACGGCGTTGCATGAGCGGGTCGGCGGGCGCCGATCTCGCCGCAGGAGCGCTGACGGGAGCCGGACCGCGCCGGAACCACAGCACGAGGACGAGCAGTGCGAACGCGGCCACCAGGATTCCTGCGGCCCGCAGAAGCTTTCGGCTTGCGGCGGCCTCGGCACGCGGATCCGGCGCGGCAATTACCGCGCGGCAACGCGGACACTTCTGACGACTCGCGCGAATCTTCGATCCACAGCCCGGGCAAACGATTGACTGTGCCACTATCGGATTTCCCGCCAGGACAGGATGCGCACGCCGACCTGTCCGATGCCGTTGTTGAAATCTTCGGGATCGCCGAATGCGTCAACCCGCCCGCCGCCGGCTCCCGGCGTTCCGATGTACAGATGCTGGTCGACAATGAACGGCGCAGTCGCCCGCCCGGCCAGCGTCTTCACGATCGGGTTCTCGTTGTTGTCGAGCTTTCCATTGTTGTTCGTATCGTACGCGGCACCGCCAGTGTAGGTGATGGCGTAGAGGTTCGAACTGAAGTCCGCGCACGGCGTCGTCGCGTTTTCGGTGTTCGTGGTGTAGAAGACGATGTCGCCGGCAACCGACGGTGACGTCGACGGACGCTCGCCTGTCGCAAGCCCGTTCGTATTGGTCACCTTCGCAAGTGGAATCGAGAACTTCGTCGTCGATCCCGCCGCTGGGTAATTGTCTTTCAGACCGTATAGCTGGAACGTTCCCGTCCCCCCCGGTGCGCTGCTGGCGAGCAGGTCACTGCCCGTCGCGAAGAACATGTACACATCGGTGCTGCCGACGAAGAGGAGTGCCGACGACGCGTAGATCGGAACGCCGGTATCGGCCATCAGGCTCACCGTGATGAGGCCATCGGCCGTGAAGTTGAAGCGCCAGTACTTGCCGTCGATGTCACCGACGTACGCCTTGCTCACGGCCACCGATCCGCTTTCGCCAGCGGCAGTCGGGTCCGCCTGGATCGCGTTCTTGCGGCCATTCCCCGCAACGTCGCCGATGATGACGCATCCATAACCGGAGCCGGACCCGGCGGAGATCTGCGTGCAGGCGCCTTCGCCCTCGTCGCCAAGCGGCAGGCCGGTGTCGACGTCGAGGAGGTACATCGCGTTGCCCGCCTTCGGCGCGGCCGCGCCTCGTCCGGGCAGCGAGGCTTCGACATCGGGGAAGTATCCGGAGCCGACGATGACGGCCGTCGCGTCACGGTGAGCGTCGAGCGTGCCAACGGCGGGGTCCGACCACGTGAAACCGACCGTCTTCTCTACATACGTCGCGGTCGGCTTGAGATCGCCATAGAAGCGCTGCTTGCCGCCCGGCGTGCCGTCCGCGACGACAAACGTTGCACTGTAGCTAGGATCGAAGCTGTTGTAGTTCGGGAACGCCCACTTGAACACGATCGATTCGTTGGGCGAGTCGAATCTCGTGAGCAGCGTGCTCACCGCACTGAGATCACCAAGCGAAGGGTCGACGCCCATTCCCGCTTCGGTCACGTCGAAGCACTGGTAGAACGTGCCGCCGGGTCCCTCGCCGATCAGCAGCAGGCTGCGCCATTCGTTGTTGATCTTGACTTCCGCGATCTTCGGCGAGCTGTCGACGAAGTAGTCGTACTGATCGACCGCCTGACCGTCGCGGAAGGTCTTCAGCTTCGGCAGCAGGTTGTACGGGATGAACGCCCACAACTCGAACCCCGTGCGCGCGTCGACTGCATGGATCATCCCGTCGTTCGCACCCACGAAGATGATCGCCCGCCGGTCCTTGTACTTCCCGGCAAACGAGGTCGGCGAATCGGCGCGACCGTAATCGTCGTCGGGCGGCGGATCGAGCGACGGCACGTCCATGATCGCGGGGGTCGATCCGATGATGGCGCCGATCGGCGCAGCGCGGACCGCAGTAATCAAGGCGTTCGTGGTCGCGTTCGTCCCCAGGTGGGGCGCCAGCGTGGCGGCGTTCGCAAGCGTAAACGGGATCATGGAACCGCCGCCGCTTCCGTCCGGGATGTAGGTGTAAATGTTCCGTTGATCCGGATTCGATGGAGTGCGCGCCTTGCCCGCCGTGCTCGGCCGCCCGTCGAGGTCAGGCCAGAGGCGTGTGCCGTCGTTCACGAACTTCCACCCGGTCGACTTGGTCGAATCGGCAACCGGTTTGTAAGTGCGGAACGCGCGCAGCACGCCGTCGAATCCTGGCAGCGTGAAGCCGGACGTGAGCAGGAAGTTGCTGCGCTGCTGCAGTTCCTGGCCGCCCGGGTTTGCGGTGATGTCGGTGTTGGGCAGCGCACTGCCGTTGGCGTCGGCCGCGTTCTTCAGATTCACCGTGCCGACAATGGGACTGACGGCGGAGAACTCGCTCGACGTGCCCGAATCGAAGTCCGTGGAACGCGTGAAGCCGAACTGGACGGCAAAGTCGACCGCGGCGGTCACTTCGAACGCAGTGGATGCGCTGCGGTAGACGCCGCCGCTGCTTGTCGCGATCGCCTGCAGCGATCCGACGTCCGCCGCGTCCGGCTTGACCGCAATGACCACGATTGGCACGCGCTTGGCCACGCCACCGCCGGTGACCGACAGGAAGGTCGAGGCGGTCGTCGCGGCGTTGTGCGTGGACGTGTAGGTGGCGTCGCCGCTGTCCTTGCCGCTCGTAATCAACACGACAACGGTGTTCCGACACGTCCGATTCGCCGCCGAATCGTTCGCCATCGCGGTAATCGCTGCGGCGCGGGCATCATCGAGCGCATAGGTCAGCGGCCGATCCGTGAAGCCCACGCCCCCGATTCCCGCCGGGATCAGCGCCGCCGAGTCGTTTGGACCGCGCGCGAGCAGCGTGGTAATCGTGCTCGCGGTGTTGGCGGCTGGTGTCACGACCACAGTTCCGGCTGGCGCGCTCGAGTTCGAGTAGTTCGCCGCGCCGACGCTTGGGTCGTAGATCGCGTAGTTGCCGAGGGCGCCGGCGCTGCAGGGGTTGGAGTCACGGTACAGCGCCTGCGTGACGTCCGACACGAGCACCGGCTTGTCGCAGTTGCTGCCCGTCCGCCACGCGGCCGAGTTCTGCCGGATTTTGATCAGTCCCCATCGGAAACTGCTGCTCGCATTCTCGTTGATCGCGGCCGAGAGCCCCTGCTTCGCGATGTTGTATCGGGTGTTGTTCAGAACTGCCAGGTCCTGCGCGTTGTTCGACGTGAGCGAGTTCGCCGGATCCCACACCGCCGCCGTGGCCGCGATGCTGTCCGCGGTGAACTTCGCGGCCGCCGAGTTCTGCAGGTTCCGGTACACACGCCGGTAGGTCTTGGTAGTCGCGGTATTGATGTTCGGGAAGGCGGACATCACGACCGCGTCGTCCGATACCCTGTAGAAATTCGGATCGTAAAAGTTGCCGCTCCCGTCTTCGAGCATCTTCAGTGAGGTGTCGAACACGACGATGACCGTCGGCGGCACCCGCTTGATGAACAGCAGCGGGTCGAGCTGCGCGGAGGCGGTCGACGACCACCAGAACGTGAGCAGGACCGCGAACAACGCCGCGGCGCGTGAGCGGCGGCCAAAAAGCCTCGGTATCTTCATCACTGCACCACGAGGTTGCCGGTGGACGTCTGCATGCGCATGTTCGTCAGGGACTTGCCCGGATTCTGCACGGCGGCCTTGCGCGCGCGTTGGTTCAACTCTTCCTGACCGCGCTGCGCGATCTGCCCGCGCTCGATTTCCGTGCTGTTCGTGCGCGCGACCGTCACCTCGACGACCTTCCGCGAGCCGGACGGCCCGATCGCCTCGGCGTGCAGCGTCAGCACGCCGTTGGTGTCCGCGAGCGGGTTGCCGTCGGCTTCCGCCGGATCGTCCGCGACCCAGACGGCGACATACATCGGGCTGTCGATCGAGTCGTTCGGGAGCATGTTGGAGAGGGGGCCCCACGCGAACAGCTGCCAATGCGGATTGTTCCCGGGCCACTGATTCAGCGCGTCGGTATCCGCCTGCAGCGCAGCGGTCGCCGCCGTGAGCGTCATGACACCGCCGCCCGGCAGCGTCTTCTCGCCCGCCGCGGAGCCGTCGACGAACCCCGATTGCGACGCACCGCTCAGAATGTCGTTCCAGCGCGGGATGAGGAGCAGATCCTGAACGACCCGCTCGACCGCGGCGTCGGCGGCGTACAGCGCTTCCTGGCCGTTCCGGTAATTGCTCGAGATGTGAGTTTCGGTGCTGCTCACCATGACGACCGCGGCACCGAGCGCGGTCAGCAGCATCATGGCCATGAGCGCGATGATGAGCGCCGTTCCGCGTTCGTCGCGGAGCCGTGCGTGGCCGCGTGACCCCATCGTCATCACCGCCCCAGATTCAGATTGCGCGGCGCGACGTCGAACGACAGCGTGTAGTCGGGCACGTATCGTTCGCCGCCGGACGCGTGTCCCGGATTCTTCCAAAGTGCCGTGTCGCTGCCGCGCAGCGTGGGGTCCGCAACCTGCACGCGCATCGTGACGCGCACCTTGCGGACGCGCAGCAGATCGGCGTCGTACTGGTTCGTGCCGCCGCCGCACATCGGACCGTCCTTCAACATGTCCCCAGGCAACTTGGCGAGCGATCCGTCATCGGTGGCGAGAGTCGCCAGTGTCGGGTTTCCGCCGGCGTCGAAGAGACAGTTCGCCGTGCCGAGCGGTGGCTTCGGGGCGAGCGGCGGATTCGGATCGCCGAAGTACTCGAACTTCAGGTCGACGACGTCGTCGACGAGCGGCGTGTCCTGGTCATTCAGGTTGTAGCGCATCAACTGGTGCGTATTACGGTTCCAGTAGTACGTGTTGCTGACTATTTGCGTGACTGATGCGGGTGGTTGATACGCAACGCTCATGTTCTGCCCGCGGTGCTGGAGGTGCGCCGCGGCGTCCTGCACCTCGGTAATCGTGAAGAAGTCGAAGTTGCCGCTCGTGTCGAAGATGATGACGTCCATCCCCTCGTGGAACCCGCACAACTGCGACGCATCGGCGGGGCAGTTGTTCTGCGGGGTGACCTTCAACTCCGCCGACACGTCCGGCATCGGATCGCTGATGGTCGTCTGCGAATAGGTGTTCGGGATGTACGAGAGCGTGATCGTGTCGTCGCGGAAGACCGTCGGCGGGTCGGGATTGATGCGGCCGAGGCGGCGCGGCAGGATTGGCGCGAAGAAGTTCACGAGCGCGCCGGTGACGGGCCCCTGATACGCTCCTGCACCCGCCATCACGAGCTCCTTGAACAGCGTGTCGTTACCGACGCGCATCCGCTGCTGCATGTCGGCCACTTCTGGCTGCGTCCGCGAGTTCCCCTGCGCGGGGCTCATCATCGCGAAGATGGCACCCGTCACCGTCACCATGATCGCGGTTGACACGAGGAGCTCGATGATCGAATAGCCGGCCTGCCCGTTGCCGCGAACGCGCGTCATGACGCTTTCCTCGTCTTCACCGTAATGAGCAGCGCGTCGCCGGACATCCGCGTGCGCGTATACCTCGACTCGACCCGCGCCGCTTCGCTTGCAGCAGGGGTCACGAGCACCTGAAACACGACGGTATTGTTCGGATTAGTGGGCAGCGGCGTGATCGACCAGCGGCGGATGTAGGCCGCCCTCGACGGCGTCGTTGTTCCAGTGCCTACCCATTGCCCGTTCGCGTCGAGGAAATCGACAAAGCCTTCGGTGTTCCGCTCCAGCGAATCGCTTGGCGAGGGATTCAACCCGGTCCCGTTGCCCGTGACCGGCGAAACCGCAACGTTCGTCGTGGTATCGGTGACCGGCAGGCCCTGACCCGCAAGGTCGAAACCAAAGGTCAGGCCGCGCAGCTGCTCCATCTTTTCCTGCGCCATCGCGGTCGTCGACGTCTGTCCCTTGGCGGTCAGGGTGTTGCGCGTCGAGAGCGCAAACAACTGCGCGACGCCAAGCGACACGGCGGTCAACAGCCCCATCGAGACGAGCACCTCGACGAGGCTGAACCCGCGGCTACTGCTGGAGCTGGATTTTGCCGACATTGTTAATCGTCACCGTACGGGTCTTGCCGTGCCGCAACACCGTGATGTTTGCCGGCGTCGTGAGTGGCGAGACGAACCCTCCGGCGTAGCTTGCGGCCGTTCCATCGGGACTGAATTGAAACGTGAGGCTGCTGATCGTGGCCTCGTTCGGCAACACGCGGACGGGGCCGTCGAAGTTCGGCCGCGTCATCAGGTCGGTGTCCGGTGCGGGAAACGGATACCGGGACGTCAGACAACGATCGGACGCATCGTCAATTGTGGCCGTGCCCGTCACTTCAACGGTCCGGATGTAACCCATCGCCGGGCAGTTGAAACGCACGCGCAGCACGCGGTTGACGGAAACTGCCTGCAGCCGCGCGGTCTGGAGCTCGCGCTCCACCATGCGGGCGGCCTCATTCAGCTTGATGCTCTCGGTCATGTCCTTCATCACGGGAAGGCCCACGGCCACGAGCGTTCCAAGGACCGCGAGCACCGCGACCATCTCCACGAGCGAGAATCCCCGGTCGGTGCCAGACTTCGAAAACATCGGTAACTCGGCTTTCAGCAATAGAGCTGCCAGCCAGGGCTATCTCATTGAGCCGATTCAGCTAAGTGACTATTCCTTCGAGGTTTTGGGCGGGTTCCGAAAGATCGGATGTTCGAGGGCGGTTTCAAAGCGTGTGCAGTTCTGGCACTGTTCTAACATTTCTGCTGCTCACACACGGCGAAGCGGCAGCGTCACGGTCAGACACGCACCGCCCGACGGGGAGTTTCCGGCCTGAATCCGGCCGTTGTGGGTCACGATAATCTTCTGCACCAGAGCCAGTCCCAGACCCGTGCCGCGATCCTTCGTCGTGAAGAAGGGCCGGAAGATCCGGTCGGCGACCTTGGGATCGACCCCTGGGCCGTTGTCGCTCACGGCGACACGCAGAGAAGCGCTCCCCTCGCGGGCGCCCTCGACGACGATGTGCGGCGCGATCCCCGTGCAGGCTTCGAGCGCGTTGCGACACAGATTGCTGAACGCCTGCCGGAGGAGCACCTCGTCGCCTTCGACCACGCCAAAGGTGCCGGAAACGATGACGTCGCCGCCGCGCGAGCGGACTTCGCTCCGGATTTCTTCCGCCGCGCGCTCCGCCAGCGCGCCGACGTCAACGGGTGCGAGCGTCAACTCCGCCGGCTTGGCAAAGTTGAGGAAGTTGGTGACGACCTGCCCCAGCGCTTCTGTCTCATCGCGTATCCCCTGAACGTACGGCTTGAAGTCCGGCGGGAGGCGTTCGAGCTCGAGCAGGCGGCTGTATCCGTGAATCGTCGCGAGGCCGTTTCGAAATTCATGCGCGATGCCGGCAGTGAGCTCTCCGACCCTAGCGAGGCTGTCTTTCAACCGCAGTTGCTCCTCCAGCTCCATGACGGTGCTCAAATCTGTGAAGAGGCAGATCGCACCCTGCGCGGGGCCGCGCTCGTCGCGTACGGGTGATACGGTGATGCCAAGATGCGACGCAGCGGCACCCGGCCGCTCGATCTTGATCGCGCGCCGCACGATCGCTTCACCGGTCGTCAGGCACTCACCAATCGCATCAGCGAGCGCGAGTGCGCCGCTCAGCACCTCGCGGTGGCTGCGGGTCCATTCCGCGTCGGGCAACCCGAGCAGCCGCTGCCCCGCCGGATTCAGCGTGCGCACCATTCCGTCCTGACCGACAACGAGCAGTCCGGACGTCATGCTCGAAATGATTTCGCTGCTCAGACGCTCCGACGCTTCAGCGCGCGCCTTCATCGCGCGTTCCTGCGTTCGCATCGTCTGCAGCGCTTCCTGCATGGCCGCGGCCATGAAAGCGGTTTCGCCTCCGCCCTGTCGAGCCGCCTTTGCGGTTGCGCGGGCAGCTACGACGAATTTGGAGATCGCGAAGGCGAGGATGCCGGCCAGCGCGGCCACGATCGCCGTGAGGCCCAGCAACAGATAGCCAGCTTTAGTCATTTCTTGAATCGGCTGGGCCCCCTGCACCCCGCCTGGCGGCCTCCATTCCGTCGGCGCTGCGCCGCCGACTCCATTCCGGCCGCGCCCGAATGATGATCAATAAAAGCCGACATACCAGTCGACGATGCGACCGCCAAAGAGTGATGCAATCAGGGCGCCGAGCGAGAGAAACGTCCCGTAAGGCAAGGCGTACTTC
>JBKPTT010000025.1:0-4569 GCA_046735635.1 Acidobacteriota bacterium | reverse complement strand
CGTCGTATTTGCCATGCAGCTGAATGGTCTTGTCGAAACTCGATCGATAGAAGGCCGCCTGCGCGTGCTTCGCGACGGCGAACCGGTACTCGAACCCGATGATCGCGCCCTGATCGATTCCGAACAGATTGCTCGCCTGCTCGCTGAATGTCCCGTTCCTCAAATTGCCGGCGAACCGATGTGTGATCCGGAAGTTGCTCTTGAAGACCGGCAGTCGAAGCGTCGTCGGGAGATTCACGACGACGAAGTCCGGTTCGGCCAGCTTGAGTACGGCGTCGTCATGCTCGACGGCAGACGCTGGTGTGTCCTTCGTCGCCGCTGGCTCTGATTGCGCTGCGGCAGGAATTGCGGCGACGAGGTGCACCACGACGCCGACCGCTATGAACAGTGAACGCCGATTCTTGAATCGCGATCCGACTGACGTGAGTTCCACAAGTTCCTTCCTTTCCTTCCAGTACGAACTCGACGCGCGGCTGGAATATTCCGTGCGACAGGCGCCTCGCCAGCCGAGACCGCCGCCGCCTCCTCGTCTCGAACGAGCGTTCGTGCGCCGGAAGGTTTCAGCTCGTTGTGAACGGCGCCACGGAGTGCTTCGCGGGCGCGGGAGAGTCTCGACATCACCGTGCCGATCGGCAGGCCCGTCGCGTCGGCGAGCTCTCGATACGTCAGGCCATGCAGTTCGCGCAGGACGAGCACTTGATGAAGACGATCCGGCAGGCTGCGCATCGCGCGCGCGACGAGATCCGTGTCGTCGGTCTGCAGAAGCAGGGTTTCGGGATCGGAGGCTGGCCGGGCGTCGCCGTGGCGCTGCTCGTCGAATTCGTCGGTCGCCGAGGCCGGTCGGCCACCCCGCCAGTCGGAGCAGATATTCCGAACGATTCTGAGAAACCAGGCCCGGCCGTCGCCGCCTCCAAATGTTCGGAAGTATCGAAGCGCCCTGAGCGACGCCTCCTGCACGACATCTTCGGCGTCGTGCTCGTTCCGCATCAACCAGCGCGCCAGCCGATAGGCCGCGTCGAGGTGAGGGACAACGACGTCGTCAAAGCTCTCGGCGAGAGCGAGTGCTGCCCGCGGTCGAAGTTCATCATTCATGGTGAATCCAGTGTGGCGAAGCGCCGCTATGGTGCCCACCGACAGCGCTCGCACGGCGCCCGTACGGCGCCCGTACAGTCCGGCGAATGCGATAGAGCCTGCGAATCCGGGAATTTTCGCGCCTGCTGGCGGATTAATTCATCGAGGAGACGCGAATCATGGCCGAGGAGATGGCGCGCCTTGCGGCGCTTCGACGGTACCGCATTCTGGATACCGAACCCGAGCAGGCGTTCGACGACCTGACACTGCTCGCATCGCAGATTTGTGCAACACCGCTCGCGCTGATCACGCTTCTGGACGAGCGGCGGCAGTGGTTCAAATCACGCGTTGGCACCACCGAGACCGATACGGCGCGCGGCATCGCGTTTTGCGCGCACACGATTCAGCAGGACGGCCCGTTCGTCATTCCCGACACGCTCGCTGACGAGCGATTCCTTGACAATCCACTCGTCACCAGCGAGCCGTGGGGCGTCCGCTTCTACGCCGGCGCGCCTTTGATCACGCAGGACGGCCACGCGCTCGGAAGTCTCTGCGTTCTGGACCGCGTTCCCCGGACGCTGACCTCGGATCAGCACGCCGCGCTGGATGCGCTGAGGCATCAGGTCGTCGCCCAGTTGGAGCTCAGGCTCAAGATAGACGAATTGGCACAGTCCCTTGCCGAACGCGACCTCGCGGAGCAGGCCGAGCAGCGCCTGCTCGAGGAACTGAAGACAGCGCTCGACAACGCGAAACATCTCAGCGCGCTGCTGCCACTGTGCTCGGCCTGTCAGTTCGACATCGTCATCCCCGCCGACCACATGGTCATCAACACGGTGACCGACGGAGTCGCGGAGGCATTACGCGGCAAGCCGGGGATCGCCGGCCATGAGTACGAAATCGAACTGGCGCTCCAGGAAGCCCTTGCGAACGCCATCCGGCATGGTTGCGACGACGATCCAACGAAATTCGTCCAGTGCTCCGTCACGTACCAGGAGGAGGGAGATGTCCTGATCGTCGTACGCGATCCCGGTCCGGGGTTCGATATCGCGAGCGTGCCGAGCCCTCTCGAGGGGACCAATCTGTTCAGTGCGCACGGACGCGGCATCTTCCTGATCAACCAGTTGATGGACGACGTTCGCTTCAATGACGGCGGTCGTGAGATCCAGATGCGCAAGCGGCGACGGATCGACGCGGCGGGCGATCATGCCGGACAACCGGCGGCTGTGTGACCTCACTATTCTTCGCGGAGTGTCCTGGCCGGGTCGATACGTGCAACTCTCAGGACGGGCGTCGTGGCGAGTAGTGTGACAAGACACAGGGTCAGGACCACTGCCAGCAGGGTGGCGAGATCGTACACGCCCACGCCGTAGAGGACCGTACGCATCGGCCGAAGCGCACCTGCACAGAGGATCAGTCCCGTCGCCAAACCCAGAGCCGAAGCTCGAACTCCCGTCCCGCCGACCTGGATCATGGTCTTTCGAACCGTTGCGCCCAGAGCCATGCGGATGCCGATCTCCCGCGTTCTCTGGGCGACAATGTTCGCGACCAGCGCGAAGATACCAATGGCGCTCAGCAGCAGCGCAAGCGATGAAATCCCCGTGAGCAGCGCGACCGCGATTCTTTGCGTGGCAAGCGTCGTCTCCATCAAGTCCTTCATCTCGTAGAAACCGGAGACCGGAAGCTGCGGATCGGCGCTCGCCAGGGCGCGCTGCACCAGGGCAGGCATACCGGAGGGGCTGGCGCTTCGGACAATCCAACTCGGTTGAAAGAAAGCATGAACCAGCGAGAGCAGTTTCGCATCGACCACCTGTGCGGCAGGGATGTAAATCGTTTCCTCGCGTGTCAAGGGGGCCGTTCCAGCATTCAACCTGGCCGCGGAGGACAGCACCGTGTCCGCGACGACGCCGACGATCAGAACGTTCGTGTCGAGATATCGGCCGACGGCCTTCTCCTGATGAAGGAACTTGCGCGCGAATGTCTGGTTGACCACCACCACACGCTGCGCATCGGCACTGTCGGCATCAGTGAACGTTCGGCCCGCCAGCACCGGAATCTGCAACGTCTCGAAATACCGAGGCGTGACGTACACCTCGTTTGTGGTGACCTGCTGTCCCGCATCTTTGCCGTCACCGAGCGTGACCGCATTGAGCAGCGCTCGCTCATACGGCAGCGTCAATCCAACGGCGGCGCTTTGAACGCCCGAAGTCTCGTCAAGCGCCGTCAGGCTGTCGGTGAGCAGCTTTCGAAAAGCGACAGGGTCGTGATATCGGACGTCGTCGAGTGATGCCTTTGCGGCAATCACACCGGTTGGATTGAACCCTGGCGGGATCGTCTGAAGGCCGATGAGCGTTCGAATGAGCAGTCCGGTTGCGGCCAGCAACACGACTGTCAGAGCCACTTCCCCGGCAATCAACGCCTGGCGGAGCCGAAGGCTGCCACCGCCTACGACACCGCGGCCCCCCGTAGAGGACCGCAGGTCGTTTTTCTGCGAGGCGAGTACGGGCAACATGCCTGACACGACGCAGGTCAACAGTGAGAGTGACAATGTGAACGCGAGAACGCGGCTATCGAGCGGCACCGTCGCCACGGGCAGAAAACGTTCCGGCAGAAGTCCGAGTAATCCGCGTAGCGCAAGCCATCCGGTGCCGATGCCCGCCGTTCCTCCCACGCACGCCAACAGCACGTGTTCGAGCCACAACTGCCGCTGAACCTGCCAGCGCGAGGCGCCCAGCGCGAGACGAATGGTTATTTCACCGCTGCGCTGCAGCATACGCACCAAGGCGAGTCCGGCGATGTTCGCGCAGGCAATGAGCAATATGAATCCTGCCGCGAGCATCAAGGTCAGCACTTGAGATCGAAGCGTATCGGTTGCGGCTTTCTGCAGTGGCACAGCGTGGTAGGTCAACTGCGCGCCAGGATTCGTGTTCGCAAAACGTCGCGCGCGAACGGTCCCGCTCAACGCCCGCCCCAGTTCCGCATCAGCCTGTTGCCAGGTCGCGTTGTCGCGCAGCCGCATGATGGCGACAAAGTTGGCGGCCCGACCCTCGCCCTCACGACCCGGTTGAAGGGCGGTGTAGACATCCGCGTTGAGTGGAGTAGTCGCGCCCTCAGGCAGGATGCCGATAATCGTGTGCGGCTCGCCCTTGACCAGAACGGCTTGTCCCAGCACGTTCGGCTGTCCGCCAAGCGCGGTCTGCCACAACCGGTAGCTCAGGATGGCTGCCTTGGGACCTTGCGGACGATCCTCATCCTCGGAAAAATCACGCCCGATGACCGGACGAACAGCCAGTACGCTGAAATACTGTGCCGAGACTCGGCCTGCCTGAACATATTGCACAACGGAGCCGGCCCGAACATTCACACCCGAGGCACCCATCCCCGACACGGCGGAGAGCAACGATGGCACCTCATCGCGCACGCGCTCCCATTGCTCACCATCAATCGTCCTTCGGCGATCAGTCGATTCAGGTCCAGACGTTCGGGCATACAGGATCCCGA
>JBKPTT010000024.1:0-7578 GCA_046735635.1 Acidobacteriota bacterium | reverse complement strand
GCGCAGGCGCCCTCAATTGTCCCGCGACCCGCTTCGCTCACCATGCAGGCAGGTCAATTCACATTGCGGGCGAACACGGTGATCTGGACGGATGGAACCAGCGCGTCCGTTGCTCGCCAGCTCGCCCATTATCTCGAGCCGGCTACCGGCTACACGTTCCGCATTCAATTCGGCGGCGCGGTGCCGGCAGGGGCGATCGCGCTGCAACGCGATACGTCGCTCCGGCGGCTCGGCGCGGAGGGCTACACGCTCATAGTGCGTCCTACTGGCGTGACCGCGCGTGCGCCGGAGATTGCGGGCCTCTTCTACGCTGTGCAGACGATCCGTCAGCTGCTGCCGACCGACATCTTTCGCGATGCGCCGCTCACGGGTGGCGTGGGAGCGCCGCCGATCGACTGGAGCATGCCCGCCGTGACTATCGAGGACCAGCCGCGCTTCCGATGGCGCGGAGCGCACCTCGACTCCGCGCGGCATTTCATGCCGAAGGAGTTCGTGAAGAAGTACATCGATCTCCTCGCGCTACACAAGCTGAACACCTTTCATTGGCACCTGACCGACGATCAAGGCTGGCGGCTCGAAATCAAGCAGTATCCGAAGTTGACGACCGTCGGTTCGTGCCGGAAGGAAACGATCATCGGCCGGCAGCCGCGCGACGAGCGCGACTGGAAGTTCGACGCGATACCGCACTGCGGCTTCTACACACAGGACGACGCGCGCGAGATCGTGGCGTACGCGAAAGCGCGATACATCAACGTGGTTCCTGAAATCGAGATGCCGGGTCACGCGATCGCCGCAATCGCGGGATATCCGGAGCTTGGCGTCACCGGCGATCCCATGGACGTGGCGACGCGGTGGGGCGTTTTCAGCGACATCTTCAATGCGGAACCTGCGACCATCAGCTTTATTCAGAACGTGCTCGCCGAGGTTCTCCAGATCTTCCCGAGCCGCTACGTGCACGTCGGCGGCGACGAGGCCGATAAGGCGAAATGGAAAGCAAGCCCGCGCATCCAGGCGCGAATCAAGGAGCTCGGGACGGGCGACGAGCATGGCCTGCAAAGCTGGTTCATCAGGCAGATGGATGCGTTTCTCACATCACACGGCCGGCAGCTCGTCGGATGGGATGAAATCCTGGAAGGCGGGCTCGCGGAGAACGCGGTCGTGATGTCATGGCGAGGAGTGGACGGCGGCCTCGCCGCCGCGCGAGCCGGGCACGATGTCGTGATGACGCCAACGAGCCACACGTATTTCGATTACTACCAGTCGAAGGATCAGGCGCACGAGCCGCTGGCGATCGGCGGCTTCCTGCCGCTCGAGACTGTGTACGGGTACGAGCCGGTCCCCGCGCAGCTCGAGCCGCAGTTCTCACAACATGTGCTCGGAGCGCAGGGGCAGGTCTGGACCGAGTACATGCCGACGTCCAAACACGTCGAGTACATGGCATTTCCGCGCCTGTGCGCGCTTGCGGAAGTCGTATGGTCGCCGAAAGAAGGGAAGGATTATGCCGCGTTTCTCGAGCGGCTGGACGTGCACCTGCAGCGGTTGCGGGTCCTTGATGTGAATTACCGGCGGGTGCAGTAGTTGCCGGGGGCTAAAGCCCCCGGCCTACAACACGATTCGAGCACTACCTATCGACTTTCGGGCGAGATCAGCCAGCGTAACAGCACGCGTTCGCCCGGTTTGCCGGGAACGGCCGAGACGTCGATGTGCACGCGAATCGGTTTCCGATCGCGCGGCTGCAGCGTACTCATGCGCTCGAGGATCACGCCGTCGGCGGCGCGCAGCAGCTCCGCGATCAGCTTCGGCCGGTTCTCGACGAAGAAGGTCGCCAGATTGCGGCCGCGTGCGCCGCGCTGCGAAAGGTTCAACACGCGTGCGGCATCGGGCGCAAGCTCCTGGATGAGCCCCACTGCGTCGGTAATCACCCACGCGTCGCCGAACGTCGGACGGGGCCGCTCGTCTTTCCGGCTGAGCAGTCCTTCGATTGTGCGAACCAGTTGTTCGGGTGAGACCGGCTCGAGCAGGAATGCGTCGGCGCCCGCGGCAAACGCGTCGCGGCGCGCCTGCGCGGTCCGGTAGACCGACGTCACCATCACGATCGGAAGCGTTGGCGCCTTCTTCTTCACTGCTTCGCAGACGCTGAACCCGTCACCGTCCGGAAGTTTTACGTCGAGCAGCATCAGCGACGAGGTCGGCGCCTTCTCGATCGCGGTTGCTGCGTTGTCGACTTCGTCGACGCCGAAACCCGCGCGCTGAAGAATGCGCGTCCGCAGGAAGCGGGCGGGTGCGTGATCGTCGACGTTCAGCACGGTTCTCGTAGTGTCTGACCCCATCTCTTTTCCTCAGCCCTTGGCAAATTCTATCACGCAAGGTCAACCGTGACTGCAATTTGACACCGGCCGTTCGCCGGAGGCTCCGCGAAAGCCCGCGTGAGCGGATGGCGCGCCCGGCAGGATTCGAACCTGCGACCTTCGGCTCCGGAGGCCGACGCTCTATCCAGCTGAGCTACGGGCGCGTGCGGTTTGTGGGTTGTTGGTCGGTCGATTCGCGCACCTCGCGCGCTCGCTCAGGACACATTCGTCTCGCAAATGGCCTGCCTAGCCGAAGCTCGCGCACGGCTAGAAAGGGGCGAACGAAAGCTGGCGCGCCCGGAGGGATTTGAACCCCCGACCTACGGGTTCGAAGCCCGGCGCTCTATCCAACTGAGCTACGGGCGCACAAGAAAGCATCATATCAGCGGATTCCTCGCGAAGCACAATTCCTCGACGACCCGTCCGCCGATCAGGTGTTCCTGGATGATGCGCTCGGCGTTCTCCGCCGTCACATTGCGATACCACGTGCCTTCCGGATACACCACGCAGATCGGTCCCTCGTTGCAGATCCGCAGACACTGGCACTTCGTGCGGTAGCACGGGCCGTCGGGTCCCGCGATGTTGAGCGCTTTCATTCGCGCTTTGACGTAATTCCAGACCTCTTCGCCGGGCTCCGGATCGACGCAATCGGGCCCGATGCAAATGAAGAGATGGCGCGTGAGCCGGCCGACGCCGAAGCTTCGCGCGGCGTCTTCGGGCGCCTGATCCTTTCGCTTCGCCACCCGCGGATCATAGCGCACGCGTGGCACCCGCTTTGCTGACTCGGACACCACGCGAAAGGAGCGTTCATGGCCAACAGAGATCGAGACCGGACGAGTCAGAGCGATCGCAGCCCGATGAACGACGACGAGATGGTCCGCGGACGCAGCGACGACATGGACGACATGTCGAACGCGAGCGACGATGATTTCGAGGACGCGGAGGACCTCGAAGAAGACGAAGAGGACGAGGGTAACTTCTGAAACACCACGTTCGCGCCGCAGCCGTGATCTTCGATGTCGACGGCACCCTGGTCGACAGTAACGATGCGCACGCGCAGGCATGGGTCCAGGCGTTCGCCGAGCACGGGATCACGGTTGCGTCCGAACGAGTACGGCGCGCGATCGGCATGGGCGGAGACAAGCTCATGCCGCTCGTGTCCGGTATTGAAGAGGATTCGTCGCTGGGAAGAGCGATCGCAGAGCGGCGGAAACAGATTTTCAAGAATCAGTACATGCCCGCTCTGCGCGCCTTTCCTGGCACGCGCGAGCTCGTCAGCCGTCTGAAACACGACGGCTATACGCTCGCGATCGCCAGTTCGGCAAAAGAAGAGGAATTGCATCCCCTGCTCGAAACCGCACGCGTGGCAGATCTCATCCCGACCCGCACGTCTTCAGACGACGCGGAGAGCTCGAAGCCGGATCCTGACATTGTTGCGGCGGCGCTGAAGCGGACCGGGTGTCCGGCGCAGGCGGCGATCATGATCGGCGATACCCCGTACGACGTGGAGGCCGCCCTTCGCGCGGGCATTCGCATCGTCGCGCTCGAATGCGGAGGATGGTCCCGGGCGGACCTGGCTGATGCGATTGCCGTGTACAGGGATCCGGCAGACCTGCTCGAGCAGTACGACCGATCGGTGTTTGCACGTGAACATGCCCAAGCGTGAAGTGATTGTGGTGACCGGCGCCTCCGCTGGGGTGGGGCGCGCCGTGGTCCGGCGTTTCGCGCGCGAGGGCGCTGACATCGCGCTGCTGGCGCGCGGCGAGGAGGGCCTCGAAGGCGCCCGCCGAGATGTTGAAGAAGCGGGCGGCCGCGCACTCGTGCTGCCCACCGACGTGGCGCGGTGGGACGAGGTGGATCGAGCGGCGGCGCGAACTGAAGAGGCGTTCGGCCCGATCGACATCTGGATCAACAACGCGATGACATCCGTCTTCTCGCCGGTTCGCGAGATGAAGCCGGACGAGTACCGGCGGGTGACGGAGGTCACCTACCTCGGGACCGTGCATGGCACGCTCGCGGCGCTTCATCGTATGCTCCCGCGCGACCGCGGCACGATCGTGCAGGTCGGTTCCGCTCTCGCATATCGCGGAATCCCGCTTCAGAGCGCGTACTGCGCGGCCAAGCACGCGATCCAGGGGTTCATGGACTCGCTTCGATGCGAGTTGATTCACGAAGCCAGGCACGTGCACGTCACCATGGTGCAGCTGCCCGCGATGAACACGCCGCAGTTCGGGTGGGTGAAGAGCCGGCTGCCGCGCAAGGCCCAGCCGGTGCCGCCAATCTACCAGCCGGAAGTGGCGGCCGAGGCGATCTTCTGGGCGGCGCACAACGAACGCCGCGAGCTGTGGGTCGGCGCTCCGACCGTGAAGGCCATTCTCGGCGACCGCGTCGCGCCAGGCCTTCTCGATCGGTTTCTCGCCAACATGGGATACGACGCGCAGCAGACCTCCGAGCCGGAGGATCCGAACCGTCCCGACAACCTGTGGCAACCGGTGGCCGGCGATCACGGATCCCACGGGACGTTCGGCGATCGCGCGAGCGATCGGAGCCCGCAGCTTTGGACCGCCTTACACCGGAAGTCGGTGACGGTCGGCGCGCTCGTGGGAATAGGCCTCGGGCTCGCGGCCGTTCGGCTGTCTGCCGCCGGTCCTCGACTCGATGGAGACGGGCACAGCCATCTGTCCGACCCCGGCCTCGGCCCGAAGGAACGCGAAGACCTGCGCCGATTGATCGAAAGCTAGCTAGTTCAGCGGGCACGCGGAGTGATGATCTCGCGCCGAGGTCGCCGAGGACGCGGAGGGTCGTGCGTTCGCCACGTCGCGCGTGGCGCGACAGGAGGGGGAGAGATCCGCACAGACAAACGGCGCACCGCGCCCGGCCGCTTGTCTGTGCGGATCTCTCCCCCCTCCCTGGCGGCCGGCCGCAGGCCGGCCGTGGCGAACGCATGCGGTCCGCGATCTCCGCGATCTCCGCGTTCTCCGCGCGAGATCCGTGCGATCTCCGCGTGAGCACTCTCTCGCACAGCGGATCTGACAAGGTAGTGTTCGTCAGCGATACGTGCGAAAGACCGTCTCCAGATTCGCCGGTTTCGACGAGCGCAGCCGCGCCCAGAGATCGCCAACCTCCCGAAAACGCGCCGGCGCGGTGACGATCGTGAAATCCGTTGGATCGATCCCCTCGTGCACTTCCTCCCACGTCAATGGAGTCGCGACGCCCGCGAAATCGCTGGCCCGCGCGCTGTACGCGGTAGCGAGCGTCTTGCCGAGCACGTTCTGCAGGTAATCCACATACACCGTGCCGCGCGGCCTGGCGCGCACGGTGCGTTCGACCGTTGCCGCCTTCGGGTGGCGCGACGCGATGACCGTCGCGACGATCTGGCAGAAGAGCATGCCCGATTCGTACGACGTGCCGGCGGGGAGCGGAATGTAGATGTGCAGCCCGCTCGACCCGGATGTCTTTGGAACGGCCGGGACGCGCAGCGTCTCGAGCTCGTCGTGTACCCAGCGCGCGACTTCGAGCACACGCGAGAACGGCGTCCCTTCTCCGGGATCGAGATCGATTGCGGCGTAGTCCGCCTCGAGCGGCGACTGCACGCGCGAGAACCAGGGGTCCTGCGAGATCGCCGCGATCTGCGTCATGTAGAGCAACGTGATGAGCGAGCCGCCCACGAACCGCCGGGCGTCCGCTTCCGAGATGGGATCGAGGTCGTCGGCCAGCGTCTCTATCCGCACGCCTTCCGGCGGCTTTTCCTGCCGGGAGCGCTGCTGGTAGAACGCCATCCCGCCGACGCCGTTTGGAAACCGCTTCATCACGAGCGGACGGTCCGCCACCACCGGGAGGATGAGCGGCGCCACTTCGGCGTAGTAGCGGAGCAGATCGCCTTTGGTCAGCTTCGACTTCGGCCAGAAGATCTTGTGAAGATTGGTCACGCCGAGCCGCGAGCCGTCGGGAAGCTCGATCGTGCCGTCGCGGCGCGAGTCCTCCAGGGCGCGCAGCTGAGAGATAAGCGAGTCAGCCGCTCTTTTCGGAGATGGTTTCTCGCGAGTCACTTCCACGGCTCGTTTATCGTCTCGCAGTCCCAGATACACCGGATGCCGCAGCTTCTCATCGTCGGTCCACTCGGTGAATTTCACCTGGGCGACGAGATCGGGGCGCGCCCAATGCGCCGGCTCGTTCGTCTTGATGCGATTCGAGAACGGGGATGTCGCGATCTCGCGTGCCGCGAGCAGCTTCCATACGCGCTCGAGCTCCGCTTGATTGAACCCGGTGCCCGTGTGGCCGACGTAGGTGAGCGCGCCCGTCTTTTCGTCTCGAACGCCGAGGAGCAGCGCGCCGAAGTACGCGCGCGTCTGCCGCGGCTCGGTCCACCCGCCGACGATGAATTCCTGCTCGTTGACGACTTTGAGCTTCCGCCAGGCGGGACTGCGGCGGCCGGATTGGTACGGAGCGCGTGCCTCCTTCACGATCAGCCCTTCCCACCCTTCGCGAAGCGCACGCTCGTGCATCGCGCGGCCGTCGCCTGCTACCTGCTCGCTTATCCTGATCGTGTCCGACGTATGTGGGCCGAGGCGGCTTTCGAGCCGCGCACGCCGGTCGGTCAGCGGCAACCCTCGGATGTCCTCGTCGCCGTCGCGCAGCAGATCGAACGCAATCATCGCCACCGGCTGGGCCTTGTCCACGACTGCGACGTCGCGTTCGCTGCGCAGGTGAATCCGGCCCTGCAGCCGCTGGAAGCCGGCAGCCCGTCCGTGTTCGTCGAGCGCCACGAGCTCCGCGTCGATGAGCAACGGCGCGACCAGCTTCGCCCGCGCCGGTTGGAGGGCTCGCACGATCGACGGAAACTGCGTCGTCTTTTCGTTGCCCAGCCGCGACCACATCCGGATGCCGGCCGGGTCGGAGGACGGCGGCAGGTGCACGAGGGCACGAATGCCGTCGTATTTAGGCTCGTACACCAGCCCCGCACCTTTCAATGGGGGCTCGGCAAGTGTGGCCAGCATCGGACGGACGGATTCGGGGCGTTCGCGCCACTTCATAGAGGCTTCAGGGCTCAGGGTACATGAGGGGATGTGCAATCCTGTGCACAGGGCGATCCGCCTTGAGCCGTGAGGCCTTAGTCCTGAGCCATTTTCAGCCGATAATCATCGTGTCCGGCTTGACGAGTGGCGTGTGATCGGCTGAATTGGACTCGCCACCCGTCACCATTGCTTTTGGCCGAGCACCCGGCTGGGGC
>JBKPTT010000023.1:0-36357 GCA_046735635.1 Acidobacteriota bacterium | reverse complement strand
CTGTTCGAGTACTACCGCAGCGCGAAAGTGATCGCCTTCCTCGAGCGCGCGGGCATCACAATCGGCGGCCGCGTGCTCGACGCGGGCTGCGGCGGAGGCGGGATGCCGCTCTCGATGGCCGAAGAAGCCGGCGAAGTCGTCGGGATCGATCCGGCCGATCGATTTCAAAACGCGGGGGTTCGGCTCGGACGCGAACGCGGGCTGCGGAATCTGCATTTCGCGCTGGCCGACGGGATGGCGCTGCCATTTCGCGACCGATCGTTCGACCTGGTGTTGTCGCACGCGGTCATCGAGCACGTCGCCGACGCGCCGCTTTATCTGCGGGAGTGCGCGCGCGTGCTGGCACGCGGCGGGCACGTCTATCTTTCGACGGCGCCGTATCTGTCATTCGCAGGGGCGCACCTGCCGCGGCTCAAGATCCCCGTGCCGCTGCATCTTCTGTTCGGGCGACGCGCCGCGTTCGCGACATTTCGTGTGCTCGCCCGGCATGCCGCGTGGGCGCTGAAGGAGCCCGCGAACGAGAACTCGTTCATCAAAGCGGCACGGCGGGGCGAGATCAAGGAAGACGATCTGCTGGAGAAGGTTCGCGTCGCGCGACTGCGCCGCCAGATCGTGGAGGCAGGCCTGCGGATCGTTCGCGAGGAACTGCACGCGACCGCAACCGTGCGGCGCCTGCCGGCGCCGCTCGCGCGATGGGTACGCGACAGCACCCTCGTGCAGGACGCGCTCATCAGCAACATGGAATACGTACTGGCGGGAGCCTAGGTGGCCGACATCACACGGTACAAGCCGGAAGACAGACGGGCCGTCGAGGCGCTGTACCGACGTGTCTTCGGTCATGACGCGGCCGAGGCCAGCCGGCTGCGATGGGACTGGCAGTATCGGCGCAACCCGAACAATCCCGGCCAGGAGCCCGAAATCTGGATCGCCCGCGAAGGAACGGCGATCGTCGGACAGTACGCGACCATGCCGGTCCGTCTGCGAGTGAAGGGACAAGAGGTGCAGGGCTCGTGGGGCATGGATGTCATGGTCGCTCCCGAGCGGCAGCGGCAGGGCCTCGGCGAAGTCCTGTTTCGGACCTGGGATCGCAACGTGGGCGCGTCGCTCGGCCTGGGCCTCTCGGATTCGTCGTACCGCCTGTTTCAGAAACTCAAATGGCCCGACGTCGGGCCCGTGCCGTGCCTCGTGAAGCCGTTGACCCGCCGCGCGCTGCGACGGCCGAACTGGCCCGTGCCGATCAACCGACTCGTGTCGGCGCTCACGCTTCCGATCGTCAAGATCGTCGCGCGGACCCGCCCGCTTCGCGCCGAGGTGCGGCTCATTCAGCGCTTCGACGACAGCTTCAACGTGCTGTGGGAGGAGCTCGCCCCGAAGTTCGCGTTCGCCGTCCGCCGCGATGCCGCGTACCTGAACTGGAAATACGTTTCGGCGCCCCACGTCCGGTACAGCATCGCGATGCTGCGTCGCGACGATCGCAATATCGGCTACGCCGTATACCGGCATCTGCACGAGCCGCGTGGGAGAGTCACGCTGCTCGTCGATTTCCTGGCGGATCCCGACGACGAGCCGGCGCTTCGAACTCTCTTCCATTGGATCGATCGCGAGGCGCGGCAAGCCGATTCCGACAAGATCCGTACCTTCGCCCTGCACGCGAACTTTCGCCGCCTGCTGAAGCGCTCCGGTTACTTCCAGGTGAGATCGACGATGGAGTTTGTCGCGAAGGTGAACGCCGTCGACGCCAGCCCGGAGTTTTACGAGGACACCGATTCCTGGCACGTCACGCTCGGAGACTCCGACCAGGATCGATGAAGGCCGCTCGATGAATCTGCTGGTCGGCATCGATACCGAAGGGGACAACCAGTGGGACGCGGAGGCGCGGCGAAACCAGCGGTTCGAGAACATCTACGCACTGCCCAGGCTGCACGCGCTGTTCGCCAAACACGGCGTCCGTCCAACCTACGTCATCACCTATCCGGTCGCGCGGGATCCGCGATCGGCGGCGGTGCTCCGCGGTCTCGCGGCGGGCGGAGACTGCGAGGTCGGCGCACACCATCACGCGTGGGAGACGCCGCCGTGTACCGTCGAGGATATCGCGCGGCACGCCTACGCGTCGGCGCTTCCACGCCCGCAGTTCGAAGCCCAGCTCGAGTCGTTGACCGGCGCAATCGCCCAAGCGGTCGGCACCCCGCCGATTTCCTATCGCTCGGGGCGGTTCGGGTTCTCGGCCACACACGTCGCGGCACTCGAACGACTCGGCTATCTCGTCGAATCGAGCGTCGCGCCTTTGTTTTTCGAATCGCACAAAGGCGGGCCCGCGTTCGTCGACGCGCCGTTGACACCCTATTTCCTCGCGTACGACAATCCGACCGCACCCGGCACGAGCAATCTGCTCGAAGTGCCGGTTTCGGCCGCGCTGAACCGGCGGCTGCCGCGGTGGATGCGGCACGCCTACGCACGAGCGCCATGGCCGTACAACACCAAGCGCGTTCTCCGCGCGCTTGGCCTTGCGCGTATGCGCTGGCTCCGCCCGTCCTACTCGTCGCTCGAAGACATGACGTCGCTCGCGTGCGACCTCGCGCGCGCAGGTGAACCGGTGCTCAATCTGTTGTTCCACTCGAGCGAGGCGATCGCAGGAGGAAGTCCGTACAATCGAACCGAGAGCGAGTTGAGGGCGTTCCTGGAGCGGCTAGACCGCTTTCTCGCGTTCGCCACGCGCGAGCTCGGTGCCGCGCCGGTCACGTTCGCCGAGTTCCGGCGCGCCTACGCTGGCTGATGCGCATCCTGCACGTCACGCCGCACCTGCCGCCCGACCAGGCCGCCAACGCGCTGCTACCCTGGCAGCTCGGGAACTGGTCCAGGGATCGCGGCGACGAGGTCGAGTACGTGGCGCACCCGCCACGTGCCGGCGGACGCGCCGAGCTTGCGGGCCCGGTGACATGGGTGCCGCGCCGGAGCGGCGGCCTGCTCGATCGGGCGCTCTTCATCGGGTCTGCGCTCGCCGCCGCGCGTCTCGATCGCGTGCTGACGCCCCGCGTTGCCACGGCGGACCTCGTGCACGCGCACAGCAACGGCCTTCTGCCGGAAATGGCAGTGCTCGTGGCGCGGCGCGCGCAGAAGCCGGTCGTCTTGACGCTGTATGGCACCGAGATCTGGCATTACCAGCCCAAAAGAGGGCGGCCCGATCTCTTCACGCTCGCATATCACGCGGCGTCCTACGTCACCTTCTACAGCGACGGACTGATGTCGCGCGCGCACGAAATCGGACTGCGCCGCCGCAACGCGCGCGTGGTCCATCCGCCGGTCAGCGATGTCTTCACGTGGCACGACGAACACGCGCAGGCAGCCGAACGCGCAGCGCTCGGGATCGCCAACCGCCATCTGCTGCTCAACGTCAAGCGCCTCCATCCGCTCGCGAGCCAGCGGACGCTTCTTGAAGCGATGAACGACGTCATCCGTTTTCATCCGGACACGCGGCTGGTTGTCTGCGGGACCGGACCGTTGCTCGAGGACCTGAAGGGCGCGGCCCGATCCGCGGGAGTGGAGCGGCACGTCGCGTTCACGGGGCTCGTGGACAATACGGCAATCGCCAGGTATTGTGCGGCGGCGGACCTCTTCGTGCTGCCGTCGATTCTGGAGGCGCTCCCGACCGTCGCGGTGGAAGCGCTCGCATCCGGTACGCCGGTGCTCTCGACCGACAATCCCGGCGGCGTCGAATTGAACGGCGTGTTCGGGGCGGACGTCGCGATTGTGCCGCGGGAACAGCCGATTGCCATGGCGAAATCCATTACGCACTTCCTCCAGAACAAGCGGCGCACGCTGCCGGGCACCCGCGAGACGATCGAACGCGAGTTCCGTCCGGCTGCAGTCGCCGCCGAGTACTGGACCATCTACAGCGAAGCGCGCGCGGACACCGCGGCGCCAGATAACTAGAAGGGAACGTCGATGTCGTTCATCCAGAAAATTACCGAGGACATGACCTCGGCCATGCGCAGCAAGGACCAGGCGCGGCTCGCGCCGCTTCGAATGGCGAAGGCGGCGTTGATGAACCGTGAAGTCGAAAAAGGACGTCCCCTCGATGACACGGAGGCTCAGCAGGTGATCGCGTCCCTGATCAAGCAACGTCGCGACTCAGCCGAGCAATTCACCAAGGGTGGCCGCCCGGAGCTCGCAGCAAAAGAGATCGCGGAAATTGCGACGCTCGAAACGTACCTCCCGCCGCCGCTCGACCCTGGTGAAATAGACAGGGCGGTCGATGACGCCGTTCGCGAGACGGGCGCGACGTCGGCGAAGGACTTGGGAAAAGTGATGAAAGCCGTGATGAACACACTCGCCGGACGTGGCGCGGATGGACGTGCCGTCAGCGAGGCCGTGCGCCGCAAGCTTGGAGGCTGACGACTCGCCAAACTTTTTTATCTCGTCGTCCGTCTAATCATTCGAAAGGCACGCACAAGCCTCTCATCCATCCTCCTTTGCCCCCGCGGCTTACGCGGGGGCTTTTTTTGTACCCCGAGTTCCACTTCCGACACACGGAATGTCCGCTCGTTCCGAAAGCGGACGATTCCATGCCACTGCGAGTGCGTGTGGTACGCTCCAGCGACCGATGAGTGTGAAGCTGGCGCGCTCTGCGGGCCTGATCAGTCTCGCCACGATGGCGAGCCGCCTGCTCGGGGTCGCTCGCGAAATGGTACTCGCGGCCTTCTTCGGCGCCGGCAGCGGGTACGAGATGGACGCGTACAACGTCGCGTTCCGCGTGCCCAACCTGCTGCGGGATCTGTTTGCGGAGGGGGCGCTCACCGCTGCCTTCGTTCCCACGTTCACGCGCGCCCTCACCGAGCGAGGGCGCGAGGCCGCCTGGCGCCTCGGTAACCTCGTGATCAATGCGCTCGTGCTCGTCACGGGCGCACTCGTGGGGATCGGCATCCTGTTCGCGTCTCCCATCACGCACGCGATCGCTCCGCACTTCGCGCGCACGCCCGGCGAGCTCGAATTGACGACGCAGCTGACGCGAATGATGCTGCCGTTTCTGACGACTGTCGCCGCGTCGGTCGCCATGATGGGGATGCTGAACTCGCTCCGGCGGTTCTTCATCCCCGCATTGTCCCCGGCGATGTTCAATGTCGCGACGATTCTCTGCGCATTCACGCTCGTGCCCGTGATGCCGAGAATCGGACTACCCCCGATCGCCGCAATCGCGGTCGGCACGCTTCTCGGTGGCCTGGGCCAGGTCGCGCTGCAGTGGCCCGCGCTGCGCCGCGAGGGCTTCCGGTACCGGGCGATCGTCGATTTCCGGGACCCCGATCTGCGTGAGGTGCTTCGGCTGATGCTGCCCGGCACGCTCGGGCTCGCGGCCGTACAGATCAACGTGTTCGTCAACACGTACCTCGCGACGAGCCAGGAGCGTGGCGCCGTGTCCTGGCTCACCTACGCGTTTCGCCTGATGTATTTGCCGATTGGACTCTTCGGCGTAGCGATTGCTACGGCAGCATTGCCCGAGATCGCGCGGCGGGCGACCGCCAACGACAAGTCCGGAATGCGCGAAACCGTCTCGGGTGCCCTGCGAATGATGCTGATGCTGAACGTGCCGGCGACCATCGGGCTGATGGCTCTCGCGCGGCCGATCGTCGCGCTGCTGCTCGAGCGCGGAAAATTCACACCCTACGACACCGCGTCGACGGCGGCGGCGTTGATGTTCTATGCGCCGGGGCTGGTTGGTTATTCGGCCGTCAAGATCGTGTCGCCGAGTTTTTATTCGCTGCGCGACAGCCGTACGCCGGTGATGGTGAGCGTGTTGTCGGTCGCGGTCAACCTGCTGTTGAACCTGACGCTGGTGCGGTGGATGGGATACCGGGGGCTCGCCCTTGGAACGGCGCTCGCCGCGCTGTTCAATGCCGGCACGCTGCTGTGGATGCTGCAGCGACGGATGGGCGGACTCGACGGCCGCCGGCTGACCGTCGCCTTCCTGAAGATCCTCGCGGCGTCGCTCGCAATGGGCCTCGCCGCGAAGCTCGGAGCCGAAGGGCTCACACGGCTCGCACCGGGAGCCGGCACGGCCGTAAAGGGCATCCGCGTAGGCGCAGCAATCGCAATCGGAATGCTCGTGCTCGGCGGTACCGCTCGCGTGCTCAGGATTGCCGAATTCGACGACGCGTTCGGCCGCGTGCTGCGGCGGCTTCGTCCCGCCGCATGATTCGACGCCTCCCGGTCCATCCGACGATTCTGCTGATGTCGTTCGCCCATCTGATGGTGGACGGCTACGGGAACATCTACGCGCCGCTCCTGCCCGTTCTCATCCCGCGACTCGGATTGACGCTGGCAGCTGCCGGCACGTTGACGATGCTCTTTCAGATTGCGGCATCGGTTGCCCAGGTTGGATTCGGTCACATTGCCGACCGGTGGCGACCGCGCACGCTGATCCGCAGCGGCCCCTTCATTTCCGTGACGCTGCTCAGCCTCATCGGTCTCGCGCGCACGAAGTACGAGCTTGCGGCGATCCTTCTCACAGGCGGCCTCGGCGCGGCCTCGTTCCATCCTCCAGCGGCCGCACTCGCGCACCGCCTTGGCGGCGAGCGCCCCGGCTTTGCCATGTCGGTGTACATCACGGGCGGCACGCTCGGCTTCTCGCTCGGCCCGCTGCTGTTCGCGCCGTTCGCGCAGCACTTCGGAATCGAGCGCACGCCGCTGCTCGCGATTCCGGGACTGCTGGTCATTTCCTTCTTCGTCCGCCGCGTTCCGCCGATCCCGCTGCACCCGTCGACCCATCGAGGCTTCGGCGCACTCCGCCCGTACGCGAAGCCGCTTGGATTGCTCTACGCCATAGTGGTGCTGCGAACGCTCGCGTCGCTGACCTTCGCGACGTTCGTTCCGGTCATGCTGACGCGCCGGGGGTTGACCGTCGCCGAAGCCGGGGCGTCGGTCGCGGCCTACCTGTTTGCGAGCGGTGTCGGCGGGTTTTTTGGCGGGCCTGCCGCCGATCGCTTCGGTGCGCGGCGTGTGATCGCACTGTCGCTCGTCGCCTCCTGTCCATTCCTGTTCGCGGCGCCGTTCCTCCAGGGATGGGCGTTCGTGGTCGTGCTGGCCATTGGTGGACTGTTCCTGCAGTCTACGCTCCCCGTTAATGTCACCTTCGGCCAGTCGCTGGCGCCGGTCAGCGCGGCAACGGTGTCGTCGCTGATGATGGGCTTCGCGTGGGGAACCGGCGGGTTGAGCGTGCCATTTGTGGGAATGATTGCCGACCGTGTCGGCATTGAACACACGCTCGTCGGTGTCTCGGTCATGCCGCTTCTCGCGGCGGCGTGCGCGCTGCCGCTGCCGGCGCGCGCGGGCGCGGCGGCGCTGCCGCAGCCCTCGGAGGTCGTCGTTCCCCAAACGAGAACGTAGCCGTCGCTGTGGTACGATAGTTTCTTTCGATCCCGCAGAGATGCCCCGCTATCCCCGCTCGCACGCCGTCACGTATGCTTTCGGTCCAGGTCCGGTCACGCCCGCCGTGAAATGGATTATCTGGGCCAACATAGCCGCGTTCGTGGCTTCGCTGGCGTTTCCGCAGATCATTTCCTACCTCGGCCTGGTCCCGCGTGACGTTATCGAGCGGCGCTGGTTGTGGCAGCCCGTCACGTACATGTTCCTGCACGGCGGAGCGCTTCACATCCTGTTCAACATGCTCGGGATCTGGATGTTTGGCGTCGACCTCGAACGCATGTGGGGAACGAGATTCTTCCTGAAGTACTACGCGATAACGGGCGTGGGGGCCGGGTTGACCAGCATTCTGGTCGCGCTGCTGCCCTATGCACCCACAGCGCAGAGTTACGCAGTCCCGACAATCGGCGCGTCCGGAGCGCTGTTCGGATTGCTGGTCGCGTATGCGATGTATTTTCCCGATCGTCCCATCCTGATATTGCTCTTGTTCCCGATTCCCGCGAAGTTTTTCGTCCTCATCATGGGGGCGCTGTCGTTCCTGGCCGCGACGGGCCCGGGATCGTCTGGCGTCTCGCACGTGGCGCACCTCGGGGGCATCGTGTTCGGGTACTTCTACCTGAAGGGTGGGCGGGGCGGATTCACGGCAGAGTTCAAATACCGATACCTGAAGTGGAAGATGAACCGCCTCCGCCGCAAGTTCGACGTGTACTCCGGCGGGCGGTCCGACTGGGATCGCAAGGTACACTGATATCCCCGCACGCCTCCGCTCCGCACTAATCGCCGGTTTCCTACTTCGCGCGGTCGCGCTGCCGCTCCCGGGCACCGAGGACGTGTTCGTCTGGAAGACCTGGAGCTACGGCGCGCTGCACCAGGGCGTCACACATTTGTATGGCGTCGGCGGCGCGCCTCCCGAACGCGGCATCGTGCGCTGGGGCGATCGGTTCACCACCGTGGACTATCCGCCGATCGCGTTATACGAGCTGGCAATCGCCGGGACGCTTTATTCGATCGCCGAGCCGTCCTTCCGCGACACGCCCTGGCTGAGCGCGACGATGAAGGCGCTCCCGCTCGCGGCGGAGCTCGCACTGGCGTTGGTGTTGTGGCGCGCGATACGACGCATACACGGGGAGGCCGTAGCGGAGTGGGCAGTCGTGGCGTTCTGGGCAAACCCCGCGATGATTCTCGCTGGATCCGTTCTCGGCTATCTCGACGCGCTGATGGCTTTGCCCGCGCTCGCGGCCATTGTTGCCGCCAGCTCTGGATCCGCGGTCCAGGCCGGTGTGTTGATCGCAATCGCGTGCCTCACCAAGGCGCAGGCCGTGTTCATCGTGCCGGTTGTCGGCCTCGCGGCGTGGCAGACACGCGGCGCGCGCGGAGTCGGGTTCACAGCGGCGGGCGCGGCGATCGCGGCGGCGCTGGTTCTTGCGCCATTCGCATTGGCGGGAGCCTGGCGGAATCTTCTGCAGGGCGTCGGATCGCTTCTGCGGCATGACATGCTGTCCGCCGACGCCGCGAATCTGTGGTGGCTCGTTACCTACGTCATGCGCGCCATCTACGCCGTACACGATCTCGGCGTGTGGGGCGCGTGGACGATGACGGTCCGCATTCTCGGCATTTCGCGCGTCGTCGCGCTCGGCTATCCGAATCCGCGGCCGGTCGCGACGGCGGCACTTCTCGCCGCCGCGTGCTGGGGCGTGTGGAAATGCCGCCGGTCCCGTGACCTGGCTGTCCTGCTCGCCTGCGCCGCCTTCGTGGTGCATGCGTACTTCGTGCTCGGCGTGCAGGTGCACGAGAATCACCTGTACCTCGCGGTCCCGCTGCTGGCGGGAGCCGCGGCCGTGCTGCGCGGTCTGCGGCCGGTGTTCTACGGCGTGAGCGCTGTCTTCGCCTTGAACCTCTGGTTGTTCTTCGGATTTGGCCGCGGGCTCCCGCCACCATCGAGGAACATCACCGTGATCGATGCGACGGTGCTGCTCGCGGCCGCCAACTGTGCCCTGCTCGGGCTGCACGCCATGCGAATCGCGCGGGTCAGCGGTCGACCGGCTTGTGAAAATACGTATCGGTGTGATCCAGCCAGTCCTGTCGAATCGGGCTGAACAGATCGAGCTCGAACGTGTCGTCGAGCGCCTCGGCCTGGTGCTCGATCCATGAAGGAATGTGCAGCACCTCCCCTTCGCGAACGGTGATCTCTTCGCCGCCGATCAGAAACTTCATCGCGCCCTGCAGCACGTAGGTCATCTGCTCGCTCTCGTGCGAATGCATCGGGACGAGCGCCCCTTTTTTCAGGTAGATCTGCGCGACCATTTCGCGCTCGCCCGTGACGATCTTGCGCGAAATCATCTCGGTCACCTTCTCGAGCGCGATCTCATCCCAGCGATGAAGCCGGATCGTGTTCGAAGTCACAGCCGTCCTTTCTGGCGTGGGCCCTCGGAAGCGCCCAGACCCCGGATGCTATAATGTAGCGTTTGGCCGCATGAAGGGAACCGCTGTCAGCAACGGCAGAAGGGCTGGTGTCGGCCGCGCGGAGGCGTACGAAGGCCTCACGCGCGAACAGCTCCTCGCCGCATATCGCACGATGGTGCTGTCGCGGCGGATCGACGACAAGGAAATCCAGCTCAAAGGCCAGAGCCTTATCTTCTTTCAAATCAGCGGTGCCGGGCACGAGGCGTTGCTGACCGCTGCCGGCCTGAACCTGAAAGCCGCTTACGACTGGTTCTACCCGTATTACCGCGATCGCGCGCTGTGCCTGGTTCTGGGCGTCACCCCCTACGAGATGTTCCTCGCGGGCGTGGGCGCACAGGACGACCCGGCGTCGGGCGGCCGGCAGATGCCCTCGCACTGGGGGGACAAGCGGCTCAACATCGTCTCGCAATCGAGTCCGACCGGCACGCAATGCCTGCAGGCGATCGGCGCGGCCGACGCGGGTCTGCTGTACGAGCGCGTCAGCGCCATCCACGATCGCTCCGACCGCTTCAAGCGCGACGAAGTCGTGTATCTGTCGGTTGGCGACGGCACGACCAGCGAGGGTGAATTCTGGGAATCGCTGAACGTCGCCTGCCTCGAAAAACTGCCGATGGTCATCGTCGTCGAGGACAACGGCTACGCCATCTCGACGCCCGTCGACGTGCAGACGGCCGGCGGTGACATCTCGAAGCTCGTCGCGTCGTTTCCCGGGCTTCACGTTCAGAGCATCGACGGCACAGACTTCATCGCATCCTACCGCGCGATGAGCGAGGCGGTGGCCTACGCGCGCGCACGGAAGGGGCCTGCGCTCGTGCACGCGCGGGTGATCCGCCCGTACTCGCATTCGCTGTCCGATGACGAGAAACTATACAAGACGTCGGACGAGCGCGCCTCGGAAGCCAAGCGCGATCCGATCGTTCGAATGGCGAACTTCCTGAGACAGGAGGAGCTCGCCGGCGATCAGGATCTCGACGCTATCCTGCGGCACGTGGATGCCGAAGTGGACGACGCCGCGGAGCGGGCGAAGAAAGCGCCGAAGCCGAGCGCGGACACCGCGACGTTGTACGTCTACTCGCCCGACGTCGACCCGACGGCTGACGCGTTCAGCACGGAGGCGGCGCACACGGGCAAACCGGACACCATGGTCGCCGCGATCAACCGCACGCTGAAGGACGAGATGGCGCGCGATCCGCGGATCGTCGTGTTCGGTGAAGATGTGGCGGACTGCAGCCGCGAGAGCGCGCTCGGTCAAGTACCCGGCAAAGGAGGCGTGTTCAAGGTCACGCACGGCCTGCAGCGCGCGTACGGCGGCGCGCGGGTCTTCAACTCTCCGCTCGCGGAAGCGAGCATCATCGGCCGCGCGATCGGTATGGCGACGCGAGGGTTGAAGCCGGTTGTCGAGATCCAGTTCTTCGATTACATCTGGCCGGCCATGATGCAGATGCGCGACGAGATGTCGATGCTCCGCTATCGGTCGAACAACGCGTTCAGCTGTCCCATGGTCATCAGGACGGCTATCGGCGGCTACCTGCGCGGCGGTGCGCCGTACCACAGCCAGTCGGGAGAGAGCATCTTCGCGCACTGCCCGGGCATCCGGGTGGTGTTTCCATCGAACGCGCAGGATGCTGCGGGGCTGCTCCGCACCGCGATCCGCTGCGACGATCCGGTTCTCTTCCTCGAGCACAAGCACCTCTATCGCCAGACCTACAACAAGGGGGAATACCCGGGCGCCGAGTACATGGTGCCGTTCGGCAGGTCCGCGGTGCGCCGGGAAGGCAGCGACGTCGTAGTCTTCACGTGGGGCGCGCTCGTTCAGCGCTCCCTGCTCGCCGCCCAGCAGGCCGAGAAGGACGGGATCAGCGTGAAGGTCGTCGATCTGCGATCGATCGCGCCGGTGGACTGGAACGGCGTCGCTGCCGCCGTCAAGCACACGAACCGTGTGGTCATCGCACATGAGGATCAGCTCACGTGCGGCTTCGGTGCGGAGCTCGCCGCGCGGATTGCGGAGGAGCTGTTCGAGCACTTGGACGCGCCGATCCGCCGGGTCGCAGCGCTCGACACCCCCGTGGCCTACAGTCCGATCCTCGAAGAAGTCATCCTGCCGCAGTCGCCCGACGTGCTCAAGGCGATTCAGGACGTCGCGCACTACTAGTCGCCTGATCTTCGCTCAATCCGAGTTGAACGTGTAGCAACCAGGCGTGACGACGACCTTTCGATCCTTGGTGAAGAAGAGGTGTGTCGGCGAGACGATCCCCGTGGAGCGGAACTGCACGATGCGCGCCTTGTCTCCCTTGTCGTCGTAGACGTAGGTGTACGGAGTGACCAGAGCGATCCACAGGTTGCCGTCGGGATCGACGGCGGCCGTGCGCACGATTGCCGGAACGAGCGGGATGTTGCCGCGCGTTCGCGGCCAGGACGTCGGCAATTTTCCGACATAGGGGTCCATTTCCACCCCCTGGATAGATCGCTCGAACACGAGCTTCCCCGTCGCGTCGTACTTTCGAAATGTCGGTACGCCGGAGAGGAAGACGAAGTAGTACCCGCCCTTGGGATTCAGCAGGATGATGCCGACGTTGAGCGCGGCGTGGACGGCGGGATCCTTTTCCTGACCGGTGGGACGGAGATCGCCGAAGCTGCGGAGCGGCGTGCCCGTCATCAGATACTCGATCACGAGCGCGCCATTCTCTGGCTGGCTGATTAAGACGGTCTGCCCGGTGTACTCGAGCGACGCAAGGCCGCTCAAGTACATGCCGCCGATCGTGATCTGCGGAGCGCCGCGCGCCGGCATCGTGAAGCCGCCTATCGCCGTGCCGTTCGGTAGGAAGAACTGCACGCGCTGCTGATCCCTCGGGGTGTCGGCGATCACGAACGACCCGTCGGCCGCGGAGTCAAACGCAATGGGCGAAATGATGCGACCCGGCTCGGCGCCAATCTCGACGATCTTTTTCGGCGCGTCGGCGCCGTGGGGTATCGTGAACACGGCATGCGCCCGCCGGTCGAACACGATGAACTCTCCGGCGGGCGTCAACTGACACGCGGCGATCTCGTCGAAGCCGGCCGCGATGTGCGCCGCGAGGGCGCCGATCGCCCGGCGCTCCTGGACGTCGAGCAGCGTCGCGCCGCTTGCCGCGATGACCAATGCGAGCACGACGCAGCCACGCACGCCTCACACCACCTTCCCCAGCGGGCCGAGATCCAGATTGAGATCTTCGGGTCGCAGCCCGAACTGCGCACCGAGGTCTCGAATCGTTTGCTCCAGCCGCATGAGGGCCAACCCTATGGCTTCGGTTTCTTCGGCGGTAAGCGTCTCCGCTTCCATCCGCCGGATGGCCTGCCGTTCGAGAATCTGCCGGATGAAGTCCACGAGTGTCAGCACCAACTTCGCGACGGAGCGGCGCACGTCTTCGGGATCGGCGTTCCACCGCGGCGGCGGAGCGGCCGCGAGCTTGTTCAGCTCGGCGCGAAGCGACTCGATTTCCTGGACCTCCAGGGTCCCGAGCGTTCGGCGTGTGGAAACCCGACGGGCGCGTTCGCGACGGCGTTTCACTCCCATAGATCCGGCGCAAAGGCGAACGGCGGCCACGGTCCTGTGACCGACACGGCCTCGGACGTAAATGCCGACATCACCCGCTCGTATTCGGGCAGCGTGATGCGGTCGACGAGGTGGTACAACGTCCATTCGACGCGCCCGTCTCCAGGGTACCGGCGCTCCTCGCGCACGAGCGGCGCCAGCGCCGCGCTGATAGACGCCGCGGGACCGTCCAACGGCCGCAGGGCGCCCCGCCGCTGGGCGAGATACTCCGTTCCACTCACTGGTTTGGGCCGAACCGGCCGGTTGCCCGGCGACCCGCCAGATGAATCAGACCGGAACGTGCGCACGGTCATTTGGACGCGCCCCGAGACGAGGGCAAGCGTGCGAGCAATTCGGTCGCGCCGCCGCGCCACGAGGGCTTCGAGTTCTGCCCGCTCGACCAGCGCTCCGAAGCGCGCCGGCAGGATCGCGTCGACCGATTCCGCGAGCAGGCTCACGATCTCGTGCTGCGATCGAAGCGCCGCTTCCGACACCGGAGGTCTGCGCGTGACACGTTCCACGGCTGCGTGGAAACCGTCTATGTCGATGAAATCAATGCGCCGACGTCCATATCGCAACGGGGGCCCCGGCTCATTCGTTATGGCAAACACGTAGAACGGCATTATCGCGGCCGGACACGGTCGGCTGCGCACAGCAGCGCCGACAGACGCAGGTACACGAGGTCGACGTTCGCGAGCGCAAGAATCACGTCCGCCGTGAGCACGACGCCCCGGTTCAGCAAGTTGTCGATAACGTCCACCAGCGACGTTTCGCCTTCGTCGATGATGTGTGCGACACGAGGACGAGGCACCGCCGGCCGCTTCGGCGGCAGCGGATGCTCGCCTTTCCGGGGCGGCGCAGGCGCGCGACGCCGTTTCGGCGGCTTCGCCGCCGGGACCGTCGATACTTGTGGCTTGCGGCGGCTCATGACCGCGCCGTCTGCTGAACGAAATTGTACGCAGGCCAGGGGCCGGTGACCGTCACCTCGGTGCCTGCCTTCGCGGCTGCGACTGCAAGCCTTCGCGCCGCCGCCTTGAATCGCGTGCGCCGGCCGGCGGGGACGAGGAAGGCCGCATCGAGCAGTGGCGGCGCGACGCCTTCGGGCGCATCGTCACGCCGGCGGGCGTCGCGCGAAATCGCGGACAGCGTCGTGTATGCCGCGTCGGCTGACTCGGCGGCGGCCACAAGCCGCTTGCGCGCCGTGTCGCGCGCGTGCTTCTTCGCCGCGAGAAACGCTGCACCCGACGACGGCCATTCGCCGTCGGCGTCGGGTTGCACGTTCGGAGGCGCGCGGCGCGAGATCCGGACACCCCATTCCTCGCAGCCCGCGATGTGCTTCACCACGGCAAGGATCTCCCGGCGGCGCGACCGCATTTCGCCGACGGCGCGGTCGTCGGTCGAGAACATCGTGAAGAGCTTCATCGGCACAACGGTCACGCTCGTCTGATCCGCGAGATGCTCGATGACCGATTCGTGGGCAACCGCGATGTCGCCCACTCGATTGAGATCCCGCAGCGTCGCCTCGAGAACCCCGGGGCCGTATGTGGCAAGC
This sequence comes from Acidobacteriota bacterium, assembly GCA_046735635.1. Lineage (GTDB taxonomy): Bacteria > Acidobacteriota > Vicinamibacteria > Vicinamibacterales > 2-12-FULL-66-21 > JALZOC01. The sequence continues at coordinate 21,358 of JBKPTT010000023.1, read as the reverse complement.
GGCACCGACGCGCAGACGATCCAGAGAGGGCTCCCCGCAGAGAGCAACCGCGGCGCAGCCGCTTCAGGCAAGCCCGCCGGCGCGCGGGATAGCGTCGGCTTCCGCAACCCATGCGCGACGCAGTAGACGTAGGTGGCAGTCCCATCCATCGCCGGAACCGATGATATCGCAGCCCCATCATGCGCCGCGTGGTGCTCGCGTTTCACGAACGCCACTGCTCCTGCCACCTCCGGAACGATGACGGCCCGTGCGGCGGCGGCAGCTCCGCCGGCGCAAGAATCGTCGTCACGGGAGGCCGAAGCCGGCGCCGCAGCTTCGCGATCTGTTTCTGCTCCGCGGCGGCGGCCTTCCGGCAGACCGCGCACGTGCCGCGTCCGACCGCATTCACGACCATCGCCGGCACATGAATCTTCATCTCCCGCAGTCGCGAGACGAGCCTCAACGTCTCGGCAGTCGGCAGCGCCGCAGCGCGCGTGACAACGATGAAGGCGGCGCGGCCGGGATCGATCAGGAGAGCACGCAGGCGGCCGAGTCCTTTCGACAATTCGAGAAGCATCGAACCGAGCTCACCGATGCCGGTAACGGGTTCGTACTTCAGAACGATGGACATCAAAGCCCTCGTCCATTCCTGCACGAGCGAGGGCATCTCCAGAAGACGCAGCGCGTGGCCTGTCGGGGCCGTGTCCATGATTAACAGCGCAGCCGGGTCCGCGTCGATTGCGTCAGCGGCATCGATGATGGCGGCCAATTCGTCGATCCCGGGAGGCGCCAGATCGACGAGTCCCTCCATCACCCGTCGATCGTGCGAAGCGTCTACGCCAATTCGGCCGTTCGATGCGCCGAGTCGATCGAAAGCGGTGTCGATCGCTCGCGTGTACCTCAGCCGCAATGCACGGAACAATGCGGCCGCGTCGATTTCCCGAGCCTCGAGATTGGCGGGAGCGCCCGCGATCGGCGCAAGGGTGCCCGACACCTCGCATCCGAATGCGTCCGCGATCGAGTGCGCAGGATCCGTCGATACGAGCATCACGCGGCGTGTGGGCAACTGGCGCGCAACGGCCATCGACGCCGCCGCTGCAGAAGTTGTTTTGCCGACGCCGCCCTTGCCGCCGAACAATACGAGTCGGATATCGTCGCCGCCGACGATCGAGGTCAGGTCCACGGAACCGTCGACCGAAAGAGTCGATCGCCACCTTCCCTTCGGCGCAGTGCGTGCCGGAATCTGTGGAGATGCGGCGCCCGCGATCTCACGTCCGATGCCGGCAAGCGCGACTGTACCGGCCGGCTCACTCGATCGCGCGCATACGGAGACGAGACGCAGAGATGGCAACCGCCTCGCCAGATCCGCGATGCCCTTTCGTTCAAGTGCGATCCGTCGATCGCAGTGCGGGCAAGGGCGGCTCGGCGCGACCGTCATCCGATTCACAATCAATTCGGCAATCGGCATGCCGGCCGATGCCAGCAGCGCGGTCGCATCCGCCGTCTCCTCGATGGACATGGGCTCCGCGAGCGTCACCCAGGACATCCGGGTGCGTGCGCTGTCGCGCAAAAGCGACTGCAACGCCCGGGCGTCCCGATCCAGCTGCTCGATGAGCGCATCCTCAGCATCGGCGACCCATCGTCCCCTGAGCGCCTCCACTATGACGCGGTGCCGAGACTGCATCCGATCGAATACCTGAGCGACGGCGCCGAGCGTCTCCGGCATCGTGAGCATGCGGAGCGTGTGGCCTGTGGGCGCCGTGTCGACGACGATCAAGTCGTACGCCGCGGTTTCCGAGAGGCGGGTGATTTCGAAGAGCGCGGCCAATTCGTCGATCCCTGGCAGAGAGAGGCCGAGCAGCCTCGAGACGTCCTGTTCATCGAGCCACGTGCCGCGGAGCGCGATGCGCTCCAGCATGGGACGGCGAGAGCGAATCCAACCGGCGAAGGCGCGCTTCGCGTCGATTTCCAGCGCATCGAGGCGGCCACGCCTCAGCGGGATGGTGGTGGGGTTGCCGGACAGGCGGCGCTTCAGCGCGTCGCCGAGCGAGGGAGCCGGGTCGGTCGAGATCACCAGCGTCCGTTGGCCCGACAACGACGCCGCGACAGCAATGCCAGCCGCACACGTCGTCTTGCCGACGCCGCCCTTACCCCCGACGAAGCGGTAAGCGACGCTAGTGTTCGTCTCCTTCGAACGTTGCGTCAATGCCGGTGATCTTGTACTCGCTCGGCGAGAGCGCTGCGGCGCCGGCACCCTGCCTCCGATCGCGGATCTCGCGCAGCCGCGCGAGGATGTCGGCCTCGAGCTGATCGAACTCTTCCTGGGACAGTTCGCCGAGCTCGACGCGCATCTGGGCGGCGAGCAGCTGCTCGCGAAGCGCGCTGTCGTCGTTCAGCTCGGTATCGACGGCTGCCGCGATCTTGTCGAGCACGAACCGTATGCCGCCAATCAACATCGTGTCCAGGAGAAACATTGGAATTGCTGATTTTCGATTGCTGATCGCTGATTTATTGACGATTGCCGATTCTTTCAATCAGCAATCAGCAATCGAAAATCAGCAATTCTTAATGTGCCCTTTCGAGTTTGAGGCGGATATTCACGAAGTTGTACGGCGGCCACGGCCCGGTGTACTTGAACGTCAGCTTGTCGTAGCGTTGACCGATGTCTTTCACGCGAGCGTCGAAGGCTTGTTCGAGCGTGCGGGCGACGAGAAACGCGGCATTCATGATCATGCGGTCCCCGATCGGCTTGTTCGAGCGCGAGGCGACCGAGACGTTCCGCAGGGCCTCGAAAATCTCGCTGACGTAGCGTTCGGACCGCGACTGCAGCGCCGCATCGATCAAGCGGCCGTACTGCATGCGCGCGAAATACGTGGATCCTTTTTGCGTCGAGATCTCTCCCTTCAGGCGCCGGATATCCTCATCCTCCGACTCGATCTCGCGGACGATCTGGTCGCGATCCCAGAGCACCTTCAAGCCGAACTCGAACTTGTCCTGCATCTTGTTCAACACGTCGGTAAACGCGTCGTACGCCGAGCGAAGCAGCTCGATGATGTCCTCATCGGTCTTGAATACGGTACCGAACGACATCGGAATGACGGTGTGCTGCTGCATGACCGTCTCGTTCACGCGCTGGTGCGCGAGCACGTTGTCCCGCGTCGGGTCCTGGACGACCATCGGCGTGTTGGAGACCACCGCCGCGATGTCGCGGTAATGCACCGTGTGCACCTCGGACGGCTCGGGACCGATACCAAGCATGCCGAAGCTGAGCGCCCGCTCCGACTGGATGACGCAGTAGACATACCGGCCGGCATTGACTTCTTCCGCCGCGCGGTCGGCCTTCGCTGCCGGCACCGGCATTTTCACGCGTTCCAGCTTCCCGCGCGCCTCCGGCGACGGTGCGGCCGCACGGCCGCCGCGATCTCGCGGTGCGTTGGCGCCGACGGGCTTCTTGGACCGTCCCGCCATTTTCGCCGGCGATTTCACCGTCAGCTTCGTTTTCCTCTGAGTTTTCGCCATCGGTAACCTGCGCGCCGTCGCGTCAGTGCCTCCGTCCAGGCTTTCGAATTCCCTGCTTGCTGCTCTCGTCGGGGTCCTGCGGCGCTCTCGCCGCCAGCATCTTCCGGATCTCCGCGACCAATGCGTCCGGCAGACACGGCTTGGTGACGAACGAATCGCAACCCGCCTGACGAGCGCCTTCCGCATGACCGGCCAGCGCGTGTCCGGTCAGCGCCACGATCGGAATGTGTTTGGTTCGTTCGTCCGACTTCAGCCGCCGCGTCGCCTCCCACCCGTCCATCTTGGGGAGCGCGAGATCCATCAGGATGATATCCGGAAGCAACTCGAGCGTCTTCTCAATCGCTTCGACGCCGTTGGTCGCTTCAGCAACACGATAGCCGGAAAACTGCAGGTACGCCGCGTACATCTCTCGCGCGTCCTGGTAGTCCTCGACGACCAGCACCAACGCCTCGTCCACTTCAGCCTTGCTCATCGTCTTCTCAGGCGTGCGGGAAGCCGGAGCGTGAACGTCGAACCCTTCCCGACCTCGCTCTCGAGGTCAATCGTTCCACCGAGCATCTGGGACAAGCGTCGGCAAATGGACAGGCCGAGTCCGGTGCCTCCGTACCCGCGGGCGGGCGAGCTATCGAGCTGACGGAAGTCCTCGAACACCTTGGCCTGGTCGTCCGACGCGATCCCCACGCCGGTGTCCTGCACGGCGATGGCGACGGTGCGACCCTTGCCGTCGTACGAGGCCGCAATCGTCACCGAACCTGAGGGCGTGAACTTGAGCGCGTTGCTCAGGAGGTTCAGAACGACCTGCTTCACCTTCTGCCGGTCGCTCTTGAGCGAGGGGAGTGACCGCGGCATGTGGGCCCTGACCGACAGATTCGATCGCTTGATGATCGGCTCGAGCTCCGACATGACCTCTTCGACGAGCTCCGGAATCCTGAACGCGGTGAGGTTGAGCGGCATCCGCCCGGCCTCGATCCGCGTGATGTCCAGAATATCGTTGATGAGCGCAAGCAGATGGCGCGAGTTCGAGTCGATCCGCGTCAGGCTCTTTCGCTGTGGTTCCGATACGGGCCCCGTGACGCCGTTGAGCAGCATGTGCGTGTAGCCGAGGATCGCGTTCAACGGCGTCCTGAACTCGTGCGACATGTTCGCCAGGAACTGCGATTTCAGCGCCGAGGCCTGCTCGAGCGCGATGTGCTGGCGGCGGAGGAGCTCGTTTTGATCCGCGAGTTCCGCCGTCGCTTCCTGAACCTTGCGCTCGAGCTCCGCCGACGCCTGCTTCAACTGCTCGTACAGGCGGGCCTTTTCGATGGCTTCGGTGAGGTCGTGCAGGATCGTCACGACCCACATCAACTCGCCCTGCTCCGACAGAATCTGCCCCGCGAGCCCTTCAACCGGCGACGGCCGCCCCGTGATCGGATCGGTGAGCTGGATTTCCCCTCGGTAGCGCTGTTCGCCGCCGCGCGTGAGCACGTTCGAGACGAACGACGTCAGGTGCGCGCCGTTCGCACGCACGTGCCGCAGCGCGGCATCCCCGGCCGACGCGGGAGCGGTGAACAATCGCTCCGCCGGCTCGTTCATCAGGACGATGTCCCCTTCTTGATCCGTGACGAGAATCGGATCCGCGACCGAATCGATGATGAGGTCGAGCCGATGCCGCTCGTCCCGCACTTCGGCCTGCGCGAGCCGCAGCGTCCTGTAGCTCTCCTCGATCTCTTCCTTTGCCCTCGCGAGGTCGGTGATGTTGCGGAGAATGGACACGACGTACGTGCCCTGGCGCTCGTCCGTCGCACGCGAGCTGAGCAGCTCGAACAACAGGTCCGAACCTTCGAGCGGATCGACGAGCAACAACTCGCGCCGCGCCAGTTCCGTCTGCGCGACCGCGTTGGTCGACAGCGCGGCCGAAAACAACATGTTGTTGAGACCCGCCGCGCGGCGCCAGCCTTCGCTCGCGTCCTCGGGCGCGGCGAACAGCTTCTCAGCGTGCGTGTTCGCGATGATCAGCTTTCCTTCCGTGTCGGTGAGCAGGATCGGATCGGTGACGGCGTTGATGATGCTGTAGAGCAGCATCCGTTCCTGTCCGAAGCGGGTCTCGGCCAGCGTGTGACGCGTGAACAGCCGCGAGACCTGCCGTCCCAGCATCCGTCCGACCCACGCCACGTCCGGCTGAAGATCCGGACCGTGGACGCTGACGAGCAGCAGCCCCGTTGAGGCGGTGTCCTCTTCGCCTCGCAGGGGAATTCCGAAGAACGGCGTCTCCTCAATCGGTCCGCGGACCGAGCCGGATCCATCGAAATACGTGGGCTCGGGCCGATCCATCGCGCGCACGAGCGGGTGCCCTTCGTCTTCGCGCGACAGCGAAAAGTCGACGAGGGCCGACGACGAGATCCCGTGCTCGGCAACGAGCAGCAGCGACGGGCTCGCTGGATCGGCGACGACGACGAGCGCCTGCTCGACGCCCGCATGGGCCGCCAGCCAATCGACGCCGCGGCGTGCCGATACCTGCAGGTCGCTGGTGGCCAGCAGAAACTCGGTCAGCGCGAGCTTCGCTTCCATGTCGACCCCGGTCAGCTGCACGGCCATGGCGGTGGCGGACCGGCGCACGGATTATCCTTCGGTGCTGCGTCGGCGCGCAGCCGCCCGGCTGCTCTTCGTAGCGGCCAGTTCGGCGCGGAGCGCGGCGTTCTCCTTGAGCACCGTGTCGTGCGCAGTGAGCTCCGCCTGCGGACGCGAGATCGGCGCGACCTGTCCCACCGCCTCCGAGTACTTCAGATACGTATCGATGGACGCGACGACGACGCGCGCCTCGACGGTGATGAGGTCAATCCCGACCAGGGAAACCCGCACCCAGGCGTCGATGACGATGCCCTTGTCCAGGACGCGGTCGAGGACGTCGATAAGACTGGTCCCGCCCTGCTGCCGTTCAACTGCCATGCTGAGCTCCCTGCTCTCCCGCAGTCACTGGCCGGGTTCAGCGTCCCCGACGCGCGGTTGCGGCCGTCAATGCTTCGACCTTCCGTTCAAGCTGTTGGATCTGCGCGCGCAGCGCCTCGTGATCCGCTATCGCACTCCGTTGGTTGCCCGGTGACAAGTCGCGATCGTATCGCCACCAATCGAGCCCGATTTCCTGTGCCTTGTCGAGAGAACAGACGAGCAGTCGGATCCGAATCGTAAGCAGCTCCACTTCCGCCAACGACACCTTTATGTCCCCCGCGATCACGAGGCCCTTGTCGAGAACGCGATCCAGAACGTCGACGAGACCCGTGGCGCGGTGGTGGGACGGAGGCAGGTCGAGAGCCATGCGGGAGCGACTATATCTTAGCCATTACAGGGGCAGCAACACGCCGCCCCCGCGTAAAGGCAATAAGATACATGGATGAGCTCAAGGCAGCTCATCTGCGTACGGATTCGGGCTCCGAAATCGCTTCGACGAGATCCCCCGTCGTCTTGTCGCGGTGCAGCCGGGTAGCGACGTCTGCCTGCGCGATGATGCCGCGAAGCGTGCCATTTCCGTCGACGACCGGAATACGCCGCACTTTGCGATCGGCCATGGCCGCAACCGCGCGGTTGGCGTCATCGTCCTCCCCCACGGTGACGGGATTCTGCGTCATGGCATCGCGCACCACAGCGGTGCGAACGTCACGTCCGCCCGCGACGACTTTCACCACGATGTCCCGATCCGTGATGATCCCAACGAGCTTGCGCCCTGCCGCCGACTCCACGACCGGAATCGCGCCAACGTCTTCGCTTTTCATGAGTTCCGCGGCGCGGACGATAGAGTCCGTCGCTTCGCAGCATGCCGGTTCGCGGGTCATGACATCTCCGCTCTTTGCCATGCGTCCTCCTCGTTTCATTCGATAACCGTTCAAAGATGCAAGGCTACGGCCACGCGGCTAACTCGGCTGTTGGTTCTTCAGTGCTCGCTTCAGAATCTTGCCGGTCGGCCCAATGGGAAGGCTGTCGACGAACTCGACGAGACGCGGATACTTGTAGGCGGCGAACTGCTCCCGGAACCACGCGAGCATCTCCTCGCGCGTTGCCGATGCACCAGGCTTCCGAACGATGAACGCCTTCACCTCTTCGCCGAGCCGCTCGTGCGGCACGCCGATGACGGCCGCGAGCGACACCGCGGGGTGCGTGATGATGACTTCTTCGAGCTCGCGCGGATACACGTTGAAGCCGCCGCGCAAGATCATGTCCTTTTTCCGATCGACGATCGACAAGTAGCCCTCGGCGTCGATCACGCCGATATCCCCCGTGTGAAACCAGCCGTTTCGAGTCGCTTCGTCGGTGGCCTCCGGCCTGTTGAAATAGCCTTTCATGACATTCGGCCCACGCACGACGACCTCGCCCCGCTCTCCTGACGGCACGGGCCGCCCCGATTCGTCGACGCATCGCACGTCGACACCGAAGATGGGCAGCCCCACCGTGCCGGGTTTGCTCGGGCGGTGCAGTTGATTGAACGACACGACAGGCGCCGTTTCGGACAAGCCATACCCCTCGAGCACACGGACGCCAAACGTGCTCTCGAACCGGCGCATCACCTCGACGGGCATCGGCGCGCCGCCGGAAATGCAGATGCGCAGCGTCTTCGCTACGGCCGAGACGTCCACTCGCGCCGACGAGGCGTACTCCAACAACGACCAATACATCGTCGGAACACCGATCCAGAATGCGACGCCTTCCTTGACGATGGTCTCGAGGACGGACGCCGGATCGAATCGCGGCAGCAGCACGAGGCGGTGGCCGCCGTAGAAGCCGGAATTCATCTGGCACGTCTGGGCCGTCGAGTGAAACAGTGGCAGCGTGACCAGCGCGACATCCTGTTTGAGTCCTCCTTCGCGACCCGGAACGAGCATGTCGTGGCTCGCGATGGCGTTCACGAGCATGTTCGCGTGCGTGAGCTCGGCGCCTTTCGGATGCCCGGTCGTACCCGACGTGTAGAGGATCACGGCCGTGTCGTCCGGGCGCCGCCGTCGGGTCTCGAACTGTGCCGGCTGGCCGCGCATCACGTGCGTCAGAGTCCGAGCGTTCGACACCGGCGCCGGCGAGGTCGGATCCATCGTCATCACGACGAGGTTGTCGCATCGAGCCTCGTCGCAAGCGGCGCGCGCCATCTGCGCCATGGGCAGATCCGGCACGCCTTCGAACACGATCAACGCTTTCGACCGGCTGTCTTTCAGGTGATAGGCGATCTCGCGCGGCTTCAGAAGGACGTTCAACGGAACGACGACCGCGCCCGCCTTCAAAATGCCGAAGTAGGCGATTGGAAACCACGGGAGGTTCGGACACGACAGCGCGACGTGGTCGCCGGCGCCGATGCCCATGGCGGCCAGACCGCCGGCAACCTGCGAAGCAGAAGCGTTCAACTCCTCGTACGTGACATGGCGTTCGCCGCACGACACCGCGACGCGGTCGGGCATGAGCAGCGCCTGCTGTTCGACGAGACTCGACAGGTTCAGCGCCGTCGCGTGATGAGCAATCACATCACCACTCGCTGTGAACCGCCTTGCCCGGTCGGTCGACGCGCTCGTACGTGTGCGCGCCGAACGCGTCGCGCTGCGCTTGCGTCAGGCTTTGCGGCAAACGGGAGGTGCGGTAGGAGTCGAAGTACCCGAGGGCGGTCGCGTGTGAGAGCATCGGGAGGCCCGCGTCGGCGGCGCGCGCCACAGTGCGCCGCCAACCCGTCTGCGCGTCCTCGATTCCCTTCGACAACGTGGGATCGAGCAGCAGGTTACGGAGCGCCGGCTGGCCGGCGAACGCGTGCCGAACCGGATCGAGGAGCTTCGCGCGGATGATGCAGCCACCTTTCCATATGCGGCCCATCTCGGCGAGGTTGACGTTCCAGTTGTACTGCTCGGATCCCGCACGGATCAACGCCATACCCTGTGCGTAGGCGCAGATGCGTGCTGCGTAGAGCGCATCGCGCAGGTCCGAAAGGATGGTCGCCCGCGCCGTCGGCGCGAACGCGCGGCGCGCGTCAGGACCGGCGATCTTTGCCGATGCGGCAACGCGCTCCTCCTTCATGCTCGACAGCCCGCGGGCGTCGATTGCCGCGGCAATCGTCGGTATCGCGACCGCCAAATCGAGCGCAACTTGTGCGGTCCATTTTCCTGTACCCTTCTGCCCTGCCTTGTCGAGCACGACGTCGACAAGCGGCTGCCCCGTTTCCTTGTCCAACGTCCGGCACACCTTCGCGGTGAGCTCGGTCAGAAAAGATTCGAGCGGGCCGCGGTTCCACTCGTCGAACACGTCGGCGGTTTCCGGCGCAGTCATCCCGAGGCCACGGCGCATCACGTCCCAGGACTCGGCGATGAGCTGCATGTCGCCGTATTCGATGCCGTTGTGGACCATCTTCACGAAATGGCCGGCGCCATCCGGGCCGACGTGCGTGACGCATGGCCCCGCTTCGGTGCGCGCCGCGATCGACTCGAGGACGTCGCGGACGATCGGCCACGTCTCCGCTGGGCCGCCAGGCATCAGCGAGGGACCGAAGCGCGCCCCCTCTTCGCCGCCCGACACACCGCACCCGACGAAATGGATGCCGCTCGGACGGAGCGCGGCTTCGCGGCGGCGCGTATCCTCGAACCACGAGTTCCCGCCGTCGATGAGGACGTCGCCGGCCTGCAGTAGCGGCTTCAGCTTGTCGATCGTTTGATCGACCGGCTTTCCAGCCGGAATCATCATCATGATTCGGCGGGGTCGCTCGAGCGCGGTCGCGAACTCCTCGAAGGTCTTCGTGCCCGTGAACTTCGCGCCGGAATGCGCGCCAAGAAACTGATCGACCCACTCGGTCTCGAGATTCCACACCGCAACCTGGTAGCCGTGCGACTCGATGTTCAGGGCGAGGTTGCGGCCCATGGTGCCGAGTCCGACGATGCCGAAATTCGATGCGCTCATCGCATTCCCTTCGAGGCGGCGACCGCGCGTTCGAACGCGAGATCCCGCGCCCTGATTCGAAGTTCCTCGCCGAGCAGCTCGGCGGGCAGCTGATCGCCGAGCGAGACGATGCGCGACGCGAGACCGACGCCGTTCACGCGCGCGGCTGTTTCGACACATTTGCGCGTCGACGTGAGGTGGAGCACGAGGTCCGGCGACCCGTCCCCGAGCGCGACGGTCTCAACCGGAGCGCCGCCTGACTTTTCGCGGAAGTCGTACGACTGGCCGCGCGGCCATCGCAGCGTCGACGCCAGCCACCCCGCAAAAAGCTTCGCCGTGTACCGGTCGGACCCTTCGATACGAAGCGACCGCAGACGCGACGCGGCGGCGAGCACGTCGGGCAGGTCGAAGAGGTGCGCCATCAACGCGCGCCAGCGCGTCAGGCGCGCCCAGCGGAGATCGCTCACTGCCGTTTTCTCCGCGAGGACGGCGACCTGTGCCCATGCGTCCGTCGGGTCGAGCGCGTCGAGCACCAACCGATCGGCAAGGCCCGCGAGTCCTTCGAGCGTGCTCGTCGCGCCGCCTCGCCACCAAACGAACGTCGGCAGGCTGGAGAGGCGCAGCGCTGCGACGGCGTTGTTGAGGTACTCGGGCCGCAGCCCCTCGAGCGCGACCGCATGGTGCGAGACGCGTACGGATGGCTCCGCTCGATCGCCGTAGGAAATCAGCACGGCTCTCACACCGATGTCGGTCAGCTCGCTCAGCGCCTGCGCCGCTTCGACGAGCCGCTCCGCCGTGCCGGCGATCACGAGCGTGGCCGTGCGCGCGATTCCCGCAAACCGCCGCTCGGCATCGCCCGCGGCGCTCTGCAGCGCCGATTCGATATCGGAGAACGCGACTTCCTGCCCTTCGGGGAGGAGATTGCCCGGCTCCGGACGGTTCACAACGTCCTCCACCGGCGATTGTCGCGGGCGATCAGAGCGTCAGCCTCGGGGGGGCCCCATTCCCCCGACTCGTACAACGGCAGATCCGACACTTTCTCGTCGTGCCATTTTTCGTGCACCGGTGTGATCAAAGCCCACGAGACCTCGACGAAGTCGTGCCGCGCGAAGAGCGTCGGGTCGCCAAGCATCGAGTCGAGCAAGAGCGTCTCGTACGCCTCCGGAACCGGGCCGCCGAACGCGGCGCCGTAGCGGAAGTTCATCATCACTGGTGCAAGCTGCATCCGCGTGGCTGGAAGCTTCGCTTCGAAGCGGACCGATATCCCCTCATCCGGTTGAACGTTGATAATCAGCAGGTTCGGCGCCACGGGAGTCGGCGTCACTCGCTTGAAGATTTCGAGCGGCGGCCGCCGCAGCTGGATCGCGATCTCCGTCGTCCGCTTCGGCATCCGCTTGCCGGTGCGCAGGTAGAACGGGACGCCGGCCCACCGCCAGCTATCGAGCTGCATGCGCATGGCGACGAATGTTTCCGTCGTGGACGCGGGATCCACGCCTGTGTCGGATCGGTATGCCGGCACCTCGCGGCCTTCAACCCAGCCCGAACCGTACTGCGCACGAACGACGTTCTGGGTGCCCGGGTGATCGTCGATGAGCGGCTGCGCCGCGAGCAGCGCGTCCAGCTTTCGATCGCGAACGCCGTCTGCGCTGAATGCGATGGGCGGCTCCATCGCGACGAGCGCGAGGAGCTGCATGAGATGGTTCTGCACCATGTCGCGCAGCGCGCCCGCTCCTTCGTAATAGGACGCGCGGCGCTCGACCCCAACGGTCTCTGCCGCGGTGATCTGCACGTGATCGATGTACCGCCGGTTCCAGATTGGCTCGAACATTCCGTTCGCGAACCGGAACACGAGCAGGTTCTGCACGGTCTCCTTGCCGAGGTAATGATCGATGCGGAACACCTGCTGTTCGTCGAAATGTTGATGGATGATCCGGTTGAGTTCCTGCGCCGTCGAGAGATCGGTCCCGAACGGCTTTTCAACAATGACGCGGCGCCACTGTTCCGGAGAGCTGCCGCGTGAGAGGCCGGCCGCCCCAAGCTGCTCGACGACCGTCGCATAGGTGGACGGCGGAATCGCGAGGTAGAACAGCGCGCCCCCCGTCTCGATCTCGGCGAGCTTCGCTTTCAGCCGCTGAAACGTCTCCGGATTCTTGAAGTCGCCGCCCATGTAATACATCCGCCCCGCAACCGACGCGGCAACTGGATCGTCCCCTTTCACGCCCGCCAGCTCTGCGATGCTCTTGCGGAAGACCTCCCGGAACGCGTCATCGCCCATGTCATCCCGCGAGACGCCGATGACCGAGAACCGCGCGGGCAGCCGTTGGCCGCGGGAGAGGTTGTAGATCGCGGGAAGGAGCTTGCGGCGTGTGAGATCGCCGGAGGCGCCGAAGATGACGAGTGTGGTCGGACCTGGCGTCGGCTCGAGACGCAGTCCGTCCTGCAGCGGATTGCCTGACACTCAGTGCATCATACTGTCACTTCCGAGCGGCGAGGTAAGCAGAGATCGTATCCAGCTGCTCGCTCGTCAGCCGATCTCCGAACGAGGGCATGTCCGCCTTGGGATCGACCTCTTCGGGATCGTAGATCCATTTCCGCAGCGTCGCGACGTCGTGCTTCGACCCCTCGTGCGTGAGATCGGGGCCTTCGGTTCCACCGTCCCCCTCGATCTTGTGACACCCGATGCAGTACCGCGCGAAAATCATCGACGCCGCCTCGGTGTGCGCCGGATATCCCGGATATCGCGATCGCGAGGCACGCCGCGCGTACGCAACCATCGCGGCGGCTTCGCGTTCATGAATGACGGCCGGCGCCTCGCGAAGCCCCGGAGCGATCATTTCCGGATCGGCGATGTGACCCGCGATCCACTCCGGCCCTCGGGAGGACGGAAGACCTTCGAGCGGGTCCGCCATCCCGGTTTCCGAGTGGCATCGGACGCAGTTGTGCTTCTGCACGAACATGCGTCCGCCGATCTCGCGGACGCTCCACGCGTCGGCCGATGCGCCCGACACCGGGCGGTCCCTCCAGCCGAGTGCGGTCAGCGTCACGACGCCGGCGAATCCGACGAACACGGCGGCGAGCACGATTCGGCGGTTGCGAGGCTGCCGATCGGGAGCGCGATCGATCCACGGGAGCAGCGCGAGAAATCCGGCCAGGAGCCCCGGCACAACCATCGCGCCCACGACTTCCCACCTCCCCGGGAAGTACTTCAGCAGCTGGAAGAGGCCGAGGAAGTACCACTCGGGGCGCGGAATGTAGCTCGCGTCGGTCGGGTCCGCCGGTCCCTCGAGCGGCGGCGGGCCCTTCCACGCAAAAGCGGCGAGCACGAGGAGGACGACGAGCACGACGGTGAGGTCGCGCGCAGCCTGCGTCGGATAAAACCTCGACGCTACTCCCTGCCTCGCGCGTACAGGTCCGGAGATACCTTGGCGGCGCATCAGCACCAGGTGGAAGACGACGAGGAGACCGAGTGCGGCCGGCAGAAAGATGACGTGCACGCCGTACCAGCGGGTCAGCGTGAGCGCGCCGATCGCCGCGCCGCCTCGCAGCACCCCTGCGACGATCTCACCGGCGACGGGAGTCAGCTTCGAAATGTTGATCGTGACGACGGTCGCCCAGTACGCGCGTTGATCCCACGGCAGCAGGTAGCCCGTCAGCGAAAACGCCAGGATCAATCCGAGGAGCACGAGTCCCGACAGCCACGTCACCTCTCGAGGCGGCTTGTACGATCCGAACGCGACGACGCGCAGAAGGTGCGCCACCGAGGCGACGATGATGAAGCTCGCGCCGTAATGATGAATGCCGCGCACGATGCGCCCTGCGCCGAAACTGGTGATGTAGCGGACACTGTCGTAGGCGTGATCGGGCGTCGCGGCGTAGTAGAGCGTCAGAAACGCGCCGCTCAAGAGCTGAAACGACAGCAGCGCGAGGAGCACGCTGCCGAGGGTGAAGAACCATCCCGTCCCAGGCGGCAGGGGCTCGTCCAGCATGACGTGCGCGGCGTCGCGATAGCCCGTACGCGCCTGGAGCCACTCGACGAGCCGCGTCACAACCGCACCAGCACCGAGGCGTCCGGATCGATGCGCGCCTCGACGACATCGAGCGGCCGCGGCGGGGGACCTTCGAGCACCCGTCCATCGGCTGCGTACACGCCTCCGTGGCACGGGCAGCGGAATTTCTTGCCCTTCGCATCCCACTGCACCTGACAGCCCAGGTGCGTGCACGTCGCAGACATCGCGCGAATGTTCTTCTCGCCGTCCCACACGAGAAAGACCGTCTCGCGGGCGCGCTCGCGGTACCAGCCGTCGACTCGCGAAATCGCGAGCACCCGCGGCACGGGTTCGTCGGGCTTCAGATCGTCGGTCGTGCCCGCGCGCACCCATCGTCCGCCTCTGGCACCGGCGGGCGGGCGGAGCGCGAAGGCGCCGAGCAGTGTTGTGAGGCCGCCGCCGACGAGCGCGATTATCGTGTTGACGAAGACCACAAGGACGCGGCGGCGCGCCTCGGGCGTGGGCTCCGGAAGAGGGGTCGGAGACATTCCGGACGCATCATTGCGAACCGGAGGCCAATTGTCGAGTGCCTTGAACTACCCGGCGCTCAGAGGTTTGCCGAGACGACCGTCCCGAAGGACGCTTCGGGATTCGTAAGCGTTTTCGGATTACCGGTGCGTCTCGAGGTAGGCCATTGCCTTGGGAGTACCCAGGAGACGCAGACGTGCGATCACTTCGCCGCGGATCGCGCGGTCGCGCTCGCGGTCCGCGATGCTAATCAGCTCGTCTTCTGCTTTGGCATTGAACAGGCCAATCACGATCGCGCGCTTCGCGTCCCGCGGCGCGGTCCCATACAACGTGAACAGCTGCGCGCGGCCGCCGGCATCGCCGAGCGACACGATGGCGACGTCGCGGAGCCGCGGGTCCTTTTCCGATTCGGCGATTCGGTACAAGACCGGCGCCGCGTCGCGGCGCGAGAGCGAGGTCACAACCTGGTACTTCACGCGCTCGTTACCGGTCGAATACACCTGAAGCAGGTCGTTCGCGACGGTCGGGCCGCCGATTCGCCCGAGCTCACGGACGGCCGCCAGCCGCACCGGTTCCGGTCCCGTCTTCGCAACCTCCACAACTGTCGAGCGTGCGTCGGGCCGGCCCGACTGAGCAAGCACGAACAGCGCGCGGCGCGCCTCGCCCGCATCGCCGGCGTCGAGCGCGATCTCGCGGAGCATCGGAATCACCTTCGCCGCATCGGTCCGCATCAAGCTCGACATCGCGAGAATCCGCAGGTCCGTGTCGGGAGCGAATCCTTCGGGGACCCACATGGGAGGCGGCGGAGGGAAGGGGGTCGGCGGCACGGTGGCGGCCGGCGGCACGATGGCGGCCGGTGGCACGGTGGCGACCGGCGGCGACGGCCGCACTGTCGACGGGGGTGGCGCTGGGGGTGCCGGCGTGGCGACGGGCGGAACACGCAGCACGGCCGGCGGAGCCGGTGCAGGGGCGACCGCCGTATACCAAAGCACGTCGGCCCGCTCGAGATGCTGCGCGATCTCGATCCTCAGCGATCGCGCCGGTTTCACCCAGCGGCTCGCAGGAAAATCACGCTCGAGGCGGCTGATGGTCTCGATGGCCGCTTTGTCGTCCCGCGCCTGATTCTCGCTGTGCGCCAGCCAGAACAGCGCTTCGTCCTTGTTCGGCTCTTTCGGGTCGGCCGCGGCTGCCTTCAGCTCATCGATCGCACGTACCCACTGCTCGTCGGCGATCAGGTCTTTGGCGCGTTCCATCCGCTTCGATTCAACCGGCTTGGCCATCAAGACCTGCGGCGCGAGCAGCAGCGCAAGCACGAACGCAATGTCGAATCGTCGTCTCATATACCCTTCGTCCCTGTCGAACGCGCCGCAGGCGGCGCGGCAACCGCATCCATCTTTTCCAGCAGATCGCGCTTCTGGATCACGCGCTGGATCCGGCGCAGCGCACCGGGATCCTTTTCGTCGGTCATCGATGTCTGAAGCAGCACGAGCTCGAGATCGCGCATGACCCCCGCGATGTTGGTCAGCCCTCGGTCCTCCGCGGCAAGGCGGTACATCCGCGTGTCGTCGAGGAGCGATGACGCGAGTTCACGCTCGTAGGCCCAGTCCAGTGCGTGCTCGTCGGCCGGATCCTTCGTCGCGAGACCAAGGACAACGAGCTTCGATCGCTCGAAATGCTCTTCGCTCAGCGCCTCGAAATCCGCCGTGGGATTCTCCGGCGGGACCTTCGAAATGGCGGGTGGGACTTTGGGCACGTGAGCCACGGACGAATCAGACGGCGCCGGTTCACCATGACGCGATCGCAACGCCACGGTGACGCTCGCCGTCACCAGCGTCAGCAGCGCCGCCATCGCGAGATAGGACACGTACCGTGGCCGCGGCGGCGGCGCCGCCAACGTTTCGACGGTGCGCGTGCCGCGCTCCATCCGTATGGAGCTGTCGAGCCGAGCCATGAACGAAGACCAGTCGCCGGACTCGGGTGCCGATACGTCGGGACGGGTTGCAAGCGCGTCGCGAATCAACCGCAATTCCTCGAGCGCGTGCGTGCACTCGCCGCAGCGCTGCAGGTGCGCCTCGATCGACGCGCGCGCGGTTGCATCGAGCTCGCCGTAGAAATACAGCTCGATGTTGCCGGCCGACTGAACGTCGCAGCGGCTCACGCGCGTTCCCCCGCCGTCACATTCGCCTGCGAGAGCGCCTGGCGCAGCCGGTGGACCGCCGCGTGCAGTTGCCGCTTGACCGTCCCCTCAGCCAGCCCCAGCGCATCGGCGATCTCGCAGAGCTTCATGCCTTGATGATGACGCATGACGAACACGATCCGTTGCCCTTTCGGCAGCCGTGCAATTTCTGATTCGAGCACCTGCCCGAGTTCCCCGGCGTACGCCCGCTCCTCGGGCCCTGGAGATTCTTCCGCCGTATTCAACATCCTTTGTTCGGCCTCGTCCCCGAACGGCGCCGCGCCGGCACTCTGGTGGCGGCGGCGGTGGTCGATGCAGGCATTCATCACGATGCGGTACATCCACGAGCTCAACTGCGCGTCCTGCCGGAAGCGGTCGAGCGATCGGTACACCTTGATGAAGACGTCCTGCGCGATGTCTTCCGCGTCGTGATGATTGCCGGCGAATTGATACGCGACGCGATACACCATCGATCTGTGCCGCTCGACGAGCGCCTGAAACGCAGCGGCGTCTCCCGAGGCCGCACGGGCGATGAGGTCCGTATCAGGCGATGTCACGCGCTCCAGTCCGCCGCAGCGAAAGCTTTGGCGGCCCATGTCATCAATATGACGCAGCCCGGTCACTCAAAGTTGATCGCCGCCCGCAACCGGCCCCACATTTGCGAAGCTACCAGGTCGGGTATTCCGTCTAACGGTCTGTGGTGCTGTCAGTTGCCCCTTCGGGGCGCGCCGTCGGTGCAGGAGGTTGAATGCAGTTGATGATTCGTCTGTTTTGCGTCGCTCTCGTCGTTTCGTCCGTTCAGGCCCGTGGGGCCTCGGCCCAGTCGGTCGCCGAGGCAAACACCGTCACGATTACCCCATTCGTCAGCGGCGGTTTCGGCACATCGGAAGACCTCGGAGGCAGTATCGGCGTCGGCGTCGGGGTCGCCTATGACCTGACGAAGAACATCGGCGTCGAAGGGGAGTTCTCGCACCTGTTCGACGTTGCAGGCGGAGACCCGAACGTGGACTCGTCGGTTCAGAACTACAGCGGCAACGTGCTGTATCACTTCGACGCGCGCCACGTCACGCCATACGCCACGTTCGGCCTCGGCGTCGAACACATCGGTCGGTCGGTGAAGAATCCAGACCCGCTCGTCGTGTACGCCCCGGCCGCCACCGAGATTTCTTACAACTTCGGCGGCGGAGTCAAATACCCGCTGACCCAGAACTTCCTCGCGCGCGGCGACCTGCGCCGGTTCCAATCGAACGATCTCGCCCCCAACTACTGGCGCCTCTACGGCGGCGTCACATGGTGGATTAAGCGCTAGTCAGGCCGCTGGGTGGGCAGGGTGCTCAGGGTGAACCCCGCCCACCTTATACTGGAGAGATGCCCCTGGCCCAGAAGACCCCTCCTACGATTGCGAACGCGTTGCGGCGCAACGTGGCAATCATTGCCCATGTCGATCATGGAAAAACGACGCTGGTCGATGCGCTGCTGCACCAGAGCGGCATTTTCCGTGCGAACGAGAGGGTCGCCGAGCGGGCGATGGACAACACCGACCTCGAGCGGGAGCGGGGGATCACGATCCTCGCGAAGAACACCGCCGTCCACTACCACAACGTCCTCATCAACATCGTCGACACGCCGGGCCATGCGGATTTTGGCGGGGAGGTCGAGCGCACGCTTGCGATGGTCGACGGCGTGCTTTTGCTCGTCGACGCGTCGGAGGGCCCGCTTCCGCAGACGCGGTTCGTGCTGCGGAAGGCGCTCGAACGTCGGCTTACGCCGATCGTCGTCATGAACAAAATCGATCGCCCGGACGCGCGCGTCCAGGAGGTGCTCAACGAGATCTATGATCTGTTCATCGATCTCGACGCGGCCGAAGAGCAACTCGACTTCCCCGTGCTCTACACGAGCGCGCGGGCGGGAACCTCGAGCCTTTCAGCCGCCGACGCCGGACGCGACCTGCGGCCGCTGTTCGACGCGATTCTGGACTACGTTCCGCCTCCGCGCGGCGACCTGCAGGCGCCGCTCCAGATGCTCGTGGCGAACCTCGACTCGAGCGATTATCTCGGACGTATCGCGGTCGGGCGCATATTCCAGGGGCGCGTGAAGATCGGCGACCAGGTGGCCGTCTGCAAGCTCGACGGCCGGATCCAACAGACGAAGGTCACCAAACTGTTTGCCTTCGAGGGGCTTCGCCGCGTGGACATCGACGAAGCCGCGGCCGGCGATATCGTGTGCCTCGCCGGAATCGAGGACATCACGATCGGTGAAACGATTGCCGATGCCGAACATCCCGTCCCGATGCCGGTGATCGCGGTCGACGAGCCGACCGTCTCGATGATCTTCGGTGTCAACACGTCCCCCATGTCCGGACGCGACGGCCAGTTCGTCACATCACGGCAGATCAAGGATCGGCTCGATCGCGAGCTGCTGGGCAACGTGTCGATCCGCGTGGAGCCGACCGACACGCCCGAGCAGATGAAGGTCCTCGGACGTGGAGAGCTGCAGCTCTCGATCCTCATCGAGATGATGCGCCGTGAGGGATACGAGCTCCAGGTCTCGCGTCCCGACATCGTCACGAAGGAGGTCGACGGTCGGGTCGTCGAGCCTGTTGAGGAGCTGGTGATCGACGTCGCCGAGGAATTCCAGGGCCTCGTCATCGCGCAGGTGGGCACGCGCCGCGGCACGATGACGAAAATGGTGAATCACGGAAGCGGCCGAGTGCGGCTCGAATTTCGAATCCCGGCGCGCGGCTTGATTGGTTTCCGGTCGCAGTTTCTCACCGAGACGAAGGGGACGGGGATCATGAACCACCTGTTCGCCGGGTGGGAACCGTGGCACGGCGCGATTCCCGCACGCGCAACGGGCGCGCTGGTGGCCGATCGCCCAGGGGTCGCGACGGCGTACGCCATCTGGAACCTGCAGGAACGCGGCGAGATGTTCGTCGAACCAGGCGAAGCCGTGTACGAAGGCATGATCGTCGGCGAGAACGCGCGCGCCTCCGACATGGACGTGAACATCACGAAGGAAAAGAAGCAGACCAACATGCGCGCCTCGACCGCCGACGAGGCCGTTCGCCTCATCCCGCCACGCACGCTCGGCCTCGAACAGGCCATCGAGTTCATCAACGACGACGAGCTGGTCGAAGTGACGCCGCACAATATCCGGCTGCGCAAGCGCGTGCTCCCGGCTAATATGCGGCCGAAGCGCACCACCGACAAATAACGTCCTTTTCCCGAAACTTTGCGCCCGCTGCGGGGTTAGTCACCCGAGTGGCAGGTGGCGGCCGGCACCTTCGCTGATATCCGGTGGGGCCGGGGTCTCAAGCCCCCGGCCTACCAGGTTCGGTGGGGCCCGGGTCTCAAGAGCCCGGCCTACCAGGTTCGGTGGGGCCCGGATCTGAGGAGCCCGGCCTACCAGGTTCGGTGGGGCCGGGGTCTTCAGACCCCGGCCTACCAGCTAAGGACGGCGGGCCCACCCGAGATGGCCGATTCGGATCGCTTCGAGGCGTTCGTCCGCGAATACCAGGACATGGTTTTTGCGACGGCGGTCCGGCTACTGGCCAACGCCGCCGAAGCAGAAGACATCGCCCAGACGGTATTCCTGCGCGCGTTCGAGCGCTTCGAGACGATCGCGACGAGCCCTACAGCGCCGGGCTGGCTCAAGACGGTCACGACGAATTTGTGCCTGAACCATCTCGCGCGCTATCGGGCGCGGTGGCAGTTCTTCAGCGAGCTGGATCGGCCTGACGGCGCCCGCTTCGAGGACACGCTGCCTGCCGCCGACTCCGCCGAGCGAGGTTTGCAGCAAGCGCGGCTCGAGGGCGCGGTCCAGGCGCTCCCGGACCATCAGCGGGTGCCGCTCGTGCTCTTTCACTTCGAGGACATGACTTACAAGGAGATCGCTGCGACTTTGGGGATCTCGCTTGCGAAGGTCAAAACGGATATTCATCGCGGCCGCGAGGCATTGAAGCGGGTGATGACAGGCTCGTATGAACCCCATTGACCTCGAGCAGTTTGTCGACGCCGAACTGAAGCGGCTTCCGACGCCCCGCGCACCGCGATCGCTCTTGCCGCGCGTGCTCGCGGCGGCGGCCGCGCAGCCGCAGGTCGCGCCGGCACGAGGCTGGGCCGCGTGGTCGCGCGTCTGGCAGTTCGCCGGCGGCGTTGTCGCGATGGCGCTCATCGTCGGCCTGTGGAAGCTGGTTGCGCTCGTGCAGCCCTTTGCCGCAGAGCTCCTGCCGGCTCTTGGTCTTGGCCGCGCGACCACCTTGACCCGCAGCGCAGACGACGCCGCGACTGTCGTCCGG
>JBKPTT010000022.1:0-8886 GCA_046735635.1 Acidobacteriota bacterium | reverse complement strand
GCCATCGCCTATTCCGGCTTTTGTGCCGCTTCGAGATTTTCGTAGCGCTTCGACGCTGGAGCGAGAAGTCGTTTCAGAAGGTGCCGCTCTACCTTCAGAAACATCTTCAGTTTCGAACGAAACGATACCTTTGATGGCACGACCTGTGATTCGTTTTGCGATGGATAGTACACATTGATATTGACTTGGCCCAGTTCACCACAGTTCTCGGTTCGAGGTTCCGCGGCCCTGCCATCAAGATTGCCGAGCAGCGCTTCCATGCTCTCAGTCACAAGGATATATTCCCTCCGCTCAATGGGGGCCTTCAGTAGGCGATGCGCAAGAATCACGTCTTCCCCGGAAACCTTGGAGAACTGCCGGACCTGCGTAAAGACCGCCTCACCGTGGTGTACGACTGCTTTCATCGCGAGACGACCCACTGCTTTGCAGGCCTCGCACAGGCAGATACCGCATTCACTGATAAGTGCGGCTTCTCTTTCTTTGAAAGCGGCGAGACCGCGTTTTACTTGGGTGATGACTTCCCGCGCCATTTCTCGGGTGCCATCCGAGATTGCGTAGAAGTAGACGGCATCGCCTTCAAGCTCTTGCAAGACGAGCGGTGGATGAGCTTCGGCAATTACTCGCTCGAGTAGCTCATCAATGATCCGCTCGGCATGGATCAGGCTTATCTTATGGAACTTGATGAATCGGGTGTATCCGCTGATATCCAGAAGTACCAGGAACACCTTCTGTACCTGCGTCAAAGCTGTGTCCTCAGCGATGGCCAACGATTATCGTGAGCGACCGGCCGTTCTGGGCCGGTCGGCTCCACGATGTTGTTAGGCTCCGGTTGAACGCCGGCAGCCGCCGCTGGGCGACACCTTAGTGCAAGGAGCGGCCCGGTCGGCGAACTTCGACTGTCTCTCCCACTAGGATCACCATGAGATCCTCGCCGACCTCCACGGCTCCTGAGTACGTCCGTCGCGTCGGCGGTATCAGATCTTGTTCAGACGCGTCAGCCTGGACGATGTGCGAATACACCGCGAGTCTTGGCTTTGTCTTGGCGAAGACCTCTCCAGCTTGTTCTGGAGTCACGTGGTGCGCGATCACCTGCTTGGCTCGTTCGTCGGGACTGACTCCCGCCCGTTGAAATGATTCGGGTGAGGCCACCTCGTGGACGAGGAGATCGGCCCCCTGAGCGTGTCGAATGAGATTCTCTGAGACGCGAGTGTCGCCAGAGAGCACAACAGAGCGACCGCCGTAGTCCACGCGGAAGCCGAACGCTGGCCTGACCGGCGTGTGATCAACCTCGAATGCCGTGATCGTCAATCCACTGTTCTCGAAGACGACTCCCTCATTCATGTCCTCGGCGAGGATAACGGCGCCGTCGGGCGCAGTCCGATCGTCATACAGTCGGATCCGGATGTCGAAGTCTTAGGCCTGCTCGAGATGCGACATCATCCTTTTCGTTCCCCTTGGCCCCCGGACAAGGAGCGGCCTGTCGCGACCCGAGCCTACAAGCCAGCCTGTCAACCAGAGATCGGGAAAGCCAACCACGTGATCCGAATGAAGGTGTGTCAGGAATAGGCCATCGACGTCCTGCCAGCGAACCCTGAGCTGGGCAAGGCGCTGCATGGCACCCCGGCCGGCGTCGAAGAGGAATGTCTGCCCGCCGGCTTCGACTAGGATGCTCGGGCCGAATCGATTCATGGCCGGCACGGGGGTCCCTGTTCCGAGGAGGGTTACCTTGATGTCCTGTGCGCTGCCGGTCTGGACCATGCGCCCTCCTTGGTCGGGGAGCCTGACTAGAATTAGACAGGTCTCGTTATTTCGCGGACACTGCGGGCCCGGTCCGCTCGACGACGTCCTCGAGGGGGCGTCACGCCGGTTTCAGCACGCCCACGCCACGGTCGCGTCCGAGGTCGCCGAGTGGGGAAAGCAGGTCCTCCAGGGCTGGCTCGACCAGCGGCCGCTTCTGAGCCGGGTTGTCGGGTGCCGTTGTCGGATAACATCTTGGCGGTGATCCCGCCCAGTGCGATTTCGGTTGTTGCGGGGGCCCGCAACCAACGGGCCGATGAACAGGAGAACCATGACGCCGTCCGTGCGCGATAGAACGATGATTCGGTGTCACGCGCTAAGAGATCGTGTGTGTGCAAGTCCTCAGTTCCACGCCTCGAGCTCGCGCGAGGCGAGCTGGGCTAGACGCGACATACCGAGCGTGGCGAATTCCACGGACGCGGCACCGAGCGCTTCGCGGGCCTCGGTGAGAGCGCCCGCCTGGCGGAGCGCGCGCCCCAGGCCGAGCCGGCAGTGCGCCGCCAGGGGCGCCATGCTGAGCGCGTCGGCCAGACCTAGCGCCCGGTGATACGACGCCTCCGCCGGTGGCCCGGCGCGGGTGGCGAGAACCTCCGCCAACGCGCGGAGCGCCCACGCCTCGTGGCCGCGCTCTCCGCGTTCACTGGCGAGGGTGATGGCGCGCCGGGCCACTTCTTCGGCCTCCTCGAGCCGGTTCGAGGCGAGCAAGGCCTCGGCAAGCCAGGCGAGCCGAATAGCGTGCCCGGCGACGATCCCGTGCGTCTCCGCCTCGCGCACCGCCGCCTCCAGCGAGGCCGTGCCGTCGCCGGATCGACCGGCGAGCGAGTACGCGTAACCGAGCGCCGCCCCCATGGAGGGAAGCCAGAGGCCGAGCTTTCGCCGCGTGCACAGGGTCACACCGCGTTCGAGCACGCCCACCGCAGCGCCTACGTCATCACGGAGGGCATACACGCAGCCAAGCGCCCGGTACGCGTCGGCGAGGCTGAACGCGTGGTCGGCCATCTCGGCCTCGCGCAGCGCTTCCTCGCCCCGGAGGACGGCCTCGTCGAACTCACCTAGATCGGCCAGGTTCCACGCGAGCCAGGCCCGCGAGAGAACCCCTGGGACGCCGGGCAGCCGGACACCGGCCGGTGGCGCGGCGCCGTCCAGGATCGCCACGTTCTGCCGCAAGAGATGAGCCGCCTCGCGGTACTCGCCCCGGAAACGCCTGACCTGGCCGAGGTAGAAGCGTCCAACGAACCTGAGGGCGGGGTGCTCGAGAGTCGCGGCGATGGCCAGCGCCTCCTCGCCCGCCTCGACGGCTCGCCGGTGCTCGCCCGTCAGCCACGCGCAATTCGTCGTGTACGCCGAGACCCATCCCAGGCGAACGGCGTCGTTGAGCTCACCGGCAAGCCCCCGCGCCTCCTCAAGGTATCCGGCGATCCGCCGAGGCTCGCCGAGGGGCACCAGCGCATGATAGAGCTCTAGCCGCACGTCAACCGCCAACTTGAGCGTGGTGGAAGTCCGAGGCAGATGCTCGATCGCGCGCCGCGACCGCTCCAGCCGCTCCATCGCCTCGCGATAGGCTGACTGGATGACGGCCTGCGCTCCGGCCAGATGAAGATAGTGCGCCGCCTTGTCCCAGACTTCGCCTTCCCAATAGTGGATGCCCAGGGTCACGAGATGGGGGTTGAGGTCAGAGCGATACAGCGCCTCGAAGGCCTCGGCGACCCGCCGATGAAGCAGCTGGCGACGCGGGCCCGAGAGCTCCGCGTAGACGACGCCCCGGACCCGCTCATGGACGAAATCTAGGCCGCCCTCCACCTCATGCAGGACCTGACAGCGCACGAGCTCTTCCACGCCGGCGGCAGTTGCCGGCTCGTCACGTGCCACCGCGCGGTGCGCGAGGCTGAACTCGAAGCTGCGCCCGAGGACGGCGCCGACTGCGGCAACGTCTCGTGCCACCTCACTCAGCCGATCGAGCCGTCTGCCGATCACCCGTCGCACACGTTCGACGATCGTCAACGCCCCTGACCCTGCCAGCGAGATGCCCTGCTGGAGCGCGCGGATCGTCTCAACGACGACGAAGGGGTTCCCCTGGCTCGTGCGCCACACCTCCTCGCCGACTTGCTCCAGCGCCGGGGTCCCGGTCGTCGTGCTCGACAGAGCGCGTACAAGCTGGACGGTGGCGGGGCGAGAGAGCGGCGCCACCCGCACCCGCTCCACGTGCGGCTCGCCCTCGACGCTCTCGAGAGTCTGGCGCAAGACGGGCAGGTCCGGCAGCTCCTCCTCACGCGCAGTGGCGACGAGGAGCAGCGGCAGTCCCAACACTCGGCGGACGAGGAACTGCAGCAGGCGCAGACTCATCTCGTCGGCCCAATGGAGATCCTCAAGGATGACCACGACCGGAGACTGTTCGGTGAGACACGCGATGAGGTGTCGGACTCCCGCGAAGAGCCTCGGGGCGTCTGGTGGGTCCGCAGGGGCCGAGACCTCGGGTCCCCCTAGTTCCGGGAGCAAGCGAACCAGTTCCGCGCGCCAGATTGGTCCCAGGCGGTCAAGCAGGAGGCGGTCCTCGGGCAGCCCGGCCCCCCGGAACGCGTCGATCCACAAACCGAAGGCCACGATCTGCTCGCCGTCATGACAGCGTCCTAGCAGCACGCGAATCGGCCGGGACCTCCGTTTGGCGTTGGCTGCACGGGCGTCCGCGACGAGCTCGGCCATGAGGCGGCTCTTGCCGATTCCAGTCTCCCCAACCAGCAGCGCCACCTGACACGACCCACTCGACGCCCCGGCGAGCCCGGCGCGCAGGCGGTCGGTCTCGAGTTCCCGGCCGACCAGGGGAACGTCGTCAGACGGTGAGCGGGCTGCTGGCCATCCTCCGGAGACCGGGCCAGGCTTGCTGGGCGCGACAATGGGTCGGCGGCGAAGGATGTCGCGGTAGAGTTGGCGGGTTTCCTCTTCCGGCTCGATGGTCATTTCCCGTCGGAGCAGGCTCACGCAGGCCTGGTACTGCCGGAGCGCAGCGGTGCGCCGTCCGAGCTGCACCTGAAGGCGCATGGCCGTCCGATGGGCGGCCTCCTGGAGGGGATCGAGAGCCAGAAGCCGGAGGGCGGTGGCCAGCGCGCGCTCCGGAGATCCCGCCGCGCGCTGGATGTTGACGAGCTTGGCGAGGG
This sequence comes from Acidobacteriota bacterium, assembly GCA_046735635.1. Taxonomy (GTDB): domain Bacteria; phylum Acidobacteriota; class Vicinamibacteria; order Vicinamibacterales; family 2-12-FULL-66-21; genus JALZOC01. The sequence goes on along the minus strand of JBKPTT010000022.1, from coordinate 3,937 downwards.
TTTCGAGCGCCAGTTCCCTGAAGCGTTCCCGTTCCCCCGCGAGCCATTCCTCGAAGGCGGATGGATGCGGTCCCTGGGCGGGCAGGCCCTGCAGGAGGTCGCCTTGATACAGGGTCGCCGCCCGTTCCAGGGCGTCTGGCGACCCTTCCCGCACTAACTCCTCGAAGACGAGAGCGTCCACCTCGACCCCGCAAGGATCGAGAACCAGGGTGTCCCCGTCCGTGCTGACGCAGGAGAGGTGGGCAGAGGCGAGAGTTCTTCGGATGGCGAACAGCGCTTGGCGAAGCCGACTTCTTGCCTCGTCCTGGGCGAGATGGCCCCAGAGGAGGGCCGCGAGTTTGTCGCGTGGGTGGGCCCGGCCGGATGGAAGGGCGAGATAAGCCGCCAGGGCCTGTGCATGCCGCGTCCGCAAACGGAGGACAGAACCGGAGCCGAGGCGGGCCTGGAAGCCCCCAAGCAGCGTGAGATTCAACTGCAGCATGGCCGGGGGCGCTCAAGGGTCGTATAACTTCGCGTCGTATCGCGAGAAACGGGTTCCCTCAGCCGTTTCCGCGACGGATCTGAAACGCTCGCCCGCTTCCATAGGAGATGCGCCGGTGCCCGGGGCGTGGCGCAGACGAGCGACCCGGCACCCGAGCCTACGCACTTCACCGAATCGATGCCGACGCGGAGGGAGACATGAACGAGGCGAAGCTCCACGAGTTCATGGGCAAGGTGGTCAGCGATATGGGCGGGGCCTGGATGATGGCGATAGTCCTGCTCGGTGACGAGCTGGGACTCTACAAGGCGATGGCCGATCACGAGGAGGTCTCGGCCGAAGAGCTGGCGAAACGGGCCCGCTGCCATCCGCGACTGGTGCGCGAGTGGCTGAACGCCAATGCGGCGGCCGGGTACGTGGAAGCGACAAACGGTGTTTACCGCCTCCCGCCCGAGCAAGCCATGGCATTGGCCAATGAGGACTCTCCCTTCTTCGTGGCGCCGGGTCAGAGCGTCGTCGCCGCGTGCTTTACGGACCTCGACAAGCTCCTCGCGGCGTTTCGCGGCGACGGTGCCTTTCCATGGGGTGAGCACCATCACCGCATGTTCCATGGGGTGGAGAAGTTCTTTCGGCCCGGATACCAGGCGCATCTCACCACGACGTGGCTGCCGGCCCTCGAAGGCGTGGTCGATAAGCTTAAGGCCGGAGTCAAGGTGGGCGATGTCGGCTGCGGCCACGGCGCCGCGACCATCGTCATGGCGAACGCCTATCCCAGGTCTCGCTTCATCGGCTTCGACTTCCATGCGCCCTCGATCGAGACCGCGCGCAAGCGCGCTGGCGAGGCCAAGGTGAGCGATCGCGTAACCTTCACCGCGGCCACTGCCAAGGGGTACACGGAGCGAGGCTTCGATCTGATCTGCTTCTTCGACTGCCTGCACGACATGGGGGATCCGGTGGGGGCCGCTCAGCACGCCAACCGAGCCCTGAACGACGATGGATCCGTGCTCCTTGTCGAGCCGTTCGCGGGCGCCAGCCTGGCGGAAAACTCGACGCTGGTCGGGCGTCTCTATTACGCCGCATCTAGCATGATCTGCACCCCGAACTCGCTGTCGCAGGAGGTCGGACTGGGCCTGGGCGCCCAGGCCGGCGAGGCGCAGCTGCGTGAGGTGTTTGCGAAAGCGGGCTTCGGCCGCTTCCGGCGCGCCACGGAGACGCCGTTCAACCTGATACTCGAGGCCCGTAAGTAGCGAGCCTGTGTAGAAGAGGACCCACGGATGGAACGCCCAAACGCGGGTACCGCGCCTGGGGTGGCCTCCACCGGCATCGAGCATGCTCCCGGGCCGGCCGCCCCCACGCCGGAAATCGAACCGGTCAGGAATTACCGAGGAAGTCCCTTCGAAGCGTCGGGGTAGATGTTGGCGCGCAGCGATGGCGATAATCCATGGTGGGGCTCGGCGACCGAAAGCTGATTTGCAAGGGCGAAGACAACTGAGGGAAAGAGATGGCCGGCAGGCAGAGTTTCTAAGCGAGCTGTAGAGGGCCCGGTAGATGTGTGGGTGAGGCGGGGGCGGACCCCGAGATGTTCGGAGCGTTGGTGAATTCTCGCATGTTGCGCCGTCTCGCATCAGCACGCCTTCCGAGGACGCGGCCGGAGGCCACGGTCGGTGCGTGTTGTCGCCTTGGGATGCGGCGGTCTCCGTGACGAGGGCAACCACGTCGTCACCATCAGCTCCGTCATAGATCGCCGGAACCCACGTCTGATCGGGTAGGACTGCGAAGGCGATGACGGGCAACAGAATCAGGACGAGCACAATGGCCCAAGCCCCGGCCACTTGATTCATCTGAATCGGTACGGAGCTGGCATTGCCTCGGACCCGTTTAGAGGACACCGCTCCCTCCCTTGGGCCAGACGGACCGGGGGCTGATAAGCCAGTGGGATCGTAGACCACACGGGGGTTGAGCGTCAAGTCAACGGGAGCGGGTAATTTGGAGGCGTGCGTCGACGCAGTCAGGGCGGGGATGGGGCGGCACCCCGTAATATCTCGGTCCAGATACTTATGCTTGGGCAGCACACGTCTGAGTCAGGCGGCGTCGGCAGGCCTGACAATCTAATGTCCGGCCTCGCTGCAAGACCGCTAGCTCGGCGGAGTGCCAGGCCGGGGGAACCCAGCCTGATTCCATTTGCTCGCCCCGCTCGCTGAGCGCGGGCGTTAGGCGCCGGCGGCGACCCGCGCACGGAGGAGGCGCATACATTGAGCACTAACCCTAGCAACACGCAGGTCGACCTGACTGGGCAGGTTGCGCTCGTGACGGGGGGAGGCGACGGTCTGGGCCGCGCCTTTGCGCTCGCACTGGCCAAGGCTGGAGCCCGAGTGGCCGTGACTGGACGAAGAGCGGAGCCGTTGGCAGAGACTACTGAGCTGGTCGAGCGCGGTGGGGGGCGCGCGCTCGCCATCCCCGGCGATGTGACCGCGCCAGATGCAGTCACACGGGTCGTGAGCAGCACGGAGTCGCAACTCGGGCCAATCAACATATTGGTGAACAGCGCCGGTGTCGTGGGGCCCCTGGGCTACGACTGGCAGGCCGATCCGGCGGACTGGTGGCGCACCTTCGAAGTCAACGTGCTGGGGTCCTTCCGGTGTGCGCGCGAAGTGTTGGCCGGCATGGTGGCGCGTAGGCGGGGCTGGATCGTGAACGTCTCCAGTGGCGCCGGGTTCAACCGACTGCCAAGAATGGGCGCCTATTGCGCCACCAAAGCGGCGGTGACGCAGTGGACGAAGATCCTGGCGGAGGATACAAGGGCGCACGGGATTGCGGTGTTTGCCTTTCACCCTGGTGCCGTGCGCACGTCGATGCTGGCGGGCTTGACCGAGTCACCCGACGTCCCGAGGGAGGTTGGAGATATGTTTCGTGCCCTGTTGAATCAGGGGCGAGACACGCCGATCGAACGCTGCGCCCAGATGCTGCTGTTTCTGGTCTCGGGAAGAGCCGACGCACTGTCCGGCCGTTTCATACGTGCCCAAGACAACGAGGACGAGCTGGTGCGTCGCGCAGAGGAAATTCAGCGAAATGACCTGCACACCGTTACGCTGCGTACGTAGTCGCGAGCTGCCGACGCGGTTCCGGAACCTCCGCAAGGTGCTCGTGGATGGCGGCGCCGAGGCCGGGAGCGTGATGGGCTACGCCCGCGCCCACCCGAATCTCTCGCTCCTCGTGGAAGAGTTTCGCGCCACCGCGGAATCGAACATGAAGCTCTGGGGCGCCCTCTCTGGCCGGCTCCACGATCAGAGCCTCACCATTCCATGCCACGAGCGCCTGCTCGGCGAGCTGCGCTCGCTCCGCACCGCGATGTTCGCCTCGGGCGGTTGGAAGGTGACCGATAGCTCCCGCCGCTGGCACCGCGATGTCTCGCTCTCGCTCGCGGGCGCGTGTCTGGCCGCGGGCACGGTCGCACCCTAT
>JBKPTT010000021.1:0-6567 GCA_046735635.1 Acidobacteriota bacterium | reverse complement strand
CTTATGCCGTGCGCTCGACTGCGTCGTCGGCAGATTGATCAAGTTGAGCTCGATCTGCGCGGGCAGTGGGCCGGTCGTCGGAATAGAGTCCGCCGGTGGAGGCGGCTGTGTGGGTTCCTGCGCGAATGCGCCGACGGCGGCGCACAACAGAATGGCAACGGTAGGGCCGACCTTCAGGCCGGCCGAAACAATTCGACGCATGGGTCGCGGAACCAAAGGCAATCGGCGTGCCCCCGAAAACGTCGGCCAGACCGCGAAATTCCACGCGCTACCTTTCCGTTTCAGTAAAGGGTTACGGGTCGTGTAACGTAGAAGATATGTCCACGCGAGAACCGGCGGGGGGCGGAGGCCTGCGCGTTGATGGCTGGCGTCACCCGCCCTCCACGGTGAGCCTTCCCGAAGTTCACGGGTCCATCCCCGTCCCGCTCACTGGAGGTTTCTGGAAGAAGCTCTTTGCCTTCGCGGGTCCCGGATACCTCGTTGCCGTCGGGTACATGGACCCTGGCAACTGGGCAACGGACCTCGCAGGCGGATCCAAATACGGCTACACGCTTCTCAGCGTGATCATGCTCTCCAATCTGATGGCCATCCTGCTGCAGGCATTGGCCGCGCGGCTGGGGATCGCCAGCGGCCGCGATCTCGCACAGGCATGCCGGGACCATTATTCGCGGCCTGCGACGATCATGCTCTGGCTGCTCTGCGAAGTGGCGATTGCGGCATGCGACCTCGCGGAGGTGATTGGGTCGGCGATCGCGCTCAACCTCCTGTTTCATCTACCGCTCATGTGGGGTGTTTGCCTGACTTCGCTGGACGTGCTGCTCGTTCTCTATCTCCAGCAGTATCAATTCCGCTACGTGGAGGCGCTGGTCGTCGCGCTCATTCTGGGGATTGCGGGATGCTTTGCCATCCAGCTGTGGTTCGCGCAGCCGGACGTCGGGGGCATCATGCGCGGCTTCATCCCTCAGTCCGCGATCGTGCGAGATCCGGCGATGCTCTACATCGCGGTCAGCATCCTCGGTGCGACCGTGATGCCGCACAACCTGTATCTGCATTCGTCGATCATCCAGACGCGCAAGTATCAGGACACATCCGAGAGCAAGCGGGAAGCGATCCGGTTCGCGACGATCGACTCGACCGTCGCCCTCATGTTCGCGCTGTTTCTCAACGGCGCGATTCTCGTCATGGCGGCGGCCACGTTCCACACGACCGGACATCAGGACGTCGCGGACATCTCCGACGCGTACCTGCTGCTGGCGCCCCTGCTCGGGACGTCGCTTGCCAGCACGTTGTTCGCGGTCGCACTCCTGTTCTCGGGTCAGAACGCGACGCTCACGGGCACCCTCGCGGGCAAGATCGTCATGGAAGGATTCCTGAACATCCGGCTGCGGCCCTGGCTGCGGCGGCTCATCACGCGGCTCATCGCGATCGTACCCGCGCTGATCACGGTGTATTTCTACGGCGAACGTGGCGTTGCATCGCTGCTGGTGCTGAGCCAGGTCGTGCTGAGCCTGCAGCTCTCGTTTGCCGTGTTTCCGCTGGTCCAGTTCACCGGCGACAAGCGCAAGATGGGCTCGCTCGTCGCCCCGGTCTGGATGCGCGCGCTCGCGTGGCCTGTCGCAGTCTTGATCGCCGGTCTGAACGCGTGGCTCTTGTTTTCGACCTTTGTCTGATCAAGTCCGCCTTCGCTTAAGCTAGGCGGACAAGCCGCGAACCGCGAGGCCCTATGTACAACCACATCCTCGTCGCGATCGAACATTCGGATGCGGATCGGGCGGTGCTCGCACACGTGGAGCAGCTCGCCCGGATGACGGGCGCGGCGCTGCTGCTCGTGCACGTCGCTGACGGCTGGGCGGCCCGTGCCTATGACGAGCTGAAACTGCGCGAGTCCGAGGAGATCCGGGACGACCGCGAGTACCTCGCGCGCCTCTGCGACGAGATGACGAGCCGCGGCTTCCGGACGCGCGCGCGGCTTGCGATGGGCGACCCGGCGACGCAGCTCGTCAAGGTGGCCGCCGACGAATCGGTGGACCTGATTGCCATGTCCACGCACGGCCATCGGTTCCTCAACGATCTACTCCGTGGCAGCACGGCGGATCGCGTCCGGCACAACGTCGAAATCCCTGTGCTGATGGTGCGCGCGGTCAAGGCGGCGGCCGGCGAGGTAAGGTGATTGGCCTCCGCGCGGCGTGAGGCGGGCTGGCGCCGCTGGCTCGGCCGGCTCAAACCGCGTGATCGGTGGGAACTGACGCTGCTCGTCACGGGGATCGCGTTCCTCCTCCTGCTGCTCGTCATCAGCAAGCTCGCGAGTGAAGTGCTCGAAGGGGAGACGCTGCAGTTCGATCGTGCCATCCTCCTGGCGCTGCGCGACCCGGCTGACCTCGCACAACCCAAAGGACCGCGCTGGATGTTGAGCGCCGCGCTCGACATCACCGCGCTCGGCAGCGCAACCGTCCTCGGACTTGCCGTCGTCGGCGTCGCCGGGTTTCTCGTGCTCCAGGGACTGTGGCGGCGCGCCGTCATCGTCCTTTCCGCGAGCCTCGGCGGGTGGTTTCTGAACGGCGCCCTGAAGCAGCTCTTTCAGCGGCAGAGACCCGAGGTCGTCCCGCATCTGCGGGAGGCCATGTCCCTGAGCTTTCCAAGCGGCCACGCGCTCCAGTCGGCGGCCGTGTACCTGACGCTCGGTGCGCTCATGATGCGTTTTGCGCACCGGCGACTCACCAAGATCTACTGCATTGCGGTCGCCGCACTCGCGACGGTACTTGTGGGTCTCTCCCGCATCTACATCGGCGTACACTACCCGACGGACGTCATCGCGGGCTGGTTGATCGGTTTGTCATGGGCGCTGCTGTGCTGGACGATCGAGCGTGCACTCGAGCGGCAGGCGGGACTGAGGCGTGAACGAGCCGAATCGGAAGCCAAGGCCAAGGCCGAAGCGCGCGCGGAGAACAAATCGGGATGAGCGGACTCGCACACCCCGCACGCCATGTGCGTCCGATCCGCACGCGGCTGAACGGCAACCGCGTCAAATTGCCCGGACTTGTTCCGGACGCAATCTTGCAGCGACGCCGCAGTCCCATCGGAGGAGGGAAATGTTCGGCACACCCAGTCGGCACGACGTCGCGCGCGACACCGGCGCTGCACCGATCCCGGCGCGCGAGACAATCCTGCTCGTAGAGGACGAGCCCGCAGTGCGCCAATTGTTTGCGCACGCGCTCGCGCGGGCTGGTTACCGCGTCTACGAAGCGCGCAACGGACAGGAGGCGCTCCGAGTGTTCGATCAGCACGGAGACGCCATCGACCTGCTGCTGACCGACATCCGGATGCCTTACATGGGGGGAATCGAGCTCGCGCAGCACCTCCGCGCACGACGCCGTACGCTCAAGCTCCTCTGCGTGTCCGGGTACCCCGGCACCGCCGCCACGGACCTGACCTCGGACTTTCTCGCGAAACCCTTTTCCCGCGACGATCTGCTCGCGAAGGTTCGCGAGGTTCTCGACCGGCGGTAACTCCCTTCGACTCCGCTCAGGGCAGGCCCTTCGACGCTGCTCGGGGCAGGCCCTTCGACGCCGCTCAGGGCAGGCCCTTCGACGCCGCTCAGGGCAGGCCCTTCGACGCCGCTCAGGGCAGGCCCTTCGACGCCGCTCAAGGCAGGCCCTTCGACGCCGCTCAGGGCAGGCCCTTCGACTCCGCTCAGGGCAGGCCCTTCGACTCCGCTCAGGGCAGGCCCTTCGACTCCGCTCAGGGCAGGCCCTTCGACGCTGCTCGGGGCCTTGTCGAGGCCCCTTTGTGCTAATACTGTGCGGGGATGCGGTCCCCCGCGCGTATCTGGCTGCTACTGGTTCTGCTCGCAGCGCCTCTCTCTCCGATGTCCGGCGCCGACGATGCCGCACCGTTTCTGCTGGGCGCGCTCCGCCGCGACGGTGTCGTCATTCCTTTCGCTGCGTTCGACGGCAAGAACTGGAGCGCACCCTGGCCGATGGATCTCGACGCGAAGGACTCGCCATCCACGCTGGCTGAAATTCCCCGCGCATGGTGGGGAAAACCGGGACCGGTCTCACAGCTCACCGCATGGTCGAACGGCGTTGGACGCGGCACTCTGCACGTGCAATCCGAAAAAGCGTCGCTGCTCCAGGTCATCATGTGCCACAAGCGGGTCGGTCTTCCGACCGATTACAAATCCGCCGAGGAGCTTCCAGATGCGATGGTCGAGCCGTATCCGAAGGACGGCCTCGCGGTCTCAGGTGAGCAACGAGTCGATCCGATTCGCGTCCTGACGCTCGACAGTCCCGAGTGGAGCGCGGCCGCGCGCGAGATCACCGTTGGGTTCGACGAAGCGGAGGAACGCGCGGCGGCGTCGTTTACCGAATGGAAACATCCATTCAGCAAAGTGGAGCGGCGGCGATTCGTTCCACGTATCGAAGCGATGTACGGCGCTCCGATGGACGAGGAGGGCTGGACCGTTTATTACATCGAAGCGGTCCGCCTGTATCCACCAGGTTCCGAGGATCGAGGATGCGGCCTCGTTACATCTGCGAACGGCTGGATGACCGTCGACCCGAAAGGAAAACGTTCGTTCAATCTGCGCGCACGCATCACCTATTGTGACCGGGCAGGCGTTCGCTACATGCTGCCGCTCGGATTGATTAAGTCGGGCGGCCGTAACTACTGGGCCTACCAGATGTCAGGCTACGGCTTTGAAAGTTACCTGGTCGTCCGGCCGCGGCCGAAGGAGATCCTGACGGCTGTGCAGTTCCTTGCGGGGAGTTGTCCGTTACGAATGGGACCGTGAGTAGGCCGGCCCTTTACGGGACGGCATTGGAGAACCCGTGTCCATCGTCGTGCAGAAATACGGCGGAAGCAGCGTCGCCGACGTCGTCAGAATCCGTCAAGTAGCCGAGCGCGTGATGCGCACGAAGAGGGCGGGCCACGACGTGGTCGTCGTCGTGTCGGCGATGGGCGATACGACCGACGAGTTGCTCACGCTCGCGAAGAGGGTTTCGCCCAACCCTGACCGCCGCGAGCTCGACATGCTGTTGTCGGCCGGCGAGCGCATTTCGATGGCGCTGCTGTCGCTCGCGATTCGCGAGCTCGGCGGCGATGCGATCAGCTTCACCGGAAGCCAGTCCGGAATCATCACGAATGACCGCCACGTGGACGCCCGCATCATCGAAGTGCGTCCGTTCCGCGTGCAGGACGAGCTCGCGCGCGGCCGAGTCGTCGTGGTTGCCGGGTATCAAGGCGTGTCGTACCGGCGGGAAGTCACCACGCTCGGCCGCGGGGGCAGCGACACGACAGCGGTTGCGATGGCGGCGGCGCTGGATGCCGAGTACTGTGAGATTTGCTCCGACGTCGACGGCGTCTACACCGCCGATCCCCGCGTCGTCGGCGATGCCCGACGCATCGGCGTTCTCTCGTATCAGGAGACGCAGGAGCTTGCCGAATCCGGTGCGAAGGTGTTGAACGCACAGGCAGTGGAATTTGCGAAAACCGCTGGCATCGCGATTTACGCCAGAGCGACCGCGTCGGCGCTGCCGGGCAAGGATCCGTCCGCGGACGGAACGGTCGTACGCAAGGATGCGCCACGCACGCCAGGCACGGTTGCAGGCGTCGCAAGCGAGCGCGATCTGTTCGTCCTGCAGGCGGCCGGCGACGCGTTCAAGCTGCTGGAGTTGCTCGAGGCGCGCGGCGTCGCGGGCAAGCAGTTGCATGCGGCAGGTTTCGGCGCAGCTGGCGACGGCGTGACGCTCGTCATATCGCGCGAGAACCTCCACGACGAGGACCTCGTGCGACGCGACATTGCCCGCGCGTTCGGTCGCGGCGCTCAGCTCATCGACACAGTTGGCGCGGTGAGCGCGGTTGGCGCCGGCATTACCGCCCGTTATGGCAACCTGCTGCGGGGCACCGCCGCGTTGCACGGAGCCGGAATCGAGCCGAGCGGGGTCTCGACGTCTTCGTTCCGGATCACATGGTTGGTTCCGCAATCGTCGCTGGACGATGCCGTCCGCGTGTTGCACGCCGCGCTCGTGCCCGCGGAGGGCCCGCGAGTTCCATAGCGCGACGCTACCGAACGGTCACCCGCGCCCAATCCCAGCCCTCCAGCCCTTTCGCATTCACCGCCTTGACCGAGATGATCGTTCCGGACGCGACACCGCGTACTGTCGTCGCCGGCTTCGTAACGCGCCGCTGTTGCGCCTCAGGCTTGTTTGCCGGACCGAACGCAACGATGTAGGCCGTGACTCCACTTTCGGGACTCGGCGTCCAGGAGATCCCGGCAACGCCATTCTCGAACGAGTCGATCCGCAGATCCTTCAATCGCGACGGGCTGGATGCGAGGAGCATCAGCGTTGCAGCGGTCGTCTTCGCCACCTCGGTGACGAGCTGATGGTTGATCCCTTCGAGGAGATCGTGCGGCTGGTGATAGTGCGGGTTTCCGAGCACCGGATACGAACCTATGCCCCCGACAATGTCGCCGTACGCCTCGTAGAACGCGGCGGCGTCGGTGCTCTTGTAATAGAGCGCGTCGTACGTAATCAGCTTCGAGAACTGCATCGCGGCGGCATGCTGGAC
>JBKPTT010000020.1:0-16417 GCA_046735635.1 Acidobacteriota bacterium | reverse complement strand
GACACCGGGTGATCGTCTTTTCGAGATCCGGGGCCGTACCCGCGACGAGCCGGCTCGGCGGTACGGGTTCTTGCGTCAGGACGGAGGCGAGCGTCGCAACTTTCGTCGTGCCGTCGAACGCGCGCCGGCTCGTGATCATTTCGTACAGAACAGCCCCGAAGGAAAAGATGTCGGATCGCGCGTCCGTCGGTTTGCCTTGCGCCTGCTCGGGCGACATGTAGGCTGCGGTGCCGAGGATCGTGCCTCGCTCGGTCTGCGGTGAGCCCGGAATGGCACCCGTATCCGTCGTGACCGGGTCGCCTCCCGAATCGAACTCGACGGCTTCCGCCAGTTTCGCGAGACCGAAATCGAGGATCTTGATCGATCCCTTGTCGGTCACCATGATGTTCGCTGGCTTGAGGTCGCGATGAAAGATTCCCGCCCCGTGAGCCGCCGCAAGGCCGTCCGCGATCTGGATGGCGAACTTCAGGCATAAGTCGACGCCCAGCCTGCCGCGCGCGAGTGTCTGCGCCAATGAGGCGCCGGCGACGTACTCCATGGCGATGAAGTCGACGCCGCGATCGTTTCCGATTTCATAGATCGTGATGATGTTCGGATGATTGAGGGCTGACGCGGCCCTCGCTTCGTGCACGAACCGTTTTCGACGCTCGTCGCCGATCTCCCCATCGTGACGCAGCAGCTTCACGGCAACGGGGCGGCCGAGCCGTGTGTCCACGGCACGGTAGACGAGGCCCATGCCGCCTTCCCCGATGGCACCCAGGATCTCGTAATGAGAAAGCGTCTTCGTGACCATCGGGCTGGACCGCCGCCTCAGGTCTTGGTCAGCGGCTCTGTATCGATCCTGACAACGACTTGATCTCGGCCTTCATTTTCTCCCGTCGCTCGACCAAAGCGTTGATTTCATCCTTGCTGAGCCATGGCGACAGGGCCGCCTGGAGCCGACTGCCCGAGAGATCCGCCATCGTCTTCCAGAGGGTTGCGTCAATCCGCGTCATTCTTCGAGGAAGTTCGGTACTCGTCGAAAAGGCCCGTGAATGGTCGATCAGAATCAGATTCCACGAGACATCGTGCAGCATGTTACCGGGGTTCCTGTCACGGCACCCGATGAAGTTGTCGAACATCGTCATTCGAGCCACCTCGTTCTCCCATCGGTTCCGGATCGATTCGTCAGGAACTGGATTGTCCTTCAAGTCAACGACGTTCTCGACCCACAATTGGGCGGCACCCGTCGTCTCGTCGAGACGCCGTTCGACCGAAGGCGGAACCATGTCCAGCTTGAGGAGTTTGTCCACTTCGTACGCAGCGATTTCGGCTTTGTAACTCTCTCGGAAACCGCGGTAGATGCCAGGCGGCCGGGCTCTCCACGCTATTCGGGCGACCGGTCCGCCTGGCCGCAGGCTGCAGCGCGTGGCAAAGGCGAGTACCTCCATGTTCACGCATTCCGCGGTCCTGAGATATGCCTCAATCTCCTGATACCGGCCAACCCAGATCTTCGCGCCGGTCGGTCCTGCGGCTGGTCGTGGTTGTTCCAGGAGCAACGGCAGGACCAGCAGAAGCACGGCGCCGCGTGCCTGCCGAATCATAGACCCTCCCTGTGCCAATATAGGCACGGTAGCACCGCGCTGTCCTCTTCGAATTCTCATGAAACTCTAATTTGTCGAACACGCCGATGCGCATTGCGTTTGGAGACTGCGAATTCGACACCGCCAGGCGCGTGCTTCTTCGCGGGGGGACGGCTGTTCCCCTTTCTGTCAAGGCATTCGAGCTTTTGGAAGTTCTGCTCGATCGACGTCCTGAGGCTATCGCGAAGGGAGATCTGCTCGAGCGACTCTGGCCGAAGACGTTCGTCTCCGATGCCAGCCTGCACAATCTCGTGGCGGAGATCCGTGCCGCGTTGGGGGACACGCCGCAGACCGCACGGTATATCCGGACCGTACCGCGATTCGGCTACGCCTTTCAGGGGGATGCGCGCCTCGCGTCGGCGGCCGATCCGCTGCCAGGAGCGGCGTCAGGTGCGCGCCTCGTCTCGGGCGAGCGCGAATGGCTGCTCACTGAAGGGACGAATCTGGTCGGCCGCGATCGCGACTGCGGGGTCCGGATTGATTCGACTACGCTTTCGCGTCATCACGCGCGCATCCTCGTGAGCAACGGAGAGGCCACAATCGAGGACCTCGGAAGCAAGAACGGCACACACGTCAATGGGACACGACTATCGAACGCGCTGCCGCTGAAGGACAGCGACGAAATCCAGGTCGGTGCGGTTACGCTGAGGTATCGAATGCTGGAGCCGCTCCCATCGACGCTCACACGCGGCGCGTGACCAAGGGAAATCCGACCGTGAACCGTCACGCCGAGACTCGGTCTGGTCGAATCGAGGACGAGTGTCGCGCGACCCGCACGCGGGACGGTTCCTCATGCTTCGCCTGTCAGCACCCGAAGCCTCCGCGCCGCGCACGAGTTTCCGGATCGTCGCGAACTGGGCGGCGCATCTGGAGCAGCGCGCGGGCGGCAGCGAGCAATAGCGGTGCGCGTGCTCAAAAAGCCAGTACCGTCTGAATCATCGGCATCCAGCCGCTCATGCCCGCGGTATAGGGCGTGAACGCCCCGCTGTACGGCGACTTGTGAACCCGCATCAGCTCGCCGGTGAGCCACACCCGCTCGGTCGGAAGGAAATACCACTTGAGACCGCCGGCGTACTCGTATGGGTTCGCGAATTGTCCGAAGACCTTCGAGCCGCGGCCGTACAGCACGAGCGTCTTCGGCACGACGAAGTGTCCCGCCGTCAGCTCGAACCCATGGTCGAAAGTGGAGGCGAGCGGCAGCGGGCCGTCGGCATCGAAGTCCCCAAGCCAGCGGAAGTAGTACTGTCCGTTGATCGAGAACCCGCTCTTCTTGAGACCGCCGTCGATTGCCCACATCTTGTAGGTCGCTTGCTGAACGGTCACGCCCGGAGCAAACGCTCCGGTCGAGAAGGCCAGTACGCCGTCGGAATTGTAGATGGACGTGTTGTCGGGGCTTGATTGGTCGGTGTCCGAGAAACGGTCTTCCCGCGACCTCGTAAAGCTGGTGCCGATCCTGACGCGAGTTGTGCTGGACGCGAAGTAATCGTCGTACATCTGTCGCGATTTGCCTGGCTCGGAGTACGGCCGTAGCGGTTCCCACCACACACTGCCGGCAAGCAGCAGATTCGTATCGATCTTGTTTGCCGAGATGTTGAGCGTGTTGAGACCGTTGCCGACGAATCCGAGGTAACTCAGGCCTTTCAGCGGTTCGCCGCTTGCCCATGCTCCCTGCGTAAAGGCGGGGCGGAAGAAGTTGTCCGCCATGCTCCTGTCGGTCGGTTGAAAGAACGGGAACGTGTTGACGAGCGATCGGCTGCCTGGAACGCCCGTGTATCCGCCCGTGATGGTCAGTGCTTTGTTGAATCGCCAGCCAATGTTCCCTGCGACGACGATCGAGGCGGCGCCCGCGGATGTCCAGACGGTGAGGCTGTATTGGAGCTTCGGGTCGAACATGTACCCGGCAAAGATGAACATCGAGCGGTTGACTGTAATGTCGTTGCGCCGATGAACGTCGCGGGTACCCCCGAGATGGTCTGTGAAGGTCTCGCTGCTGTCGAGGGTGTTCAGGTATCGAACTTGCGTGTTGTTGTTGAACCGCAGCAGAAAGGGAACTTTGGCGTCCTCGGCATTCTGCCAGATGACGATTCCGTCCTGATAACGATCCTCTTTGTCCTGCTTTTGCGCAGCCGGTTGTAGCGCCGCCGTATTGGCCGCGGTCGCCGTCGGAAGCGACGCGCTCGCACCAGTTGTTGTGGGCTCCCCGGTATCCGGAATCAGCGATGGTCCGCCAGGCTGCACGCCATGTGTCGTCACCCCATCGAGCCGTCGCTGCAAACGATCGACCTGCTGCGACAATTCCTGTTGCTGCTCTGCCATCCTGCGAAGCAGCTCTCGAACGACCGCGTTCTCTGCTTTCAGCGTATCGATCTGGGTCTTCAGATCGACTTCCGTCTGTTCGCTCTCTGGCCGGGTTGCCTGTGCCGAGGCAGAGCCGGCCAACAATGTCACTGAGGTGCACAGTAGTGCGATGACGGGTGCGATGTGTGCACGGTGCCTGAGCATCTAGAAACCTCCGTCTAGAATCGAATGCCATGGCACTGGCAGGGGCTATGTGAAAACGGCATTCCGAGATTTGCGCACCGATCAGCCGCTGGCCTGTTCGCAGTACGGGCGCGCAGTCGATCGGCCGGCCCCCGGTGCAGTACGCCAGTTCGTATCTTGCGAAGCGGTGCGGGTAGATGACATCCCGCAAGTGAAAGGGGGATGCCTTGAGCAATGGCACTCGAATGGTTTACGCTTCCGCTGGCGTTCACAGGACGTCTCCGGTCCGCGGAAAGGGCGGCGCCCACCTGTCATTGGACCTCCGTCGAAACTCACTCTGACCTTGCTTCAGCCCCGATGCGGACCCGGGCGCCAATGAAGGAGGTCGTCCGTGCCCACGCCCAAATCCTCAGTTCGCCCGAACCTCGATCAGCAGCGGAAGCTCGCCAAGGACCTGATTCGCGCCGCGCGTCATGGCGATGCATCGGCAGTCGCGCGCATCCGCTCGGTACGCTCCGACGCCGGCGCTTCGCGCTCGCTGAAGCTGGCGGATGCGCAGCTTGCCGTAGCTCGCGAAGCCGGCTTCGAGTCCTGGCCGAAGCTGGCTGCCGATTTGAAAGAGCGCGACGTCAAGGCGTTCTGCGAGGCGGTGAGACGAGGAGATGTCGCGCGTGTGCAGCAGCTCGTCGCTGCGAGACACGTGCGACAGAAAATCGACGATCCGATGTTCGATTTTGGCCAGCGTGCGGCGCACATTGCCGCGAAAAACGAATCGATGCTGTCGACGCTGATTGCCGCGGGCGCCGACGTCAATCTGAAGAGCGAGTGGGAGAACGGGCCCTACACCGTGCTCGACAACGCCGACGAAGGCACCGCGCGCTTTCTGCTGACGCATGGAGCCACGCTCACGCCGAACGTTGCGGCGCGGCTCGGGTGGTTTGACGAGCTGCAGCGATTTGTGAGCGCCGACCCCCTGGCCGTGCACGCACGGGGCGGCGACGGCCAGCAGCCACTGCACGAGGCCAAGACCACCGCCATCGCCGACTTCCTTCTGGATCGCGGCGCCGACATCGACGCGCGCTGCATCGATCACCATTCGACGCCGGCACAGTACGCGTTGGTGGATCGCCCCGACGTGTGCCGGCGGCTGCTCGAGCGCGGTGCCACGCCCGACATCTTCATGGCGGCCCGCCTCGGGGATGCCGTACTCGCCGCACGGCTGATGGATGGCGATCCCACGTGCATCGCCGCCCGCATCAACAAGCCCGGGTATCCGCTGGTTCCACCGTTCAATATTTACTGCTGGACGCTTGGGTTCGGCCGGTCGCCGCACGACGTCGCCACTGCGTTCAATCATCGGGACGTCTACGAGCTGCTGATGTCACGGAGTTCACCACGCGTTCGCCTGCTGAATGCCATTCTGGCGGCTGACGAGCAGACCGCGCGCGCAGTGCTCGAGGAGGATCCGTCGCTGCTCTCGTCGCTCACGCGCGAGGAGCACGGACATCTGGCACATGCGATTTTCGACGAGAAGTTCGCGGCCGCCGATCTCATGCTGCGTCTGGCGTTTGATCCAGCCGCCCCCGGCGTCGACGGCGGAACGGCGCTGCATGCTGCCTGCTGGGTCGGCAACGTTCGCATGGTCGAACGGATCCTCGCCATCGGCCGCGTGCCGCTCGACGCCCGCGATCCGACGCACCTGAGCACCCCGCTTGGCTGGACTGCCTTCGGCTCCGTGCACCGTCGGGCGCGAGGTGCGGATTACCCGGAGGTTGCCGTACGCCTCGTGCTCGCCGGCGCCGACATCACGGCCGTCGGCAACGGCGAAGGCCGATCTCTCATCGCGATGGCGCATGGTAATCCGACGATGGAGGAGGCGCTTCGCGGCCTCGGGGCAACGTAGAGCCAGGCGAGCGCGTGTGGCACCGCGCTTGTAAGTGACGCGCGCGAGGTGACCCGTTTCTCAGACTTATTCGCGACGACGCGGACCGTTACGCATGACGCGTGTCTCCGGTCGCCGCCAGAAGGACAGCCACGAGGACGAAGGACATCACACCGATCCCGGCGGACGAAAGGGGGCTACATCTGACGAAACAGATGCACGTAGTTGCGGCTCACCGGTAACACATCGCTTCGTTGTTTGAGGTGAATCTCCGCGGTTTCATTGTCGTGGCGTTTGACGTGGCTGATGGCGCGCAGATTGACGACCACGGATCGATGGACTTGCGCGAATTGGTCGGAGTCGAGGTGCTCGAGCAGGTCCTTGAGCGGCATCCGGACCACCGCCTCGGCCGGCCTCCCTCCCTCGCGCCAGGCGACGAGCGTGTATTTCGCATCCGACCGGAAGTAGTCGACGTCGTCGATTGCGATGAGGCGCACCGTATTCCCGGCTTGTGCCCGAATCCAGCGCAGCGTCTCGCGCCCGCCGGCCTGCAGCTTTGCGAGCTGAGCGCTGAGTTGTCGCAACAGCTGCTCCGTGTTGATCGCGGGTTTCGAGGAGTCGAGACGTTCCTTGAGGCGGTTCACGGTTTCCGCGAGTCGCGCCTGTTCGACGGGCTTCAGAAGGTAATCGAGCGCGCCCTGCGCGAAGGCCTGAACCGCGTAATGATCGTAGGCGGTCACGAACACCAGATGCGCGCGACGGCCGATGTGGTTCGCCGCGTCGACGCCGGAGAGGCCGGGCATGTGGACGTCGAGGAAGCAGATGTCGGGGCGCCGCTCGTCGAACAACCGCACCGCCTCCCGCCCGTTCCGCGCCTCGGCGACGATCTCGAGTTCGGGCCACACGATCCGGAGCTGGCGTCGTAGTGCATCGCGCAGCAACGGTTCATCGTCGGCGATCAACGCGGTCACGTGGGCACTCATCTTTGTGCCGGCATGTCGACCTCGGCGATGGCGCCACGCGGAGTGTTTGGTAACAGTCGGATGTGCGCCGCATCACCGAATATCAGCTGCAGTCGCTCGCGCAAGGTCGTCAGTCCGGTTCCCAGACTGTTGGGCGACCGATGGAGGCCGACACCCGTGTCGGTGACGCCGATGACACAGCGGTCGCCACGTTCTGCGATCTCGATGTCGATCCGCCCTCCGTCTTCACTGGGGTCGACTCCGTGGCGGACGGCGTTCTCGACCAGGGTCAACAGCGTGGTCGGAGGACAGCGAACCCCGAGGACCGCGGGCTCGACGTTGATCGCGTACTGAAGGCGGTCAGGCATGCGCATCTGCATGAGTTCGAGGTAGGGCCGCACGAGTTGCAGCTCGCGCTCTATCGTCGCCTCCGGCTCGTGGAGCAGCGGCACCGCCGCGCGGAGGTACTGAATGAGGCTCCGCAGAAGCGGCGATGCATGCGGCGAGCCTGCGTCGACGAGCGCCTGCACGTTCGCGAGCGTATTGAACAGGAAATGAGGCGCCACCTGCGCCTGGAGCAGATGCAACCGCGCGTCGACGGCCTGCCGTTCGAGCTCGCTGCGCTCGAGCGCGAACGCGAGCCTCTGATCGCGGGCGAAGGCTTCCTTCTGCCGGACGATCGCGGCGAGCGCGGTCCAGGGAGCGACCAGAAGCGCGAGGGCCGTGAGATGAACCCACCCGTCCATTCGATCCCGGACCTCCCAGAACGGCGGCGCACCTCGCGGAGTGGACACCAGATAGATTGCCAACGTCGTGATCGGCATGAAGACACCGACCGCGACGACTTGAAGCGCCCAGCGCTCGAGCCAATGCGGCAGCCTCCGCGGCCACACTTCGAAGATCGCGAAGACGGCGGTCGCCGACAGGCCGACAATCATGGTGCGCAGAAAGAGTGAAAACGCAGAACTCTTCCATCCGCCCAGCAGCAGGAGACCCGCGGCGACGGCAATTGTCAGCGCGACGGCCGCGCGCCTCGACGTTTTCTTGACGATGCTGACGGCAGGCTCCACAGTTCACGCGCCGAGAGAATTAAGGAGAAAGGTCGACGTCACGGCTGGGTCATCAACGTGTTTCGGTATAGCATCGCTTTCTTCGGCCTTTTCTTGACCACGCCGATGTTGTCATGTCTCTACCATGGGCTCTCATCGTGCTTGTCGCTCGACTGACGCAAACGGAGCAACCCGTTGGCCAAGCTCACACCCATCAACACGGCGACTCAGTCGAAGTGTTTCCCTCGCGTGAGGCGTCCGGTACTGCGTGGGTTCCGGACGAAACGCCCATGGACGCGATTCACTGGCACCGCGCAGCCTGGCAGTTCATGGTCCATGGGCGTGCTTCCCTCCAACTGCTTCACGAATCGGGAAACGCACACCGCACGGGCGGCTTCGAGAATACACAACTCAGCAGTGCGAACTGGGCGATGCTGATGGCACGACACCCCGCCGGTCAGGCCCGCCTGGGACTGCGATTGATGTTGACGGCCGAACCGTGGACGGTCGGGCACTGCGGCTTCATCAACCACTTGGCGAGCGGCGAGATGTGCCAGGGAGACACGATTCACGATCGACAGCATCCGCACGACACCTTCATGGAAGTGGCAGCCGATTACGATCGGCCGCTTCGCGGAAAGATCCGTTTGCAGCTGTATGGCGGTCTCTCGGGAGAGCCCGCGCTCGGTCCCGTGGGGTTTCCGCACCGCAGTTCCGCTGCGCTGAATCCGATGGCGCCGATCACTCACCACTGGCTCGACTCGACGCACGTGGCCTTCGGGCTCGTCACGGGCGGCGTGTACGGCGGCCGCTGGAAAGTGGAGAGCACGGTCTTCAACGCCCGCGAGCCGGACGACCATCGAACGAACATCGAATTCGCGCCGCTGGACTCGATATCCGCGCGCGTCTCGGTCATGGCAAGCCCGCGCTGGACGGCCCAGGTATCCGCGGGTCTTCTTCATGCCGCAGAACAGCAGTTCGCGCCGCAACCCCGGACCGATGTCAATCGCGCCACGGCGTCGGTCGCGTACTTTCGCCGTGATTCGCCCGGCCGTTCGTGGGCGGCAACCATTGCTTATGGCGTAAACGGCGGCGACGAAGTGATCCCTGGCGACATACTCTTTCTCGTCACACACGCGGCGCTCGCGGAAGGCAGCGTCACGCTGCGCGACAGGCACTCGTTCTTCGGCCGGCTCGAAGCAGCCGGGAAGCCGGGAGAAGATCTGCACGTCCACGAAGCGCCGGCCCGCATTTTCACGGTCGGCAAGGTGGAAGGCGGCTACGTCCGTCACTTCGCGCGTCGGCACGGCCTCGATGCCGGGATTGGCGGCGTGGGATCGGCGAACTTCGTGCCGGACGCGCTGGCGTCGCGATATGGCGGCAACGTCAGCTGGGGAGTCGGCGCCTTTGTCGTGATCGGCACGTCCGCGCGGTCGCTCGAGGGCATGCAGCATGTTCATGAGTAATTGCGTCGCCGTCCTGCGGCTTCGCTGAACACGCCATGGCGCACGATTTCCACGATCACAGTCACGCGCATGACGGCGTGGGGCACACGCACGGCGTGAGCGCCGACGCGGACGCCCGTTATCTCACACTGGCTTTCGTGCTGATCGTGGCCTTCATGGCATTCGAGGTGGTCGTCGGGATCGTCGCCCATTCGCTGGCGCTTCTCTCCGACGCTGCCCATATGCTGACCGACGCCGGCGCGCTGGCGCTGTCGCTGGTCGTCATTCGATACGTGCGCCAGCCGGGCGGCGAACGCCTGACGTACGGGCGGCGGCGTGCCGAAGTGCTCAGCGGTCAGGCGAACGGCGCGGTGCTCCTCGTCCTCGGCCTGCTCGTCACATACGAGTCCATCCAGCGTCTCATCACGCCGCCGGATGTTGCGGGCGTCGCGGTGACGGCCGTCGCCGCCGTCGGCATCGCGATCAACATCGTCGCCGCCTGGGTGCTGGCAAAAGCCAATCGACAGAGCCTGAACGTCGAGGGAAGTTTTCAGCACATCATCACCGATCTGTACGCGTTCATCGGGACGTTCGTCGCCGGCGTGATCATCATCGCGACAGGGTTCGATCGCGCCGATGCGATTGCGTCGCTGGCGGTCGCCGGATTGATGTTTCGATCCGGCTTCGATTTGCAGCGCAAGGCGATCCGCGTGCTGCTCGAGGGCGCGCCGGAGGGCATGGCACCCGCCGAGGTCGGCATGGCGATGGCGCGCGCCCAGCACGTCAAGGAGGTACACGATTTACATCTGTGGGAACTGGCGCCAGGCCAGCCGATTCTCACCGCGCACGTCCTCGTCGCATCCGGGGTGGATTGTCACGGCGTGCGCCGCGACCTCGAGCAGATGCTGAAGCAGTGCTTCCACATCGAGCACACTACACTCCAGGTCGAGCACGTCCACGACCGCCTGCTCTCGATTACGAAGAGCGGACGTTAACGCTTGCGCCTCTGGAGCATGAATTTTCTTCGCGGCGCGGACGTCCTGCAACCGGAGAAGCGCAGAGTATCAAACGTCCTCGACCCTGGAACGGTTCCAGCCTCGAAGATCTACCCAGGAGGTTCCTGTGAATACGTTCATTTCAGTCGTGGCAGTCGCGTTGCTGCTGGCGCCTCAGCATTCGACCATGCCGAAGGGCATGTCGCACGAAGAACACCTGAAGCAGATGGAGAAAGAAGCCGCCCTGAAGAAGCGCGGCGCCGACGCGATGGGGTTCGATCAGGACGCGACGACGCATCACTTCAGACTGTTGCCTTCGGGCGGTTCGATCGAAGTGACTGCCAACAACGATAAGGACGAGGCCACAATCGCCGCGGTTCGCAGACATCTACGGTCCATTGCGGGCGACTTCAGCAGCGGCCTTTTCGACAAACCGTTGCAGACGCATGGCGAAGTGCCGCCGGGTGTGCGCGAGATGCAGATCAACAAGAAAGCGATCACGTACCGTTACGAGGACTTGCCGCAGGGCGGCACGGTGCGAATCGAGACGGCCGACAGCCGCGCGCTGAAAGCCGTCCACCAGTTCCTGCGCTATCAAATCAAGGAGCATCAGACAGGCGATCCGCCCGACGTGAGGCGCTAAGGCCGACTCCGGCGTTCTTTGGCGCGCAGTTCACCGAGCCGTGCCTTGACGATCTTCTTGATGAGCGGGACTGGCAACGGTTTGTCGACAGGAAATTGTACCGTGCCTCTCGACGTCGTGAGCTCCTCGAGGTCGTCTTTGAACGCGCCGAGAACCGATCCTCCTGGAAAAAGGCTGACGTGGCGCGCGAACGCTCCGTACCAGACGATGACCTGGCCGAGCCTGAACGCCGGCATGCGATAGCTGATCACTTCGACGGCGTCGCGGGGCACGCTCGATCGGATCGCCTCCCGCATCTGCGCGAGCCTGCGGCGAGCCGGCTGCGGCACGCGCGCAAAATATTCGGCGACGGGTTCCGGTGTGACGCGACTCGTCGCGCGTGCAACAGACGCCACTTGCGTTTTCTTCATCGGCACCTCAGGCCCCGGACAGTCCGAGAGCGGCTTCTTGCAGCATCCGGTGCACCGGACCCAGATTCACTCATCGGCATCTCGTTCCGCTGACGAGCGGCGCGGGCTCACCCATGCACGCGGCCCCGGACCCTGCCGCGCGGCGCGATCCCCGGGATTGGCCAGGTGGCAGCGATCCAGCGACAGGCAACCGCAGCCGATGCAGCCAGTGAGCCCCGATTCGAGTCGCTGCAGCTCCGCGATACGGTCGCGAATCCTCGTTTTCCACGCGGCCGAGAGCGTCGCCCAATCACCGCGCGCCGGCACTCGGTTGGCCGGCAGCCTGGACAGCTCTGCCCTGATTTCGTCGAGTGAGAGGCCAATCTTCTGCGCAAAGACTATGAAGGCGACGCGTCGGATCACCGCTCGTGGGTAACGCCGGTGCCCGGCGCCGGTGCGCTCCGCACGAATCAGGCCGAGTGCTTCGTAGAACCGCAGCGCTGAAGTCGCAACGCCGCTGCGCGCCGCCACCTCGCCGATGGTGAGCGCGGCATCCATGCAGGCAGTCTCCCACGGAATTCGCTTGACTTCAAGTGCGCTTGAAGTTCGATGCTGGTTTGCGAGGAGAGGAGCATGAAATCAACGAATCGAGTGGCGATCATCACGGGCGCGAGCCGTGGCCTTGGAGCGGTGATTGCGCACGTGCTGGCAGAACGGGGATATCAACTGGTCATCGCGGCGCGGAGCGCGGAGCCGCTGGATCGGATGGCTGCCTTGCTGTCTGCGCACGGGGTGCAGGTGGTGCCGGTGGCTGGCGACGTTACGGACGCGGCGGTGCGCGCCAGACTCGTCGATTCGACGCGCGCGCTCGGCGGTCTGGACGTCCTCGTGAATAACGCCTCGGAACTGGGGCAAGTCGCCCCGCTGATGGACTTCGAAGTGACGCGCTTCGGTCGGCTGTTCCCGGTGAACGCCGGGGCGCCACTTGCGCTGATTCAACTTGCGGTTCCGCTGCTGGAGCAGCGGCGCGGCCTCATCGTAAACATCACCAGCGATGCCGCGCAGGGGGCCTATCCCGGCTGGGGGCCGTACGGCGCAACGAAGGCGGCACTCGAACTCCTGACCCGCACGCTCGCAGTGGAGCTGCGCGACCGGGGCGTGTCCGCCGTGATCGTTGACCCCGGCGACATGCGGACGCGCATGCATCAGGAAGCGTTTCCGCTCGAAGACATCTCCGATCGACCGGTGCCCGAGGTGACTGCGCCGTTCTGGCGGTGGCTGTTCGATCAGAGGCCGGCCGACGTCAGCGGCGAACGTTTCTGCGCCCAGTCGGAGGACACGCGATGGCTGGAGCAGGTGTGATCGCCGACTTCGATCTGCCGGCGCAACTCGAGGCGCACGAACCTCCGGAAGCGAGAGGTCTGAAGCGCGACGAGGTACGGCTGATGGTGTCGAATCTCGAGGACGACTCGATAGAGCACGCGCGCTTCGTGGATCTGCCCCGCTGGTTGTGCGCCGGCGATCTGCTCGTCGTCAACACGAGCGCGACCATGAACGCAGCGCTGCCGGCGATAACGGATGCCGGAGGAGAGTTCGAGCTCCATCTGTCCACGCGGCTGCCTGGCGGACTGTGGATTGTCGAAGTGCGCCGACGCGGCCCGAAGGCCCCGCTGGCGTCTGCCGACGCGGCCGCCGGCATGATGCTGCGCCTGCCCGCCGGCGGTTCTGCGACGCTGCTGGCTCCGTATCCGTTCGGCGGCTCACTCGTTGCGCGCTCGCGCCTCTGGGCCGCCGCGCTCGAATTGCCCGCTGCGGCCGACGCGTACCTCGACCAGCATGGGTGGCCCATTCGATACGGCTACGTGGAGAACTCGTGGCCGAATGCGATGTATCAGACCGTGTTTGCCAACGAGCGCGGCAGCGCGGAAATGCCGTCAGCTGGACGTCCGTTCACGCCGGAGCTGGTGACGCGGCTGGTGTCTCGAGGCGCGCAGATCGCCCCGCTGACACTGCACACGGGCGTATCGAGCCTCGAAAGCCACGAACCGCCGTACGAAGAGTATTATCGCGTGCCGCGGCAGACGGCCGAGCGCGTGAACGCCGCGAGGCGTGCGCGCCTGCGAGTGATTGCCGTCGGCACCACGGTCGTGCGCGCGCTCGAGACGGTAACCGACGACACGGGAACGACATCGGCCGGGGAAGGTTGGACCAGTCTGGTGATCACGGCCGACCGACCGCTGCGATCCGTCACCGGCCTGATCACCGGACTGCACGAGCCGCGCGCGACGCATTTGATGCTTCTCGAGCGCGTCGCGGGGGCTGCGGCGGGCAATGACGTATCGGCGGCACGTCATCTGGAGCGCGCCTATGCTGAAGCGAGGCGCCTCGGGTATCTCTGGCACGAGTTCGGCGACTCGCACCTGATCATCGGCGGCAACCGAGCCGGGACGTATTAGTCGCGATCCTCAAATGCGGTGATGCCGGTCAATCTACCGGCGCGCTCCGCTGTCTCCTGCAGGAAACCTCTTCGCTCTTTGGCAGTTTTGCGCACGCTGACGCCGTCGGACGGAAGAAGTGGTCGATGAGATTCTTCGCCACTTTGCGCCCGAGCTGCGCACCCTTCATCTCCGAATGACGAAAGTGCATCCCGCCAAACACGCGGGCGTCCACGATCTCCTTCTCGATGTCGTTGAATTTGTCGTACGTCCGGATCGAAGGTGAGACCGGAGCGGGCGGATTGATCGTTTCGATGCGAATCGGCGCGTCTCGGCCGAAGAACGCGCGCATCGTGTCGAACAGCGCGTAAGACACACAGGGATGCGCGGCCGGATACTCCGGATGATTCGGCGTCGCCAAGTACGGTGTCCAGGCCGGATCCGCTGGCTCGGTCAGGGGATTGTCGTCGGTGTCCGCCAGCCGGATCGCAGATCGCGGCCGCCACGCCGTGTACTGGTACTTGGCGTCGAAGCAGCCGATGGCGCCGTCGGACGCGGCCGTGAAACCCATTGCGAAGAGGCGCGCGGTCTGCACGATGTCCAGCTGGTAGTCCGTTGCCGCGTTCCACAGCGTGTTCCGAATCATCAACGGCGTTTGACCGGCCCAGAACCTCGCCGTGTCGCTGTCGTACGAGGACCGAAGCGTACTGGCGCTGCTGCCCCAGTCGCGCGTCTCGATCCAATCGTCGCCATACTCGAGTGAGGTCAGCGGTGGCGGTCCATCAGGACGGAACTGGTCCGCACTCCGCATGGTCCAGGGCTGTACGAAGCGAAGATCCGCGCCTTGTGGAACGGATCCGGCCGGGAACGGCTCGAACACGCCGGGGCCCGGTGTGGGCTGAACCCAGGTCGTCGAGCATGCCCCCGTGCACGTTTCGAGATTGTCGCCAGCGCGCGCGGCGAGCAGCTGCTGAGCGACCGTCTCCCCGACGGCAGCGCCATCGAGCTTCGGCTGGCCGTCCGGAATGCTCGACATGTAGCTCGCATACTGACTGTCGAGCGACACTTGCTGGCCCGGGAAACGCTCATGGAGAACCCGATAGGCCGCCGTTGCGACCGCCGCCGTCACGTCGGCGTCGGGGGGTGCAGTGACGGGCGTCGTGTACGGTTCGTATCCGCCTTCGATCGCGACTACGGCGTCGTACATGGCGATTGGAACCATCGCGCCGTAGGCGTTCTGCCCCGACGAGACGACGGTGGGAGCAATCGTGTTCACCGCGATGATTGCCCAGTCGTTGACGACGTTCGGCGGCGCCGCCAAAAGCTTCTCCGCGATCGCCGTCGATCCGGTGTGGGCCTGAAATGACGTTGTTAGTACACACCCACACATGACGAGAGAGAATCCGGTCCACATTCGAGACATGACATCTACCCTCCCCGCAGCTCAGCCGATCGCTCAGCGGTGCAGCGACCGGCACTGAGATTGGCGGGAAATGGGTGCAGAAAGTGGAACCGCGCGCCGGCGCTAGAATCGCCGCATTCCGGACCCGGTGGAAGACATCACGGCACTCCTTGTCGCCTGGGGCCGCGGCGATGACGCCGCCCTCCAGCAACTCCTGCCGCTCGTGCACCACGAGCTGCACGAGATTGCGCGGCGTTGTATGAAAGGCGAGCGCCCCGGGCACACGCTTCAGCCGACGGCCCTCGTCAATGAGGCGTTCGTTCGGCTCGTCGATGTGCGCCGGGTGAGCTGGAAAAATCGCACACACTTCCTTGCGATGAGCGCGCGGCTGATGCGCCGTGTGCTCGTCGATTTCGCGCGTTCGCGCCACTATCAGAAACGCGGCGGAGGCGCCATGCAGGTGTCGCTCGACGAGGCGCACGGGATCTCGACCCAACGCGGTCAGGATCTGGTTGCGCTCGACGAGGCGCTCAGCGCCCTGTCGGCAATCGACGAGAGGAAGGCGCGCGTGATCGAGATGCGGTTCTTCGGCGGCCTTACCGCGGAGGAGACTGCCGACGTTCTTGACGTTTCGCGCGAGACCGTCCTGCGCGACTGGCGTCTGGCCCGAGCCTGGTTGATGCAGGAGCTGCTCAAATCAGCGTCTCGCGACACATGACGAGATCAACAAGTGGTAACCCCCGGCCGCCGTTGGCAGCAGATTGAACGCCTGTTTCATGACGCCCTCGAGCGCCCGCTCGAGCAACGCGCGGCCTTTCTCGACCAGGCCTGTGCGGGAGACGAGAGTCTGCGGCGCGAAGTGAACGCGCTGCTGGAAGCGCCGGCAACAGCCAACCGGTTCCTCGACGGCGATGCGCTCGAGGTCGCCGCGGGTCTGGTCAGCGGCTCGAAGATGCCGGTGCTCTCGGGTCGCCGACTCGGTGTTTATGAGCTGCAGGAGCGAATCGGGTCGGGCGGGATGGGCGATGTGTATCGCGGGCATGACACTCGCCTCGGCCGCGACGTCGCGATCAAAATGCTGCCAGCTGGCGTCGGGACCGACCCTGATCGCC
>JBKPTT010000019.1:0-17302 GCA_046735635.1 Acidobacteriota bacterium | reverse complement strand
GTGTATCTCGTGTCTCAGAGCGGTGAGTACGCCGATTTCGAACTGAAGCTCGAGATGAAGGGAACGGGGAACATCAACGGCGGCGTGCAGTATCGCGGCTGGATCGCTCCGAGACCACAGCGTGGCGGCGGCGCAGGCCGTGGACCCGCCGGTTTACCCGCCGGAGCTCCCGCACCGACGTCGCCGGGAGCACAGGCGGGAGCTCCCGCACCGACCTCGCCGGGAGCGCAGGCGGGAGCTCCGCCAGCGGGAGCACCCGGAGCGCAGGCGGGCGGACCGCCGGCAGGATTTGGGCGGGGCAACCAGGGACCATGTCCGAGCGGCGCGATGCGCGGCACGCCGCCGGATGCGGCCAGTGAAGAGAAGTGGAACATGTGGGGGGCGCAGTACGACTTCGACGCCGACAACCGCTACACCGGCCAGTTCTACGAGCAGTCCACCGGTCGCGGGATCATCGCGTGGAAAGGCCAGGCGGTCCGCACCGAAGAAGGAAAGAGCCCGCGTCTGATCGCGTCGCTCGGCGAACCGGACGTCATCAACTCGTACTACAAGCCGAACGACTGGAATCAGCTCCACATCATTGCGGTCGGCAACCACTACACCCACATCCTGAACGGCCACGTCATCTCTGTCCTCGTGGACGAGGACAAGTCCAAGTTCAAGCGCAGCGGCATCGTCGGTCTCGAGGTGGAGGCAACGGGGAAGCTGTTCACGCGGAATATCTGGGTGAAGAAGATTCAATAGAGCGGCGCTGTGGCGGCGGTCCTGTCCGGTAGAGAGATTTCGTGATGAGCGATCAGGGACGATACCGATGTGGGGGAGGAGCGATGCAATTGAGCGGATACGTGCGCGGCGCGGCGGCGATTGCAGCGTCGACGGTGCTGTTGTCGGTCGGCCCCATCGCGCAGGGGCAGCAGCAGACACAACAGCCTCAGGCCCAGGGCCGCGCGGGCCAGCCGCCGCAAGGACGCGGACAAGGCGGCGGCATGCGTGGCGCCGCGCCGTACAAGCACGACGATTACGCCGGCTTCACGTCGATCTTCGACGGCACCATGAAGAACTGGGATGGCGATCCTGCGATCTGGAAGGCCGAAGGCAACGCGCTCGTCGGCACGACGACGGCGGAGAAGCCACTGACGCAGAACACGTTCGTGATCTGGCGCGGCGGCGAGCCGGCTGATTTCGAGCTCAAGGTCGAATACCGTATGTCGGCCACCAACAGCGGCATCCAGTTCCGCAGCACGCAAGTGCCGGCCGGTGGACAAGGCGACAGCGCGATCGGGAAATGGGTGTTGAAAGGGTACCAGGCCGACATCGATTTCGCGAACCAGTTCACCGGCATGATCTACGAGGAGCGGGGACGCGGATTCCTGATGCAGCGCGGGCAGGCCATCGAGATCGGCGCCGACGGCGTTTCACGGCAGATTGGCAGCCTCGAAACGACGGCCGACGAGCTGAAGGCGCTGATCAAACCGGGCGACTGGAATCAGATTCACCTCATGGCACGCGGCAACACCATCACCAACATCGTCAACGGCCACGTGACCGCGGTTCTCATCGACGATGACCCGAAGGGTCGATCGATGAAAGGCCTTCTCGGCTTCCAGATCCACGTCGGCCCGCCGATGAAGATTGAATTTCGGAATGTGTATTTGAAGACGCTGTAGACCGACGCGCGAACCGCGACCCGCGATTCGCGGCTCGCGCGTCGATCTCGCTACGTCCCCGTCGCGCGCGCTGCAGGCAGCTCCACCTGCCGATATCCGCCCTGAGCCCTGAAATAGAGAATCAATCCCACATAGCAGAAGAACATGATCGCCGGCAGGATGGCGAACTTCGCCAGCGTTTTCTGACTGTTGGTCGTCGTGATCTCTTCGACGATCTTCTTCTGCGGCTCTGGCAACTGATTGACTTTCGCGCGATCTATCGTCCGGAACTCCATGAGGTAGGCATCCCGTGGCTCCCCGGCGACGGCGTCGTGAACTTGCGGCGCTTCGGTCGCGAGTCGCGTGTCCAGCGATTTGTCCTGGATCGTGCCCAGGATCGGCCCGCCGAGCACGCCGACCGAGATCATGCCGACGCCGGCAATTGCGTTGATCGTCATCGCGCCGCCACGGGGGAACTGCTCGGTGACCACGCCGAGCGTCGTCGGCCAGAAGAACGCCTTGCCGATGCCGTACATCGTCCCCGCAGCGAAGATCATGCCCGCTGCGGCGCCGGCGTTCGCGATCCAGAAGAGCCCGATCGACGCGATTGCCGCGCACGTCGCGAGGAGGCCGAGCGGCGATAGCCGATGCACGAGCGGGCCGGCGAAGAACCGCAGGATCGACATGATTAACGAGGTATACAACAGCAGGAACAGCCCGCCGTACTGGCTGTATTGCGCGAGGACCGGGGTCATCAGGTTCGTGATCCAGCTGTCGACGCCCAGCTCCGTGGTGGCGAGCAGGACCATGACCAGCAACAGGAACACGAACATCGGGCGGCCGAAGCTCCTGTAGATAAACGCGAAAATCGCGGTCGGAATCGCGGCGAGGATCACAGCGGTCAGCGTCGAAACCGTGCCGCTATACAGGCCGAGCGAGCCGAAGACGCTGTCGAGCGCATACACCACGAAGAAGCACACGATGAAGCAGCTGCCCCAGCCGAACTCGCGGAGCATGTCGGCATAGCTCACGCCTGACGCGACGCGCTCCTGCACAGGGAACTTCTGGCCGAGCATCAGGAAGCCGTAGAACGCGGTCGGTAGCAGGAACAGGCCGATCTTCCAGCGCCACGACGCGGTGCCCAGGAGGATCATGAGCAGGCCGCCGACCACCATCCCGCCCGGCCAGCCCGAGTGCAGCATGTTCAGATGGTGCGTCTTGCTCTTCGGGTACAGCGTCGCGACGACCGGGTTGATGACGGCTTCCACGGTGCCGTTGGCGAGCGCGAAGATCAGGGTGCCCACGTAGAGCTGCTGGAAGCTGTTGGCCGTCACCGTGATGATGGCCGAGATGACGTGGCCGAAGAACGCGAATGCCATGCACCGGCCGTAGCCGATGCGGTCGATGATGAGGCTGAAGAACACGATGCTCAACGCGAACGGGAACAGCCCCGCGCCCTGGATGGCTCCGACCTGGCCCTGCGTCAGGTTGAACTGCGTCGCCCACTCGGCGACCAGGAAGCCGCGGACGACGAACCCGAACGCCGTGGTGATGAGCGCGATGATGCACGCGATGAACAGCCGGTCTTCCCTCGACAAGCCCCCTGTGTGGTCATTCATCTGTCTGCTCCGTCTCGTGTGTGTGGCCCGGGGGACCGGGCCTTCTTGAGGCGCGGCTCGGAAACTCGCGGTTGTCGCGACAGACTATATCGCGATTGCGACGTGGGGATTCGTATAGAGTAGGGCGGGTCTTCAGACCCCGTCGTCGTGCGTAGGCGGCGCGTTCGTAGGGCGATCTTTGGACCCGTCAACGAGGATTCACATGGCGCAGATCGGCATCAACGCATGGGTCTGGACCTCTCCGGTCACGACCGCGGAATTCGGGCGCCTGGCGCCCATGGTCAAGAAGATGGGCTTCGACCTGATCGAATTCGGCATCGAGGGGACCCACGACCTCGATTACGCGCAGGGCGCGCGGATCGCGCGCGACAACGGGTTGGCCGTCAGCGTCTGCGCGGCGATGGGGCCCGACCGCGACTTGATTCACTCCGACGAGAACATCCGTGGCAACGGGATGGACTACATACGGC
The DNA here is from genome assembly GCA_046735635.1 of Acidobacteriota bacterium. GTDB lineage: Bacteria > Acidobacteriota > Vicinamibacteria > Vicinamibacterales > 2-12-FULL-66-21 > JALZOC01. Next base: position 13,567 of record JBKPTT010000019.1, on the reverse strand, counting down.
ACTGCATCGATGCCGCGAAGACGCTCGGGGCGCCGCACGTGGTCGGGCCTCTGTACAGCGCGGTCGGCCGTTGTTGGCAGTGCTCCGACGATGAACGGAATCGGGATACGGAGCTGCTGGTCAGGCAACTGACGGAGTTGTCGACCTACGCGGGCGACAACGGCATCAAGCTGGGCGTCGAGCCGCTGAATCGTTTCGAAACCAGCTTCATCAATCTGGCTTCGCAGGCCGTCGACGTCGTCGATCGAGTGGGCCATCCCGCGTGCGGGATCCTGCTCGACACGTTCCACATGAACATCGAGGAGCGGTCGATCGGGGATGCGATCCGCGCGGCCGGCAAGCGAGTGATCCAGCTCCATACGTGCGAGAACGATCGCGGCGCGCCCGGGGCCGGGCACGTGCCCTGGCGCGAAGTGGCCGACGCTTGCCGGGACATCGGCTTCAAGGGGCCGTACGTGATCGAGTCGTTCACGAACAAGGTGAAATCGATCGCGCGTGCGGCGGCAATCTGGCGCAATTTCGCGCCGACGCAGGACGCGCTCGCCGAGGGCGGCCTGCGGTTCCTACGGGAGACGCTGCCGGCGTAGTACGGCCCGATCTCGCGCAGGGAACGAGAGGACGTGAGCTCGAGAGACGAGCCGGCATTCCGCCGGCCGGTCCGGCCTTCGGCCGGCGCCCGAACGACAGCGAGTTCCACGGAAACAAACGGCTCCTCGTTCCACCACCCGCTTGTTTTCGTGGAACTCGCTGTCGTTCAGCCCGCGCGACGCGCGGGCCCGGCGGAATGCGTTCTCCGCGCGCTCCGCGGTCTTTGCGCGAGATCCTCTGGTGCTTCTCGTCGCGAAATCCGTCCCGGCGCACGCCCACTTTGCCGTTTACTTTAACGTTAAAGTTTGTTATCTAGGGGCCGTTTGCGAGGAGGCCCTATGCTCACAGTCCGCTCGGGATCCCTGCGCGCGCTCGTCTTCGCGACGTGCGCCGCCATGCTCCTCCCGTCGTCCGCTGCCGGCCAGGGCAATACCGGCACCATATCCGGCACCATCACCGACACCCAGGGACAGATGGTCCCGGGTGCGACCGTCACGCTCATTTCAGAAGCGACGGGAGAAACACGCGACGGCCTCAGCGACGCCAAGGGGGACTTCCAGGTCACCAACATGCAGCCGGGGCGGTACACGCTCCGCGTCACGCTTCAGAGTTTTCGCACTCTTGAGCGGAAGAACATCGTGCTCAGCGCGGGCGAGCGGCTTGCGGTCGGCTCGCTGGTCCTCGAGGTTGGCGGCATCGGCGAAACGGTCGTCGTCCAGGCGACCGGCACGCACGTGAACACCGCGGAAACGCAGAACGCCGGCCTGATCACGTCGACGCAGATCGAGCAGGTGCAAGTGCTCGGACGCGACGTGACGTCAATCATGAGGCTCTTGCCGGGTGTCCGCTACGAAAACACGGTCGACTCGCTCGGCATGAGCTTCGGGACCAGCGTGCCGAACGTTGGCGGCGCGCGCCGCGACTGGAGCAACGTCATCGTCGACGGCGTGATCGGCAACGAGGTGGGCAACAGCGGATTGATGGCGCAGCAGATCAACCTCGACGCGGTCGCCGAAGTCCGCGTGCTGCTGAACAACTACCGCGCCGAGTATGGCCGGGCGGGCGGCGGGCAGGTGCAGATCGTCAGCAAGGGCGGCACGTCCACCTATCACGGAAACGTGTATCACTACCTGCGCAACGAAGCGCTGAACGCGAATAGTTTCTTCAACAACCGTTCGAACATCAAGAAGCCGCGCTACCGCTTCAACACGTTCGGCGCAAACCTGGGCGGCCCAGTTCCCAAGCTGAGCGGATCCGAAAAGAAGCTGTTTTTCTTCTACTCGATCGAAGCGCCGATCGTGAACCGTCCGGGGCCGGTCCGGAACTGGACGATGCCGACCGAACGAGAGCTGCGCGGGGATTTCTCCGAGACGCGCGACAGCCAGGGACGCTTGATCAATATCCGAGACCCGCTCGCGAGCGGCACGTGCAACGCGGTCAGCGGCGGCCCGGCGTGCTTTCCCGGCAACATCATTCCGCCGACCCGCATCAACTCCAACGGGCTTGCGCTTCTCAACATGCTGCCGCGTGCGAACAATTTCGATCGCACCTTCACACAGGGGCAGTTCAACTACACGACCCAGGAAAATGCCGAGAACCCGAAGATGAACAACATCGTCCGCGTGGACTGGCGTCCGTCCGCGCACGACACGTTCTACTTCACCTTCAAGGACTGGTACTCGGATCAGCGCGGGTCAGAGATCACCGCAGGGCCTGCGAAGTGGGGCTTTTTCAACACGCACTACCTGAACACCGACCGCGGCGTCAGTGCAAACTACACCAAGATCATCAAGCCGACGATGGTGCTCGAGAGCGACTTCGGATTGCGTCAGCAGACCGAACAGTTCTACCCACTGACGGAGGCGGACTGGACACGAATCAATCGAGACACGGTCGGATTCAAAGTCGGGCAATTCCACCCGGAGTTGAACCCTCGCAACGTGATTCCGAAAGTCACCTTCAACGTCCCGAACTCGCCGAACTTCACGTTCGACAACCGCCTCACCGATCAGGGCGAAGCCTGGCTCGGATCGATTCGATCGAGTTTGACGTTCATCCGCGGAAGCCACTCGTACAAGGCCGGGATCTATTACGAGCAGTCGCGCAACTCGGAAGGAAAAGGGGGCGTCGGGGCTGGTCCGTGGGCGGGCCAGTTCAACTTCAGCACCGACACGAGCAATCCCGGCGACACGAACTACAGCTACGCGAACGCGCTGCTCGGCACGTTCCGCGATTACACCGAAATCGACGCGTTCTCCGAAGTTCAGGGCATCCGCGACATCGTCGAGTCGTACGCGCAGGACACGTGGAAGATGAACCGGCGCGTCACGTTCGATTACGGCGTGCGGGTGCTCTGGTATACGCCGTGGTATTCGAAGCGGCCCGCGGCGGTGTTCGTTCCCGAGCGGTATGACCTCTCGAAGGCGCCGAGGCTCTACGAGCCTGCCGTGGTCAACGGTCAGAACGTCGCGCGCGATCCGGTGACCGGTGAGACCAAACCGAACGTGTTCATCGGCAGCTTCGTGCCGGACACCGGCGATCGCTACAACGGCATGGTGAGCAGCACCGACCCGAACTACCCGAAGGGGTTCCGAGACAATCAGGGGCTCGAACCCGAGCCTCGTCTCGGGCTCGCGTGGGACATCACGGGCGACGCGAAGACCGCACTGCACACGAGCGCCGGGCTGTACCACAACCCGCACGTGAACGCGAACGGCATGGACGCGATGGCGCGAAACCCGCCAGCGCAGAACACGCCGCAGATTTTCTACGGCACCCTCGACACATTGCTCGCGGCGGGAGCGGCGGGCGCGTTTTCCAACCGTCCGAGTACCGTCTTCGGAGTCGAGCGAGACGCGAAGACTCCGTCGAGCTTCAATTACTCGGCCGGGATCCAGCGCGAGCTCGGATGGGGCACCGTGATCGACGTGACCTACGCCGGCTTCCAGCTGCGGCATGCCGAGATGGCGACCAACATCAACGTCGTGCCGGACGGCGCGCGGTTCCTCGACGTCAACCCCCAGAACCGCAATCCGCAAACTCCTGCCTCGGCGAAGCCGGCCGAATTCCTGCGGCCGTACCGCGGCTACCAGGACATCACGATCCGATCGCACTTCGGCAACGCGTACAACAACTCGCTGCAGGTGCAGCTCAACCGTCGCTACATCAAGGGTTTCCAGTTCGCCGTCGCGTACACGCTCGCCAAGACGATCAGCCTCGGCCCGAACTCGGACCCGCCGACCTACATTCCGAACCGCCCCGGCGACGCGTGGAACGTGGCGCCCTACGAGTCGACGCAGCTGCACAACCTCGTCATCAATTACACCTGGGACGTCCCGAACGGCAGCCGTATGTGGGACAACGTGCTGACGCGCGGTGCGCTCGACGGCTGGCAGGTCTCGGGCGATACGGCGTTCGTCAGCGGAGACTGGGCCGGCGCGACCACGTCGACGACCGACAACTTTGACTTCACCGGCGGAGACGCTGGCACCCGCCCGCGGCTGACGAGCGACGACGTCGTGTGCAACGGCGACCATTGCAGCGCGACGCCGGGCGAGCCGGGGAGCTTCTTCAACGTGTCGGCGTTCAGCCGGCTGACCGGCCGGGGCGATTACGGCAATGCGCCACGGAGCTTCTACCGGCTGCCGCGAATCGTGAACTCGAACATCTCCGCCTTCAAGAATTTCTCGCTCGGCGGAGGGAAGAAGCTCCAGTTCCGCTGGGAGATGTACAACGTGTTCAACCATACGCAGTGGTCAACGCTGAACACGAACGCACAGTTCAACCCGGCGGGCGAGCAGGTGAACGCGAGCTTTGGCAAGGCGACCCAGGCGCGCGACCCGCGCATCATGCAGGCGGCGATTCGGGTAAGCTTTTAATCGCGGTTCGCGGTTCGCGGTTCGCGGTTCGCGGTTCGCGGTTCGCGGTTCGCGGTTCGGGATCTCTTGATGAACGGATCGATTCAGTTTCTATGACATGGATGCGATTCGCGCTTAGAGCTGATTTCAAAACCCGATACGCGGGTGACGCCGAACGGGGCGCCCCGCCGGGGCGGAGGCCACTGCCGTGATCACCGTTTTTGGCCGAGCACCCGGTGGGGCTGTTCGGCGGCAGGACCCGTGCCTGACACGGGTTTTGAATCTACGGCTCATCAGGGGCAGCCAACAGATGCTGAAATCGCTCGTCGTGTCGATGATCTGCGTCGCTGCAATTTCGCTTCCGTGCATCGCCGCGGCGCAGAACCCGCATCTTGTCGTCTACGAGGGGGACACAGGACCCGGACACGACAAGCACATCGTTTTTCTCTCGGGCGACCACGAATACCGCTCGGAGGAGTCGCTGCCGGAACTCGCGCGCATCCTGGCCAGGCACTATGGGTTCACGTGCAGCGTGTTTTTCACCGTCGATCCGGCGACGGGCTTCATCGAGCCGGGGAACTCGAAGATCGCGGGGCTGGAGGCGCTCGACAAGGCGGATCTGCTCGTCATCTTCACCCGGTTCCAGGACTTTCCCGACGACCAGATGCAGCATGTCGTCGACTACGTGAACCGCGGAGGCCCTGTCGTCGCGTTCCGGACGGCTACGCATGCCTTTCAGATCAAGCGTCCGGACGCGAAGTTCGCGAAGTACGACTGGCAGAACAAGGACGAGTCGTTCAAGGGAGGGTTCGGTCGCCAGATCCTCGGCGAGACCTGGGTCTCGCACTACGGCACGAACCATAAACAGAGCTCGCGGCTGATCCTCGATCCCTCTCAGGCGAGCCATCCGATCCTGCGCGGCGTGAAGGACGTCTGGGTGCAGTCGGGCGGATACACGGCGGATCCGCTTCAACCGAGCACGATCCTCGCGCGAGGGCAGGTGCTGAACGGAATGACCGCCGATTCGCCGCCGGCGGCAGACAAGGATCAGCTTCCGGTCGCGTGGGTCCGTACTTATAAAAGTGAGTCCGGCAAGACCGGACGCGTGTTTACGACCACGCACGGCGCGTCCGAAGATCTGCTCAACGACGGATTCCGGCGGATGGCTGTGAACGCGTGCCTCTGGGCGGTCGGCCTCGAACAGGAGATCAAGCCGACCAATGACGTGAGCCTCGTCGGTCCGTATCATCCGTCCACATTCAACTTCGGCGGTCACGTCAAAGGCGCGAAGCCGTCCGACATGGCCGGCTTCGACACGCCGATTCCGCCGAAGAAATAGGCGGCGCGTGAAGCGCCGCCCTGCGTGACGTTCGTAGGCCGGGGCTTTATGCCCCGGCAACATCGCACATAATCAGCCCATGACCAGGCACATTCGCTCCCTTGTGTTGGTCGCCGCAACGGCCGCGGTTATCTGTCTTGCGCCTGCGCGACCAAATGCCGCCACTCCGTTCACTCTGAAGGTCGGCGATCACATCTGCGTCATCGGCAACCAGCTCGCCGAGCGGATGCAGTACGAGGGATGGCTCGACACGTTGCTGTACGCGCGCTTCCCGCGCCACGATCTCGTCATTCGAAACCTGGGTTTCAGCGGCGACGAGATTTCGACGCGGCTTCGATCGAAGAACTTCGGGACGCCCGACGAGTGGCTGAGCGGCAAAGGGGAGCCGATCGGCGGATATCAGGAGAATCGGCTGGCGGGGACGAACACCAAGGCGGACGTCATCTTCGCCTTCTTCGGGTACAACGAGTCGTACGCGGGCGACGCCGGGCTGACGACATTCAAGCAGCAGCTCGACGGGTGGATCGCCCACACGCTCGCTCAGAAGTACAACGGGAAGTCCGGGCCGCGCATCGTCCTCTTCTCGCCGATCGCGCACGAGAACCTGCACAATCCGGACCTTCCGGATGGCAGCGAGAACAATCGACGTCTGGAGCTGTACACGCGCGCGATGTCCGAAGGTGCCGCGGCGCGCGGCATCCGGTTTGTGGATCTGTTCGCGCCGACGAAGAGGCTCTTCGCATCGACGAAGGCGCCGCTCACCGTCGACGGCGTGCACCTGAATCCGGAAGGCAATCGTCAGGTTGCCGAGATCATCGACCGTGATCTGTTCGGCACGCGTTCACGGACCTATGCGGAGGGTTATCTCACGGCGCTGCAGAAAGCGGTTGCCGATCGTAATTTCCAGTGGTTCAAGCGATACCGCACGACCGACGCGTTCGCCACGTTTGGCGATCGGGCGTTCCTGACGTTCATCAGGACCAATCCGCGCGACGTCAACCCCGACCGCGTGAAGTTCGACAAGGAGGACGTGCTTCCGACCAACTACGACGTGCTCGAGCGCGAGGTCGCGGTGCTGGACGTGCTGACGTCGAATCGCGATCGGGTGATCTGGCGCGTCGCGAAGGGACTGACGTCCGCCCCGCAGTCTGAGTTGAAAGTTGCGGACTCCGACACGCCGCCTTTCGTCAATGCGGGGACCAACGAGCCAGGCAAGGGCCCGAACGGCGAGCACATCTACATCGGTGGCGAAGACGCCATCGCACAGATGAAGGTGGGAAAGGGCCTCAAGGTGAACCTCTTCGCGTCGGAGAAGGAGTTTCCGGAGCTCGTGAACCCGGTGCAGCTCGCGGTCGACACCAAGGGGCGACTGTGGGTCTCGGCCTGGAAGAACTACCCGCACTGGCAGCCGAAGACACCGATGGACGACAAGCTGCTGATCCTCGAGGACACCGACGGCGACGGCAAAGCCGACAAGCGGACCGTCTTTGCCGGCGATCTCGACAGCCCGACTGGTTTCGAGTTCTGGAACGGCGGCGTCATCGTGGCGCAGGCGCCGAACCTCGTCTTCCTGAAGGACACCGACGGCGACGACCACTACGACACGAAACAGATCATCCTTGGCGGGATGGACTCGGCCGATACACACCACACGATGAACAGCTTCACCTTCGATCCGGGCGGTGCGCTGTACATCCGCGAGGGAATCTTTCATCGCAGTCAGGTCGAGACCCCCTGGGGTCCCACGGTGCGCGAGGCCGACGGGGGCGTCTTCCGTTTCGAGCCGCGCACGTTCAAGTTCGAGACCTACATCCCGATGAATTTCCCCAACCCGCACGGGCACGTGTTCGACGTGTGGGGACGCGACATCGTGTTCGACGCGACCGGCGGTCAGCCGTACTACGGTCCGTCGTTTTCGACGAAGAAGTACTACCCGGCGATGGAATCCACCAAGGCGCCCCGCCCAGGCAACGTCCGCACACGCCCGGTGGGCGGCGCCGAGCTGATCTCGAGCCGCGCGTTCGCCGACGACATGCAGGGGAACCTCGTCGTCCTCAACACGATTGGGTTTCGCGGCCTCCTCAATTACAAGGTCACCGAGGACGGCGCCGGATTGAAGATGACGGAAGTCGAGCCGATCATCGAGTCGGCCGACGAGAACTTCCGGCCCGTCGATGCCGAGATCGGGGCCGACGGCGCGTTATACGTCGCCGACTGGCACAACGCGCTCATCGGCCACATGCAGCACAACCTGCGCGACACGTCGCGCGATCACCTGCACGGCCGGATCTACCGGGTGACCGCGGTCGACCGGCCGGTACTCACGCCTGCGAAGATTGCCGGCGAACCGATCGATCGGCTCCTCGATCTGTTGAAGGAGCCCGAGAACCGCGTCCGCTATCGCGTGAAGATCGAGCTCAGCTCGCATGACTCCAGTGAGGTGCTCGCCGCGCTGCAGACGTGGATCAGTCACCTCGACAAGAACGATCCACAGTACGAGCACTACATGATGGAAGCGCTGTGGGTGCAGCAATGGAACAACCGCGTCGATGAGGCGCTGCTCAAGCGCATGCTGCGCTCGCCCGAGCCGTGGGCTCGCGCCGCCGCGACGCGCGTGCTCTGCTACTGGCGAGATCACGTGCCGGATGCGCTCGCGCTGCTCAAGGTGCAGGCGAACGACGACCACCCTGCCGTCCGACTCGAGGCGGTCCGTGCAGCCAGCTTCTTCCAGGGACCCGAGGCGATCGCGGTCGCACAGGAATCGCAGAAGTATCCGCAGGACAAGTTCGTCGCGTACACCTTCCAGCAGGCGATGGCGACTCTGACATCGCTTGGAAAAAGGGAGATGACCTCGACTGAGCCGGCGGCCGCGAACACGACCGCCACCGCGCTGCCCGATCTGTCGGCAGTCGCCATGCGACGCGATTTACGCGACAAAGGCGTGCAGACAATAACGATCGGCACAATCCCCGAACAGATGCTGTTCGACGTGAAGTGGTTCGTCGTGGAAGCCGGGAAACCCGTGCAGATCACGCTCACCAACGCGGATGCCATGCCGCACAACTTCGTCCTCGGCCAGCCAGGATCCGTCGCGGCGCTGGGCACCGCCGCCGCGACGATGCCGCCGCCGGCGAGCATGAGCGCGCGGGCGTACATCCCCGACAGTCCGCTCGTGCTGGGGGCGACACGTCTCGTCCAGCGCGGCGAATCCGATCAGATGAACTTCACCGCGCCCTCGACGGCGGGCGAATACAACTTCCTTTGTACCTTCCCCGGCCACTACGTGCGGATGTACGGTGTGATGCTCGTCGTGCCCAGCCTGGATGCTTTCGAAGCGAAGCCGGTGGTGCCGAAAGATCCGCTGACCGGGCAACCGTACGACTCGCAGCGCCGCTGAGATTCGCCGACTCTGGCGGGTCCTGTCGCCGGCAGCCCCACTTCGCCCGCGCGCCGAAACGCATCTGTCACGGGTGACGGCGCGCGGCTCGAAGCGGGGCGGCCCCGCCGGCGCCACCCGCGACCAGCGATTCCAACAACCAATAGAGTCTTCGTGTTCATTGCGATCTTCGTGTCGAGAGCCGTCGGGGCGTGCGGGCACGGAGTCCGAATGGCTGAGCTCGTGCTACACTCAAGATCTCCCGCGGCAGCTCCGAAAGGCAGCATGCGGAGTCTTGTCGTCTGCTCACTCCTGGTCTTCGTTTCGGCAACGGCGGGATGCCAATTCTCGGAGAAGAGGTATCTGAGTCGTCCCGTGACGAAGGACGAAGTCACCGGAACCTGGCGGGCCACCGAGTTCGCCGTGAAGAGTCTTCGCGACATCGGCGTGCGAGATCACCTGACCCGCGACGAGCACACGCTCGTTTTCAAAGCGGACGGCTCGTGCACACTCAGCACGATCGTGAACATGCCGCCCAGCCAGGGCGGCGCCGACTACCGGACCTACGATACCGGCTGCCGGTGGCAACTGGCGCGCGCCGATCAGCAGGTGCTTCAGCTGCAGCTCAATCCGGCGCCGCCCCGTGGTGCTCCGTACTATTACTTCGGCGAGGAGTCGGGCCACCTGATCCTGTGGCAGTACGCGAGCGATCCGGACGCGTGGCGGTACATGGAATTCGAACGGGCATCGGCTGGAGCGGTCCAACTATCGACGCGCTGATGATCTCTGTCAGTGTAATGAGATCCGACCAAGCATGATCAGCTTCGTTCTCGTTGCGATCATTGTTTCGGGTGCGCTGCTGGTGCATGACTATCACTGGAGGCGCGGCGCGGCGGGGCAGCACGTGCTGGCAGTCCTGCCGGCGGCTCTGCTCTTTGCGATCCTGCCGATACCGATCGTCATGTTGAGCACGATCCGTGGGTTTCAGCGTATCGCGGAGCGGCAGGGCACGGGATCGTACTCCGCCGCGGGGACACTCAGCCTGGAGATCAATCGCGCGCTCTGGTTGGGCAGCGTCGGCCTTGTGATCGCGATGGTAGCCGCCTCGCTGCTGCAATGGCGCGCGTCGCAGTCGGTGCCCGAAGACGTCGCAGAACTGCCATGGACATGGAGAGAATGGTTCCTGCTGGTCAGCGGGCTGCTTGTCGTTCCCGCGGCGTTCCTGACGTACATTGCCTGGGCAGTGCCGCACACAGTCGTTGGCGCGATGGAGATGATGACCGACGGGCCCGTCTCACGCCTGCCGTCTTCCGAGTTGGGAAATCTGAGCGCAAAGATCTCCACGCTTCTGATGACCGGATTCGCCGGCGGATTGATACTCGTGATCGCGGACCTGCTGGCCGCTGCAGGCGCAGTGTGGGCGGCGAGCGGCATTCGCCAGCCGAGACGTACGCCGCGCTCGGTCGCATTCGTGCTGCTGGTCGTGTTCCTTGGTGCTGCGTGGAATGTCGTACGATTGCCACTCGAGCGCCGGTGGATTGAGCGCGTAGCATCGGCTGCACAGCACCGAATTCCCTGACGTCTCGAAGCTTCGAAGGCATCGGCACATGTTCGGGGCGCCATTGCGCGCGTGTCTGCTCAGAGGATCGATGCCGGCGCCGAGAGAGTGCTCGCGCAGAGCCCGCACGGATCTCGCGCGGAGATCGCGGAGATCGCGGAGTTCCCGGGAACGCGCGACGTGGCGAACGCACGATCGTCTGCGTCCTCGGCGTCCTCGGCGCGAGACCATGACTCCGCTGCTCGCCCGCCGATTTGACAAAGTACTAAATTCCACGATTCCGCGATTCCCCGATTCCCGACTGGGGATTCAGTGATTGGCCGATCAGGGATTCCCGATCAGGGATTAGGGATTCCTCTCCTCACTTGCCGAGCGCGCGGCGCACCATGCTGACCAGGCCGCGCATCGCACGCTCCGACATCGAGCCGAACGGCTCGTCGCTGGTCAGGTAGGTCCACGTCGCGCCGCGCTCCCGCCAGTCCGCGGGCGCCGCCGCATCCTGCTCGATCCGCCTATCAATCTCCTCCTCAATCGTTGAGTTCAGCTCGCCGAACATCGCGTGCAGGCGGGGCAGGAAGTCTCCCATGGGGTTGCCGCCACCCAGAGAAATCCAGACGGTCCCCGCGCGGAGCTCTGCGACCGCGGCGAGGTAATCGGCCCAGAGGTCGTCAATCGTTGCGAGCGTGATCAGTCGTTCGGTCTCCGACTCGGACGGCGTGTCGCCGGCAAGGACTGCGTGTCGGCGCTGCTGGATTGCCAGTCGCTGCCCTTCGAGCACCGATTCGTATTTGCGGAGAAACATCCGGATGTCGAGGTTCTGCCCTTCCGCCCTGCGTTGGATGCTGTCCGGGGTCAGCGCGTCTGCGCGGTTGTCGGCACCGAACTTCACCATCAGCAGATCCTGTGAGGACACGAAGAAGCGGGAGCTGCCCGGGTCGCCCTGCCGCCCCGCGCGCCCGCGCAGTTGATTGTCGATCCGCCGGCTCTCGTGACGGTTCGTCCCGATGACGTGAAGACCGCCGAGCTCCGCGACGCCTGGACCGAGACGGATATCCACACCGCGGCCCGCCATGTTCGTCGAGATCGTGACGGCGCTCGGCGCTCCCGCGTCGGCGATGATCTTCGTCTCTGCTTCCTCGTTACGCGCGTTCAGCACGTGATGTGGCAGCGCGCCGAGGCGGCGGCTCAGCCGCTCCGATTCTTCGATGCTGGCCGTGCCGACCAGGACGGGTCGTCCCGATCCGTGCTCGCGCGCGATCTCGTCGATGACCGCGTTCTCCTTCTCGGCCTTCGTGGCAAACAGCGCATCGCGGTGATCGACGCGAACGATCGGCCGATTCGTGGGAATCGTCTCCACGTCGAGAGCATAAATTTCTCGAAATTCTTCGGCCTGCGTCGCCGCGGTTCCCGTCATGCCGCAGACGTTGGGGTAGAGCGCGATCAGGTTCTCGATCGTGATCGATCCGAGCACTCGCCCCTGCTGCTTCGGCGTGACCCCTTCCTTGATCTCCAGCGCGGTCTGGAGGCCCGCGGGCCATCGGCGCTCGCGCACGGTGCGGCCCTTGAACTCGTCCACCGAGATGACGGCGTTGGCTTGCACGACGTAATCGACGTCCCGGCGGAGGAGGACGTGCGCGTGCAGGGCGTCCTGGATAGCCGTCAGAAGGGCGAGGTTCTCGGTCTCGAACAGATTCCGCCGGTTGAGCGCGCGCTCCACACGCTCGATGCCCGCGGGTGTCAATGCCACGTTCCTCCCAGGCGGCTCGACGGTGAAGTGCAGTTTCGGGGTCAGCGTTCGAACGACCCTGTCGGCCCGCACCGCGTGACCCGGCGCGTCAGCGGATCCGCCGGCGATCACAAGCGGGATGCGGGCTTCGTCGATCAGAATCGAGTCCGCCTCGTCCACGACGGCGACCCAAAAGGGCTGGTGGACTTGTTCGTCGCGCGAGAGGGCGAGGCAGTCGCGCAAGTAGTCGAAGCCCACCTCGTTGGCGGTGCTGTAGGTGACGGCGCACCGGTACGCCTCGCTTCGCGCCGCCGGCGACAGCGCCTGCTGGATGATTCCGACGCTCAGGCCGAACCAGTCGTAGATGGGCCGCATCCACGCGGCGTCGCGGCGGGCGAGGTAGTCGTTCGCGGTCATCACATGGACCCCGTGGCCGGCCCGCGCATACCAGACAATCGCTGGCACTGCGGCCAGGGTCTTGCCTTCGCCCGTCTGCATCTCCGCGATGCGCCCGTACGCGAGCGCGAGCGTCCCCTGAATCTGTACGTCGAACATGTCGAGACCGATCAGGCGGGATGCCACCGTGGCAGCGACCGCTATGATGTCCGCGATCGAGGCGGCGGGGTCGTTCCCGATCCGTTTCAACTCCGCGTCGGTCGCCGTCGCGTAGCGGACCCGCAGTCGGTTGATGTCCGCGACCGCCGGTTCCGCCGAGGCCGGTGCCTTCGTCGAGAACCATCCGCGCCACGCCGCCTTTATGAATGCCACGCTCCAATGAATCGTAACAAACGATTCGGCAAATCATTACTGTGTCAGATCCGCGGGAGAGAGTGCTCGCGCTGACGACGCACGGATCTCGCGCAGAGAACGCACGGATCTCGCGCAGAGCACGCGGAGATCGCGGAGTTCCGGGACCGCGTGCGTTCGCCACGGCCGGCCTGCGGCCGGCCCCAGGGAGGGGAGAGATCCGCACAGACAAGCGGCGGGGCGCAGTGCGCCGTTTGTCTGTGCGGGTCTCTCCCCCTTGTATGTTCGTCTCACTGCTTGACTGGGCTCCAGTCCGGCAGTCTACTCGGGGACGCTTGAGTAGTGAGCGCCGGGATGCTTGCTCACCCCCGAGGCC
>JBKPTT010000018.1:0-6797 GCA_046735635.1 Acidobacteriota bacterium | reverse complement strand
GGTGAGGATCGTGACGATGTTCGGATGTCCGAGCGCCGCGAGCAGCCGCGGCTCGCGCAGCAGCTCGCCGAACTTCGCGCTCTGCCGGTGCGGTACCTTCAACGCAACGTGCTTGTCGATCCAGGTGTCGCGGGCGAGGTACACCGTTCCGAAGCCGCCGCTGCCGAGCGGCGCGATGATCTTGTACTTCCCGAGTATCTGGCCTCTGAAGAGCACGGCGTGAAATTGCAGAATGGCGATTGGCGATTGCCGAATTTTCGAATGCCGAATGCCGAATGCCGAATGAGGTTGAGGGTTGCCGAATGCGAATGCCGAATGCCGAGTGCCGAATGCGAATGCCGAACGACGAATGCTGTTTCGGGAGTATATCGCGATTGACGATAATTCGATCGTGCCGCTGCCGCGTTTTCATGCGCCGGATCTGGACGTTGCGGCGCGTGGCGTACGTCTGCCTCCCGACGAGGCGAGGCACCTCACGCGCGTGCTGCGGCTTGGTGTCGGAGACGACGTCGCCGTGTTCGACGGCCGCGGGCGGGAGTTCCACGCGAGGGTCACGGCGGCGGCGCGAGACGCGGTTGACCTCGAGCTCGTTGCGCCGCTCGTCCCGGCTCCGGAGCCGCGCGTGCCGCTGACGCTGGTCCAGGCGGTGTTGAAGGGCGACAAGATGGACGAGGTCGTCCGCGACGCAACGATGATGGGGGTCACGGCAATCGAGCCGGTGATCACCGCCAGAACGATCGTGCGACAGACAGGCCGCGAGCCAGAACGGTGGACGCGCGTTGCCGTGTCCTCGGCCAAGCAATGCGGCCGAGCGACGGTCCCGGCCATCGCGCCGGCACGCCCATTCGCCCACTGGCTCGCCACGCACGCACACGGTTTGCCGCTGATTCTCGTCGAGCCGTCCGCGGCCGCAGGCGACGAGTCGTCGCTGCGTCTCCTCGAGCACCACGCCGCGGGTTCAATTGCCCTGATTGTCGGACCGGAAGGCGGTTGGACCCCCGAGGAGCGTCAGGAGGCGGTGGCACGCGCCTGTGTGGCCGTGACCCTCGGCGGGCTGACACTGCGAGCCGACGCGATTCCAATTGCCGCGCTGGCTGTCGTCAGATTTGCGTTGAAGGATTTCTGACGAACGGCGGTCTCGAACTCATATCCAGTTTTTCGACGAGTTCGATGTCTCTTGGTCGGCGACGATGAGAGCGAGAAGCTCCACGAACGTCGTCGATTCGTTCGACGTTGGTCAACGTACCCACGCCACGGTGCCGTAGACGCGCAGATCCGACCGCAGAATCAGCGTGCCGCGAGCCTCCATGTCGTCCTGACGAACGCGTTTCAGTCCTTCCTCGTACTCTGAGTCCGAAATCAACATCAGCTGCGACGTGCTCGAGCGATCGAGGAAGCCTCGCCGTTCCGCTTCCTCCACGGTCATCTGCGCGGGCCGATGCTGTACGACGTGCGTGTCGCATCGCTCGAACCCAGCCCGGTGCATCAGTTCGCGAATTCGTGCGACGGGCAAGTACCGTTCACGGTCGCGGACGACGGTCGACGCGAAGTAATCGTAAATCCACCAGTGGTCCAGGCCCGTGCTCGGATCGAGTCCGACGGTCAGCAACCCGCCGCCATCTGCGAGCAGTCGGCGCGCGTCATGGAAGAACGCGTCCGGGTCGCTGAAGTGGTGCAGGGCGTTGACCAGGAAGAGACGATCGAACGTGGATGTCAGGAAGGGAAGCGCCTCCGCCCGCGCGCGGATCAACGGGCCGCCGGGCAGGCGAGCACGGGAGATTTGCAGCATCCCGGCCGAAGCATCGATGCCGACGACCGGGACGGCTGACGCGTGGAAGACCTCGATCCAGTGCCCGGTCCCGCAGCCGACTTCCGCTACGCGGAGACGGCCACTCGATTGGTGCCCGACGAACGCACGCAGCGCGGCCTGGACGC
Organism: Acidobacteriota bacterium; assembly: GCA_046735635.1. GTDB lineage: Bacteria > Acidobacteriota > Vicinamibacteria > Vicinamibacterales > 2-12-FULL-66-21 > JALZOC01. The sequence continues at coordinate 4,862 of JBKPTT010000018.1, read as the reverse complement.
CGCTGTAATCGTTTCGTTCGTATCGGCCGTCGTACGCCGCAGCTATCGCGTCGTATTCGACTGGTTGCGCCACCTCGTGATCATCGCACGCGCATCCTGCCGCACATCATCGCGCCGTTCCGGAGTTCCCTAACCCATCCGCGATATCTTCCGCGAGGAGGTCAGCTCAGCTCCACGGCCTGTCATTGCCTTGCGGCTTGTCCCACTCCGGCGTGGGCTGGAAGTAGGTCGCGCCTTGACGCAAATGCGCCTTGATCGCGTCGGCGTTCAGCTCGACGCCGAGGCCCGGTGTATCGGGCACCGGGGCAAAGCCCTTGTCGAAGAGCGGCTGGCCCCCGGTCGTGGTGACGAGCGTTTCCCACCAGGGCACGTCGAGTGAATGATGTTCCAGCGCGATGAAATTCTCGGTAGCCGCCGCCGTGTGCACGTTGGCCATGTAGGAGATTGGCGAGCCCGCAAAGTGCATCGCCATGGGCACGCCGTGTTCCATCGCGTAATCGCCAATTTTCTTCGTCTCGATCAGTCCGCCGCTCGTCGCGAGGTCGGGATGGATCATGTCGACCGCTTCCATCTCGATGAGCTTCATGAAGTCTTCTTTCAGGTAGATGTCCTCACCCGTCAACACCGGGATGGTGGTGGACTCGCGGATCTGCTTCAAGAGATGGCCGTATTGCCATGGCAGGATGTCTTCCATCCAGGCGAGATTCCACTTTTCCATCGCGCGCGTGAGCTTGATCCCGCTGTTGACGCTGAAGTGCCCGAAGTGGTCCGACGCGAGCGGGATCTCCATGCCAATCACGGACCGAATCGTGCCGATCCATTCCGACAGGAATTCAATCCCCGCGTCGCTGATTTCGACTCCGGTGAACGGATGCTCTACCCGAGAGCCACCCCAGGGCGGGGGGCCGCCAGCCGGCATGCTCAGCATCCCCGGTCTGTTCTGCAGCAGGTCGATTCCGAAATCCTGTTTGAGGAATGTGAGCCCACGGGCCATGCGCGCTTTCAACCGTATAGCCTGTTCCTTCGGGTCATCGGTTTCGGTCGTGTCGGCATAGAGGCGCACGCGATCGCGAAACTTGCCGCCGAGCATCTGCCAGCACGGCACTCCCCACGCCTTGCCGGCAAGATCCATACAGGCCATTTCGATGCCGCACACGCCGCCCGCCTGTCTCGCAGGGCCGCCGAACTGCTTGATTTTTCTGAATATGCGGTCGACGTTGCAGGGGTTCTCGCCGAGGATCCGGCTCTTGAGCATCAGCGCGTAATTCTCAGTCGCGCCGTCCCGCACCTCGCCGTACCCGGAGATTCCCTGGTTCGTGTCGATCTTGATGATTGGCACCGTCATCGGCGCGCCGCTGATCACCGCCACGCGTAGATCCGTGATCTTCAGCGCCGACGGCTCCGAGGAGCGTTTCACATTCGACTGCACGAACGACGACGCGGCTTCAGCGGCTGCGTCGCCGGTCAGCGCCAGGGCCCCCGCAGCGGTGAGGCCCAGCGTCTTGAAAAACGATCGGCGTCCGACCGCGCTGGTCTCGTCGAGCATCTTCCGTGCGGTTGGCTTCATGTTCAGATCCTCCAGTGGACTTTGATCAGCGAGCGTAATTGGCGGCAGTCACTGCCAGGATCAAACAGGAGAATGGGAGGAAGGGAGAAAATCGTCGCCGCGGACTCGCCAAACGTCGGCCTGCGGCCGGCGTCCCGAACGACCGATGAGATCCGAAAACACAAGCGCCATACGTTTCCTGAGGGGCTTGCGTTTTCGATCTCATCAGTCGTTCTAGCCGCGCCAAGCGCGGCTGGCGAGTGCCGCACAGAATCGAAGTTACCCAGCTTTTCTCCCGTCCTCTCTTTCTCCTGTTCGATCTTGTCGGTGGCTGTCGTTGATTCACGCTCAGAAATTCAGCTTCAGCGAAAACTGCATCGATCGGTTGTCGACGATTGTCGTCGTGATCTTTCCAGCCGTCGGCGTATCGGAGTTCTGGTTCGGGAAGCCGAACCCCGGGTGGTTGAACAGATTGAATGCGTCCCACCGGAATTCCACATTGCTCCTGCCCTGGATCGTCATGCGCTTCGAGAGCGACGTATCGAAGTTGACGTGCCCGGGCGCGTACAGAATGCCGCGGCCGGAATTGCCGTACGTATTCGCGGGAGGCGCCTGAAAATCGTGCGGGTTGTACCAGAGGTCGACGGTTGGGTGATCGAGTTCGCCCGAGCCGACGCGATTCGGCCAGCTCGGAGCTCCGTTGTTGACACCGGTCTGCAGGAACACCGTGAACGGCCGGCCGGTCGTCAGCGTGCTGATGCCTGATAACTGCCAGCCTCCAACCACCGCGCCGATCATGCCGCCTTCGCTGAGCCACCGGCGGCCGGTTCCCCACGGTAATTCCCAGACGCCGCTGATGACCGCACGATGGCGAACGTCGAAGCCGGACGGCCCGTGCCCTGCCTTGAGGTTCGTCACCGTCTGCGGATTGCCGACCGCGCCGCCGGCGCTCGCCGCCGACCCGCCGTAGTCGAGCGACTTGCCGTACGTGTAGCTCACGAGGAACTGCAGGCCGTCGGTGAACCGCTGCGTGACTTTCAGCTGGCCGCTGTGGTACGTGGACTGGTTGCGCGGATCGCATTGCACCATGAAGTTCAGTCGATTCAGCGGCTGGATCAAACGTCTCGACTCCTGCGATCCGATCCCGGGCTGCACCTCGTTCGGGTTGTAGCACAAGACCAGGTGCTTGCCCGCGCTCCCGGCATACGTGAGCTCCAGCGCGCTCGAAACCCACAGGCGTCGTTCGATTCCGAAGTGCCACTGCTCTGCGTAGGGCGTCTCGTTTGCGAACGCGTGACCCAGCACGCGCGGATTCGCCGCCTGCAGCTCCGCCGTCGTGCGCGGTTTGACCGGCACGATGGGAGGGAACGGCTCGTCGATCGTACGCACGGCCGTAAAGTCGGTCGGATTGGTGGGAAAGTTGACGTTCTGAGAAATCGTGTACGGCACCTGCTGCCCGATCATGTTCGATGCGGACGGCTGCTCCGGAAAGTAGGTGATGCCGAATCCCGTCCGCAGGATCGTCGTCGCGTCGCCGAACACGTCATAGGTGAGGCCGAGCCTCGGTCCGAAGTTGCCGTAGTCGGTCTTCTTGCCGACCGACCGGCTGACGCCGTCCTCGCCCGCGTACACGAGTTTGAGGTTCACGGGATCGAAATTGACGATCTTGTCGTGCTCCTCGGTCTCGGCGCCGAAGATCTCGTAGCGCAGTCCCGCATTAATCGTGAAGCGCGAGTTCACCTTGAAATCGTCCTGGACGAACATCCCGTGCTCCTGCGTGCGAAGCGTGTACGGCTCCTGCAGAAAACCGCGCGCGGCGCTGTTGATGTACCCGGTCAGCAGCGAAGCGAGGCCGGACCCGCCGGCGTTGGCCGCGGCGGCCGCCGGGTTGTTCGTGTAGTTCCGGTTGAAGGTAATGCTGCCGCGCGTGTCGGTGTTGGTGAACGGGGACGGGTAGCGGTCAACCAGCCTGTAGCCGAATTTCACTTGATGACGATTGTGCAGCCAGACCAGCGAGTCCTCAATCTGCCAATGGAATTGCTTCGGATTCACCGGCAGAAACGCTGGTCCGCCCGATATACCGGTGAGGTCGGTGATATTGATGTTCGGCAGACCGGTCGCGAACTCCGTTACGTTTATCCCACGGATCCCGAGCGAGTCCGCCGCGTGCGTCCCGAAGTCGGATTGAAAGGTATAAGGCACCGTCCGGGCGTAACCGAGACGCAGTTCGTTCACGAACGCTGCCGACATGACGCGCGAGTAGTTGAAGGCTGCACCGTGCGTGGTCAGCCGCGTGTTCTGGATTCCTGCGACGAACGGTCCCAGGTCGAACTTCGCTGCCGCGTCAGGCGGCGTCGGAAGGCAGCACGCCGCCTGTCCCTGTGGCGCATCGAGCTTGAACTTGCCCCAGTTGAACCGCACGAAGAACGACGTCTTGTCCGACAGGCGGTGGTCGACCCGCCCGGAGAACACGTTGTCGGTCACATCGCGGTTCACGGTCGACGTGTAATTGTCGAAGTTGCCGGGCCCGTTGGGAAGCGGGTAAATGCTCGCGATGTTACGGCCGACCGGATGAAGACGCTCCGGCGGAATGATATTGTTCTGGAACGGATCGCGGAGAAACTGCGGGTTGCTGGGGCTGACCGGTGCCCCTGGATTGAACGCGGGGTTCAGCCGCGTCGTCAGCGGATCGTAGATGACAATCAGGTTTCCGTTTCCATCGCGGAAATCGCTGAAGTCGCCGGTTCGTGTCTTCGCGGTAGGCACGGTATTCACGAAAACCTGACCGCGCTTCTCTTTCAACCCCGCGTAATCGGCGAAGAAAAAGGTGCGGCTGTGTCCGTCATACAACCCGGGGAGGACGAGCGCTCCGCCCGCGGCTGCGCCGAACTGATGCCTGTTGAGCGGCGGCTTCGGATCCTTCTGCAGGCCGCCGCCGGCCAGCGGCACTTTGCGCACGAAGAAGTTCCTCGCATCGAACGCGTCGTCTCGGAGGTACTCGAACACCGTACCGTGCAGCGTGTTGCTGCCCGACTTGGTTGCGACGGAGACCACGCCGGCGCCTCTCCCGAACTCCGCGGAGAAGACACCGGAGAGCACCTTGAACTCGCGGACCTGCTCGACCGACGGTGCGACGATCAGCGTGTTGAACGTGTACTCGTTGTTGTCGATGCCATCGATGAGCCACGCGTTCGCGTTCGCCTGATGGCCGAGCGCGTTGAAGTTCGACGCGCCGCGCGGATTGAACGTGCTCGCCCCCGACAGGTTCTCGCCTGCCTGTCCCGGTGTAATACCGGGCGTCAGATAGACGAGCGTC
>JBKPTT010000017.1:0-9271 GCA_046735635.1 Acidobacteriota bacterium | reverse complement strand
CAGGCCGGACGGCAAGTCCCAGGTCACGGTCGAGTACGACGGCGATCGCCCCGTCCGCGTCGATACCGTCGTCGTCTCCACGCAGCACAGCTCGGAAATTCCCAACGAAACGCTCCGCGCAGATATCACCGAAAAGATCGTCCACCGCGTCATACCCGAGGGCATGCGCGACAAGAACACGCGCATACTCATCAATCCCACCGGCCGGTTCGTGGTCGGAGGTCCTCACGGCGATGCCGGCGTCACCGGCCGCAAAATCATCGTCGATACCTACGGAGGCGCCGCGCCGCACGGGGGCGGAGCGTTCTCCGGCAAAGATCCCACCAAAGTCGATCGCTCCGCCTGCTACATGGCGCGCTACGTGGCGAAGAACGTGGTTGCCGCGGGGCTGGCTGAACGCTGCATGGTGCAGCTCGCGTACGCGATTGGCGTGGCCGATCCGGTATCCGTGTTGATCGAGACGTTCGGCACCGGCGCAATCGACGATGGGCGGATCAGCGAGATCGCGCGGGCGCATTTCAAGCTCACGCCAAAGGGAATCATCGAGACGCTCGATCTGCGGCGGCCCATCTACAGGCAGACCGCGGCGTTCGGACACTTCGGCCGTACCGAACCGGAGTTCACGTGGGAGCGCACCGACAAGGCCGCGGCGATCCGATCCGACGCCGGCGTCAAGACGCAGATGGCGACTGAATCGGTCTAGCGCGCAGAGGATGCGCAGAGCTCTCCTGGTGACGGCGGCTGTTCTGGCCGCCGTCATTTTTTTTGCTCTCGCGACGCTTCCACCATCTCCCGTACCGGTCGACACCTCCGGGTTCGATCAAGACCTCGCCCGGCGCACCGTTCGCGGCGCCTACCACGTGCACACCACACGCTCGGACGGGGCATGGGACAAGGCTGCGATCGCGGCTGCGGCCGATCGGGCCGGCCTGAAGTTCGTCATCTTCACCGACCACGGCGACGGAACGGCGCCGCCGGATCCGCCGGCCTACGTCTCGGGTGTGCTGTGCATCGACGGTGTGGAGATCAGCACGAACGGCGGCCACTACGTCGCGCTCGGGATGCGCGCCGCTCCCTACCCTCTGGGCGGCGAACCCTCCGCGGTCGTGGAAGACGTGGCGCGGCTCGGCGGCTTCGGGATCGCCGCCCATCCGGATTCACCGAAGACATCGCTCGCGTGGACCGATTGGGACGCTCCTCTCGACGGTCTCGAGTGGCTCAGCGCCGACAGTGAATGGCGCGACGAAACACGTGCGGCGCTCGTGCGCACGTTCTTCAGCTACCTGTATCGTCCGGCGCCCGCGCTCGCGACGCTGCTCGATCGTCCGGTTGCCACGTTGAAGCGATGGGACGAGCTCACCGCGCACCGACCCGTCGTCGCGCTCGCGGCTCACGACGCCCACGGTGGGATCGGACGCGGGTACGAGGAGGACGGCCGAAGAAAACCGACAATGGGCCACGTTCCTTCGTACGAGTCGAGCTTCCGCACCTTCAGCGACAGCGTCATTCTCGATTCGCCACCGAGCGGCGATGCGGCTGCCGACGCGCGCGAGGTCGTCGACGCGATCCGGCATGGACGGGTGTTCACCGTCGTCGACGCGATTGCCTCGCCCGGTTTCGTGGATTTGCGAGCGGGGCAGGGGGCTCTGTCGATAAGGGCGACGCTGCCTCGCGGTGCGCGCGTCGTTTCCGTCGCGAACGGGCGGGAAGCGGAGGTGAACGACTCGGGCGAGGGAGAGATCGTCGTGCAGGCGGAGCCCGCCACGAGCGTCATGCGGGTGGAGGTGCGCACGCCGGATGCGCCTGGAACGCCCCCGATTCCATGGTTGGTCACCAACCCGGTCTACTTCTCACCGCCCGCGGCGGAGCCGGTCGGGCCCTTGACGCCTGTCAGCGGCGTGCCGCTCGATGGAGGAGTCAGTTGGCATGTGGAAAAGGACCCGAATTCGGCGGCGAGATTGGAGTCGGCTGACCGACACACGCTCCGCTACACGCTCGCAGCAGGTGCGAGGACGAGCCAGTTCGTCGCGCTTGCGGCGGACATGAAAGGGCAGCTCGCCGGCGCTCGCAGCATTCTCTTTGTTGTCTCGGCCGAACGCCCAGCGCGCCTGTCCGTTCAATTGCGCTTTCCGCAGGGCGGGGGAGAGCGGTGGGGGTCGTCGACCTACGTCGATGCGACTTCGAGGGACGCTGCGGTCCCGTTCGATCGCATGCGCCCGCTCGATCGTCAGGCGGGCGCCATCCCCGATCCGGCCGGGGCCGCATCGCTGCTCTTCGTTGTCGATCTGACCAACGCGCGGCCTGGCGACTCGAACGCGTTCACGATCGGGAGTATTCGGAAAGCCGGGTCGTAGCGGGGATCAGCGGGCTGACTTGCTCGGGGCGATCTCCTGAAGCGCGGTTATCAGATCGCTCGCGAGCAGCCCGTGGCGGAATCCCTCGCGGAGCATCTTCGCGGCAATCTGCCGCGCCGCGGCTGCCTGTTTCGCGCGGCCCGTATCTCTCGCGCGAGGGGAGATGAACGTCCCGAGTCCCCGCTTCACGTACACGGTGCCTTCCTGCTCGAGCGTTCTGTACGCGTGCTGCACAGTGTTTGCGTTGACCTTCAGCTCGTCCGCGAGCTTTCTGACGGCGGGCAACGGCTCGTCCGGTTTCAGCACGCCAATAGAGAGACACCGCTCGACCTCGTCGACGATCTGCCGGAACACCGGCCGCGGATCGGTGGTGTCGATGTCGAATAGCACACTAGGATACTAGTGCACTATTGGTATGGGACGCAATGGTCCGGGACTCTTCCCCGGCGGTCGGCCGTGTATCGGGACATCGAACGGCGCGAGTTTCAGGTTTTCGCCGTGAGCAGCAAGTAGACGGCGCAGGCGGTCACCATGATGTTCGGTGTCCAGGCGGCGAGGACGGCAGGCAGCAGGCCGGCGCTGCCTACGGCGACGAACACGCTCATGACGAGCCAGTACAGAAGGGCGATGACGGCGCCCAGCCCGATCCCATACAGTGCGCCTCGACGGCCGGTCGTTACGCCGAACGGCACGGCCAGGAGCGTCATGACGAACGTCACGAACGGGAACGCAAACTTCCGATGCAGCGCGACCTGCTGCGGCAGGTAATTGAAGCCGCTCGACGCAAGCTCGTCGACCGTGCGGCGCAGCTGCGCAGCGGTCATCATTTCGGTGTCGGTGTCTTCAGTCGCAAAATACCCGGGATCGTCCACCGCGATCGGTTCCTGGCTGAAGGCGCGCCACCGCGGCGTCGCGGCGGTGAAATCCTGCGTCCATCCGCGCTTGGCGGTCCATCCATCGCGGTATTCCGCCGTCGCCGCATACGTCTGGGACGCGAGCCGCCACGCGCCGGGCTCGAGCCGATAGACCGTCAGCGTCATCAGTGTCCGGTGCGCCGAGTCAAACAAGCCGTAGTGATAGATGCTGCCGTCGCGGGCAATCATCCAGCGCCGATTCAGCGGGCTGAAGGTGTGTGGCGGCCGTCCGCGAATCATGTCGTCGAGCGCGCCGGCACGCCGGTTCGCACGCGCCAGGATGTCCTGATCGAGGGAGAAGAGCAGGGCGCTCCATACGAGCGACAGGACGACGACCGGTGCAGCGGTGCGATAGAGGCTGACACCGCATGCCTTGATGACCGTGAGCTCGCTGGTCCGCGATAGCATACCGAACGTCGCGAGGGTGCCGAGGAGCGCCGAGATCGGAATCACCCAGTAGATGAATTGCGGGGTCCGGAACACCAGCAGCTGGAGAACCAGACCCGTGCCGACCGACCCTTTGAACAGCTTGTCGGAGGCATCGATGAACGTCGAGATGTAGAACAACCCGAGGAGCGCCAGGAACGCGATCCCGACCACCCGGAGGTACAAGCGGCCGATGTACTGATCGAGCAGCCCTGGTTGTCCGGGTATCCGAAGGCGTGGGATTCTCACGACTACGACGATCTTTCGCGGCGCTTCGGCTGTCCTGGCGGCGGCGGTCCCGCCGGTGCTCGAGGCTCCGCTCGCGCCCCGGTGCCAGCGCGTCTGGAGCCGGGGAATGAAGGCGGGGATGACGATGGGAAGCGACCGCTCCGAATAGCGGCTGCGCCAGATCAGCGCAGCTACTCCGAACACGCCGAGCACGATGTTGGGCCACCACGCGGACAGGTGCGCGTTGAAGAAGCTCGCGGAGAGGAGCCCTCTGGCCTCTTCGATCTTGTGGTAGTAGCCGCGCGTCTGCGAATCGGCGAGGAACAGCACGATGTAGTAGGCGAAGATCACCACGACGCCGATGACGAAGCCGCCCAGTTTGCCGTCGCGCGCCACCGTCAGCCCGAGCGCGAGCCCGATGAACGCGAACACGAAACACGCGACGGGGATCGAAAACTTCTGGTGGATTTTGATGATTTCGGGATGGGGGGACAGCGGCGGATTCGAGCGGAGCTTCGACTGGGCGTCCGCCCGCAGCTCGGCGATTGTCTTCTCCGTTATCCCTCGCGCGAGCTCCTGCTTGCCGAACACCGATTCGGGGTTCAGGCTCAGCGTGAGATCGGCCGGAAACCGGTAGGTTTGCGTCTCGCCCGGCTTCCCGGCCGAATACCTGACGCCATCGGTCAGTACGAGGTCCACCCGTCGTTCCTGCCGATTCAGCACGACGCGGCCGCTGGCCGCGAGGAACACGTCGGTCGTATCCGGCTTGCTGGTGTTGGCGACCAGCACGTCTTTCCAGCCGCCGCCCTGGGTCGGCTCGTCGCGCGCGTAAATGACCCACCCGGGAAAGCCTTCGTAGAACACGCGCGGACGTATGTCGTTCTCGACCGCCTTCGAGACAATTTCATACGTGATCTCGCGGTAAGCCTGATTGGAGTCCGGGATCATCTTGATCATCACGTAGAAGGTCGAGCCGGCGGCGGCGATTGCCATGAGCAGGATCGGCCGCAGGAGGCGATAGGGACTCACCCCGCAGGCGAGGAGCGCGACGGCCTCCCGGTCGGCCGAGAGGCGGCCCAGCCCGATGAGGAGTCCCGTCAAGAGCGACATCGGGATCGTCACCCCGAGGCCCTGGGGAATGAGCGTCAGGATGATGCGTCCAGCGGCCTGCCACGTCACGCCCTTGGCGACGAGCGTCTCGAGCTGGCGCATGACCGGGGGGATTTCCAGCAGGAACGTGAACACCACGAGCGACAGGAGAAACGGCGGAATCACCTCGCGGATGACGTAACGGTCGATCTTTCGCAGCATCGTGCGCCGACTCGATTATGGGCTCAAATGACCCGGGGGGCGGCCAAACGTGTCTCCGCAGGATTTCCACAAGCACCTTTTGCTCGGTAAAGACCGTGGGTCTGATAATGGATGTTATGTTAACTAACGGGTTCCGGGGCGGTGCGCTCTTGCCTTCGCTGGCAATTGTTCGTGGCGTTCCGGGTTCGCGTCCTTGCGTGCCAGGGTCGCGCGACTTCGTCGTTGCCGGTCGGCTCGTTGCTGGTTCGACGCCGTGCTGCTGCACGGCGGCTCGGGTGATCGTCTCCGCGCGGTAGGTTGCCTGGCGCCGTGCCGTTGAAGGCGGCGACGTTCGTTCAACGCTGGGCGCCGCTGTCCGGTTTCCCGGCGCGTGGGCGCGTCGGCTAATGAGACTGGGCGCGGAGCTCTTTGATGATTTCCTGCAGCGCCGCGATGACTTCGTCGCGGTCGACGCGACTCTTCGTGAATCGAAGTTGCAGCTTGAACGCCTTGGTTGGCGCCTTATAGCTGAACACGTACGCCTTCGGGCGTCCCGCTTTCGGTTTGGCGGTCTCCTGGCGCACGACTTCGCGCGTTGCGCCGCCGTCGCGCGAGATGCGCTCGATGAGGGCGACCATTTTCTGCGGGTCGCCTTGCCTAACTACCTGTAAAAGCAGAGACTTGGAGTGAATGTCGGCCAGCCGACAAAGGTTTTTGACCTCGTCGGGCATCTGGTTGAGCGACAGCGACTCGGTAATCGACGTCCGGGACTTCCCCAGCCGCCGGGCCATGTCTTCGTGCGTGTAGTCGCAGCGCTCGGCGAGCGAGTGCAGCGCTTCCGCCTCTTCGAAGGGCGTCAGGTCCTTCCGCTGCAGGTTCTCGATGAGCGCGATCTCGATGATCTCCGTGTCGTCGACCTCGCGGATGACGACGGGGATCTCGCGCAGTCCGACCTGCACCGCCGCCTGGTAGCGCCGTTCCCCGGCGACGATTTGGAAACGCGTTCCGCGCTGGCGCACGACGATCGGTTCGATGATCCCTTTCTCGGCGATCGACGCCATGAGCTCGGACAGATCGCCCATGACCTGCCGGGGCTGGTTCGGGTTGGGATCCAGCTGATCGATCGGTACAACGCGGCCGATCGGCGCGCCCGCGGAGCTGGCCAGCGCCTCGACGTAATGCTCGTCGTGGCGCATCCGGATGGTTTCGGGAAGTCCTCGCTTAGGCACGGTCCATGACCTCCTCGCACAAGCGGTAGTACTCGGCCGCGCCGCTCGACTCCGGCGCAAAAGCGAAAATCGATTCCTTGTACGCCGGGCTTTCTTCCAGCCGGACGCTCTTTGTAATCACCGTCTTGAATACCTTGGCGCCGAACACCTTGTCGATCTGCGATCGGATGTCTCGCGCGAGCGCGGTCCGCTTGTCGTGCATCGTGATGACGACCCCGAGAATTCGCAGCCCGGGGTTCGCGCGAGCGCGCACCTTCTCGATGGTCTCCAGGAGATCGTCGGTGCCCTCGAGCGCGAAATACGACGACTGAATCGGAATCAGCAGGTGCGTCGCGGCGACCAGCGCGTTGACGGTCAGCAGTCCCAACGTCGGGGGGCAGTCGATGACGATGTTCGGATACTCCGCAAGGATCGGATCCAGACGATCCTTCAGCCGGAAGTGCGCGTCGAGCTCCCCGACCAGCTTCGACTCGAGCTTCGCCAGCGCGATCCGCGAGGGCGCAACCCAGAGATTCGCCTGCGTCGAGGGGAGGATCACGTCCTTGAAGGTACAGTCACGCTCCGCGATCGCGTCGTAGACGCTCCGCGTCACCTGCGTGACGTCGAGGTACGACATCGTGCTGTTCGCTTGAGGGTCGAGATCCACGAGGAGCGTCGGCTTCCCGCGAAGCGACAGCGCCGCCGCAAGGTTGATCGCAGTCGTGGTCTTCCCCACGCCCCCTTTTTGATTGGCGATCGCAACGATCATCGGCTGGCTGGACGGAAACTACGCAGGGTGGCGCCATTGTAGGAAGCGCCGGGCAGAAGTGTCAATGAAAGGATTGCCGGAAGGGTCAGATGTTCACATTTTGTATTTGCCCATATCGTCCGGGTCGAGGCTTTCGAGCCACTTCTGGAGCCGCTCGGAGTCCCCTTTTTCCGGAGCGAAATCCACCGTCTTGGCGTTGTCGATGACCGTGTCCTCGACGAAGATCGGCGCACGCGCCCGCAGCGCGAGCGCGATTGCGTCGCTCGGACGCGCGTCGATCGCCATCGCCTCTCCATTCGCCACGAGATAAATCAGCGCGTAGAACGTGTTGTCCTTCAGATCCGAGACGACGATCTTCTGGATGTCCGCTTTGAGGTCGTGGATGACGTTTCGCAGCAAATCGTGCGTCATGGGACGCGGCGTCGTGACGTTCTCGATCTGCAGCGCGATGGCGTTGGCCTCGAAGACGCCGACCCAGATCGGCAGAACCCGCTGCTCCGCCTTGTCGCGCAGGATGATGATCGGCATGTTCGTGATCGGATCGACCATCAATCCCTTGATCGTCATTTCAATCTGCATGAGTCAGTCACCACGTTGTTCCGTCCGAACCGCGAACCATGAACCGAACCGCGAACCGCGAACCGCGAATCGCGAACCGCGCAGCTAAACCTAAGAAGTCGCCGACACCGTGTCAAGCGCGAGCGCTTCGCCCCGCAGGCTGTTCGGGTTTGCGGCGCTGACACGAACCCGCACGATGCGTCCAATCCATTCGGGGTCGCCCGAGAAGTTCACGACCGTGTTGCCGCTCGTCCGCCCCGAGAGCTCCCATGCGCGCCGGCGGCTGGTCGAATCCACGAGAACCTCGAATGTGCCCCCCACCATCGCCGCGAGGAGCTCTGCCTGAACCTCGCGTTGCAGACCCTGCAGCGCGACGATCCGCCGCGTCTTCTCCTCATCCGGAACGTCGTCCCGCATGCGCTTGCTCGCGAGCGTGTTCGGGCGTTCCGAATACTTGAACGAGAACATGCTGTGATACCGCACGGCCGCCGTCAGCGAGAGCGTCTCCTCGAAGTCGGCTTCCGTTTCTCCGGGGAAGCCAACAATCATATCGGTCGATAGCGCGATGTCCGGCATGGCTCCACGGAGTTGCGCGACCAGATCGAGGTAATGCTCGCGCGAGTGGCGGCGTCGCATCGCTCCCAGCACCGCGGAGGACCCCGACTGCACGGGCAGATGCAGGTGACGGCAGATCGCAGGGATGTCCCGCATGGCGGCAATCATCCGCGGCGTGACGTGACGCGGATGCGGGCTCGCGAACCGGATTCGACAAAGTCCTTGAATCGCCGCCAGCCGTTCGAGGAGCGCCGCAAAATCGCACGACGGGTCGTCGGGCGCCTGGTAGTGATTGACGATCTGGCCGAGGAGCTGCACTTCCCTGGCGCCGCTGTGGACCGCCTGGGTCGCATCTTCGACGATCTCGGATACAGGCCGCATGCGCTCGTGACCGCGTGTGTAGGGAACGACGCAGAACGCGCAGAACTCGTTGCAGCCCTCGATGATCGTGACGTAGGCCTTGACCGGGTCGGTGCGCCGGGCGATGCCCAGCGGGAACGAGACGTCGTGCACCGGATCGATGGCGATCGCGGTGTCCCGCCGCGCGCTTCTCGCATGTTGCACCGCGTCGTCCACGAGCACCGGCAGACGTTTCAGATTCTGCGTACCGACAATGACGTCGACCGCCGGCGATCGCTGCAGAATCCGCGATCCTTCCTGTTGCGCGACGCAGCCCGTGACGGCAACAACTGGACGGCTGCCGGCGTCCACGCCCATCTGGCGAATCTCCCCGAGCCTCGTGAACAGCTTCTCCTCGGCGCGCTCGCGTACGCTGCACGTGTTGATCACGATGACGTCGGCGTCGCGGTCGTCGTCTGTCGCCTCGTAGCCGGCCTGTTCGAGGAGCCCGGCCATGCGTTCCGAGTCGTGAACGTTCATCTGGCAGCCGTGTGTCTCGATGAGATATTTTCGCGCCATTACCTGCGGCTTTCGCTTTCGCCTTTCGATTTACTTTCGCCTTTCGCCGGG
>JBKPTT010000016.1:0-5100 GCA_046735635.1 Acidobacteriota bacterium | reverse complement strand
GGCCGCGGCGGTTCCCGTCGGGGCCGGAATTGGGGGTGGCATGACGGGCGTCCTGCCGGTGGACGTCGAGCCAGAGCGGTCGGCCGGGGAACACGAATCGGGCCACACGGAAACAGCCGATGAGGGGTCCGGGTCGCTTGCCGCCGTTGCGAAGGCGGCGGCATTGAAAGCGGAGCGGGCCGCCATCGAGCAGACGCTGACGCAGGTCCACTGGAATCGACGAAAGGCGGCGCAGATCCTGGGAGTCAGCTACAAGACGCTGCTAAACAAGATTAAAGAGTGCCGGATCAGCCGCGATTGATCAGCTTGCCTTACGGCGATCTCACGCGCGTCTGACAGTTCAGCTTTCCGCGTTCACGTCTTCCTTCGTGGCACCTCGCTTGCTGACTCGTCCGCATGCGCAGTGCCTGCCGTGTCCTGTCGATGAGGAGTCGGAATTGAGCGACGCTCTCCAGCCGCTGCGCGCAGGCGACAGCATGCCTGAAGTCGGCGAGCTGATCGCGCGGGTCGCCGACACGGACGTGACGGTGCTCATCCGCGGCGAACGCGGCACGGGCAAGGAGCGGGTCGCCCGCGCCATCCACGAAGCGTCGAACCGCCGGCAGAAGACGTTCGTACGTATCCATTGCAGCGCGCTGCCGATCGAGCTGCTCGAGGCGGAGCTCTTCGGGTTCGAGCGAGGCGCGTTCCCCGGAGCTGTCCAGCAAAAACCGGGCAAATTCGAGTTCGCACACGAAGGTACGATGTTCCTCGACGAAATCGGGGATCTCCACCCGACGCTGCAGCTGAAACTTCTCCAGCTGCTTCAGGATGGCGGGTTTGCGCGGCTTGGCGGTCACCGGGAGTTGCGCGTCGATGTGCGCCTGGTCGCCGCAACTGCGCGGGATCTCGAATGCGCGGTGGCCGACGGCCGTTTTCGCGAGGATCTGTTTTTCCGGCTGAATGTGATCTGCATCACGCTGCCGCCGCTCAGGCATCGCCGGGATCACATCCCCCAGGTGGCGGAACGGCTTCTCGAGGAGTACGCGCGGCTGTATAACCGCCCGCAAGTTCGGCTCTCCGAACACACGCTCGGGTTGTTGCGAACACACGAATGGCCGGGCAATCTGCGGGAGCTCGAAACGCTCCTCAAGAGAGCTGCGGCCACTGGCTCCGAGGATTCGATCCGGACGCTGCTTGCCGCGACCCTCGACGCGCGAACCAGGGAGCCCGGCCCCATCCCCGCTCTCCAGCGCAGCGCCTTCGAGCCTTCCGTCACGGCGGCTGCATCGGTACCAGATGCACAGTCGGTCGCCGCCAAGCTGACGGCGCCGCTCTCAGGGTCGCTGAAAGACATCGCACGCAGCGCCGCGCGAGAGGCCGAGCGCGATCTGATCTACCGGACGCTCCAGCAAACTCGGTGGAACCGGCGCGAGGCCGCGGAGATCCTCGGCGTCAGCTACAAGGCGCTTCTCTACAAGATCAAGGAAGCGGACCTCGGCAGGGCTTCCTGATGGCTGGCGATCTCTTCCTCGATGAAGACCACCGCGTCCTGACGTCGGAGGCGTTCGACTTCGTTCTGAGCAACGAGCTCAAACGCGCCGTGCGCTCGCAGAATTTCCTCACTCTCGTCAGCATCAGGCCTTCGACGTCGGGGGTACGCAGCGGGAATGCCGCAGCCGGAATCGCCATCAGCGAGATCGCGCGCCTCATAAGCTGCGAGGTACGCGAAACCGATCTCCTCGCCGAAGCCGAAGGTGGACGGCTCTGGCTCGCCCTTCTCGATGCGGACCTTCAGAGCTCCTTTGGTGTCGTCGACCGGTTGTGGACGCGACTCGAGGCGCATGGCTTTCCGCGCCCCGTCACGCTCCACATAGGCGCCGCGACCTGTCCGACGCACGGCGGCGACGTCGAATCGTTACGCCGCGCCGCCGATGCGCAGCCCGTTCAACGGCCGTCCTAATTCCAGCATGCCGGGCATGCACTGGCGACTGGCGCCACCGCGGTCGCCGACGCCCCGAACGATTTTCGCCGTGCCGTGCAGCTCGTCGCGCGCGGAGTCGGTGCGTACGCCATCGTATTCCGCGCGGCGAGCGAGCTCGTGACCCGGGCGGCGGACAATGAGAGAATGTTACGAATGTCTGCGCTTGCCGGCGCCCTGCTGGAGAAAATTCAATCACGTCGGGCTCGTACAGGGATTGTCGGTCTCGGTTACGTGGGTCTCCCGTTGGTCGTCGAATTCGCACGCGCCGGCTTCCACGCGACCGGGATCGACCTGGACGCCCGAAAGGTTGAGGCCATTGCCGAGGGCCGGTCATATATTCCCGATGTTTCCACGTCGGACGTCCTGTCGCTGACACGGAGTGGCAGGCTTGCCGCGACGACCGATTTTTCCGTCGTGCGGCAGCTCGACACGATCAACATCTGCGTTCCGACCCCGCTGCGCAAGACCAAAGACCCCGACATGTCCTACATCGTCTCGGCCGTGGAGGCGATCGCGAAACACCTTCACACGGGCATGCTCATCGTGCTCGAGTCGACGACGTATCCGGGCACGACCGAGGAGGTGGTGCAGCCGCTGCTGGAGGCGACAGGATTGAAGGCGGGCGTGGATTTCTTCCTCGCGTTCTCGCCCGAACGGGTGGACCCGGGCAACCCGACTTTTCAGACGCACAACGTACCAAAGGTGGTCGGCGGCCTGACACCGGACTGCGCGAAGCTCGCCGGCGCACTCTACAACAGCGCCATCAAAACGATCGTCCCGGTCAGCTCGACGCGGGTGGCCGAAATGGTCAAGCTGCTGGAGAACACTTTCCGCGCGGTCAACATCGGCCTCGTCAACGAGCTCGCTCTCATGTGCGACAGGATGAACATCGACGTCTGGGAAGTCGTCGATGCCGCGAAGACGAAGCCGTTCGGGTTCATGGCGTTCTATCCGGGCCCCGGGCTCGGCGGGCACTGCATTCCGATCGATCCCGTCTATCTCTCCTGGAAGGCGAAGCAGACCGGGTTCGATCCGCGATTCATCGAGCTCGCGGGCCACATCAACGCCGCCATGCCCCACTACGTCGTCGAAAAGGTCGCCGAGGCGCTGAACACGAAGCGCAAGGCCATCAACGGCTCGAACGTGCTGATCGCGGGCATCGCGTACAAGCGGGACATCGACGACATCCGCGAATCGCCCGCGCTCGACGTCATGGGCCTGCTGCACGCAAAGGGGGCCGTCGTGGCCTATGCGGACCCGTTCGTCCCGACACTCGGGGCGCGCGACTGGTCGGGACACGCTGATCTCCAGGCCGTCGATCTCGCCGGCGGCACCATCGGACAATACGACTGCATCGTCATCGTGACCGACCACACGACATTCGACTACGACGCGCTGGTGGCCCAGGCGGAGGTCATCCTGGACACGCGAAATGCGATCAAGAAGCCTTACCCGCACGTATTCCGGCTCGGCGCACCCCGCCCCGAACCCGAAGGCCGCACCGTCGTCGCCTGACTCTCTGATGCGTCTTGACCCGGTAGGCCGGGGTCTTCAGACCCGGCCTAGAGGCCCAGAAAACGCGCCGTGTCGGTCCAGATGACCTCGAGGCTGCTGAGAAGTTGATGATCATCGTCGAGTAGGTGCAGTTCCACGTTTGGCCGCGGCCTGCACCATCGTTCGACGGTCACGGGATCCACGGCCTCGTCGCGCGTTCCCTGAAAAGCCAGCACGGGCTGAACCACGTTCGCGTCGAATGCATCGTATCGGCGCGCATCCGCGTACAACTCGTAGTGGACCGGCATCATACGGCCGTAGCCGTAGTGGAAGACCTCCACCCGGTTCGAGGCTTTCCACGCCTCGAGCTGCACGCCAAGTTCGTGGATGCGGTTGCGCGCGAAGTCCAGCGCAGGTGCAAGAAGTACCACGCGCGCCACTCTCGCCGGGTGCTGCACCGCGGCGTGTACTGCGACGAACCCGCCGAGACTCGATCCCACCAGCGCGACCGGCTCGCCGTCGCCGCCGAGAAGGGTCGACACCTGGCCGAGCATACGTGTGATCGTCAGCGTTGAGAAGTCGGGTTCGTTCAGATCCGGCGCTTCGAACGCAACCCCGCAGGCGGACAGCTTTGAGGCAAGAAACGTCGCTTTCGATGATTTTGACGACGACGCGAACCCGTGAAGATAGACGACCCGCATCAAATCATGACCTTGCACCCCGGCTTGCAGCGGCACGGAATCGATCCCTCGCCGTCGGTCGAATAGTCGTAGGTGAGCTCCTCGCCCTTTCTGATGTTGCGGGCGGCGATGATCCAGATCGTGTCGCCAATCACGCGCGTGTAGCAGTTCGGCTCGCACGCGTGATTGATGTAGCGGGCGATATTGCCTCCGACGGCCGCGTCGCGGACGTACAGGCGATTGAGCTTGAAACACCAGATGTGTCCCTTTTTGAGGTAACGCACCTCGCGTCTCAGGCTTTCCCTGTTGGTGATCTTTTCGCCGTCGTAGGTGACGATCCGCTTGTTCTTGGGTATCGGCTGGGTCGCGAACACGCCCCAGCCCTGGATTCTCGAATGCCGTTTTTCGATCATGCCGAGTGGAAAGGCCTCCGGAGCACACATTGTGACACACGGAGTTTGTTATAGTCTCAAGGATGGAAGGCATTATCCCCGCATGGGGAAAGATCCTTCGCGGTTATCGGCCTGCCCTGTCCGTTGAAATTACCCGCGAATGTCCGTTACGGTGTCCCGGATGCTACGCATACGGGGACGATCATCTCGGCGGCGAGGTCACGCTACGGCAGGTCAGCGACTTCAAGGGGCCCGAGCTCGTCGATCGCTTTTTCAAGTTGATCGAAGAGCATCGGCCACTGCACGTGTCGATCGTGGGCGGGGAACCGCTGGTCCGCTTCCGAGAGTTGAACGAGATCCTGCCGCGGCTGCAGGCGTCGGGCGTCTACACACAGGTGGTGACGAGCGCCGTGCGGCCGATTCCAGCGGAGTGGGCGTCGCTGCCGCGGCTGCAGCTCGTCGTATCGATCGATGGCCTTCAGCCGGAACACGATATCCGACGCACGCCGGCGACCTACGACCGGATCCTGAAACACATCAAAGGCCATCATGTGACCGTGCACTGCACGGT
>JBKPTT010000015.1:0-2537 GCA_046735635.1 Acidobacteriota bacterium | reverse complement strand
GTGGCTTCTTCGAGCGGCTCGGCGGTCAGTGGCTCATTGACTCCGGCGGGCAGGTCAACTTTAGCTGGTACGTCTGGAAGGACCTGCTTGCGGTCGCGCGGTACTGCACACCGGCTGGCTAAGAAGCGTTGAACTGGCCGGGCAACATTACTTCCGCAATACATCGGCAGGACGGGCGGCGACGTCTGGAAAGGTTCTCAGCAGCGCCGCATCGAATGTGGCGAGCGGAAGCTGTTCACGAACAGCCAGTTCCACGAACAGCGTGTCGTAGACGGCGGTGTTCGTCTGGTGAGCTCTGACCAGCGCTCCTTGCCAGAGGGTGCGGTTGGAGACCGCGTGAACTCCCAGACCATCAGCCAACGTCAGTCGCTTCGCGGCCTCGTCGAGGCTGAAAACTTTGTGGCGCGTGGCCATGCAGAGCACATTCGCAAGCTCGGCCTCCCAGACCGCCGGCGCCCATGCCGCCTCAAGCGCTGTCATGAAGTCTCGTGCTTCGTCGACGTACCGCTCTGTGCCGAGCAGGAAATACGCGATCACGTTCGTGTCGACCACCGCGTTCACGGACGGCCGACTCCAATCCAGGCATCAACTTCGGCGGACGTGGGACGGCGCGCCTGGCGGCCCCATCCCGCTTCGATTTGCGCGAGCACTGACCGCCGTTCGGCGACATGAGCCTCGAGCAACTCCCGGACCTCCTGCTCCATCGAGCGTCGCCGACGGCGAGCGAGTGCCTTCAGGGACCGGACGACTCGGGCGGGCACGTTCCGAATGGTCAGAGTAGGCATATACTTGGTTCACTGCTAGCACAATGCTAGCATTTAGCTGGCGCGGTGAACAAGCGTGTGCAGCCGGCGGCGGCGACACCGATTGCCTCGGTCGCCGCCAGCGCGTGAGCGGCTCGGATAAGACGCGTGGATATCAGCCGGGCAACCGAGATCGACTTAGACGGCATCATGGAACTGCAAACGGCGAATCAGCCCGAGCGCGGTGGCACGCTCTCGGCGAGTCTGCCGCGTTCGCGAATCCTCGAAATGATGCGTGGGATGCCGTTGATCGTCGCACGAGGGGGTGGTCGCATCACCGGATTCCTTATGACCAGTACGCGGGAGATGAATGCCGACGTTCCCATCATCCGTGCGCTGCTCGCTGCATATCCCGGTGCAACGGATGCCTATATTTACGGCCCAATCTGCGTGAGCGCCGAGGAGCGGGGGAAGGGCCTGGCACAAGCCATGTTCGCGGAATTGCAGCGCTTGCTGCCGGGGCGGGAGGGGATTCTTTTTATCCGACGCGATAACTCGGCATCACGGCGCGCGCACGAAAAGATGGGCATGAGGGAAGTGGCTGGGTTTGTGTTCGACAAAAATGACTACGTTGCTCTCTCGTACGTCGCTCGTGAAGGCGGCGTCCAAGGAAAATCGTAAACGGACCTCGGAAGCGCAGCACGTCAGGGAGCAGGGATTCCGTGTTTCTCTCGGGTGCTCGTAAGTCTCACGCGCCGATGTGGCTCGAAGATTAGGTAGACGCAATTGGGGACTTTCACGGCGATCTTCACGGCCGGTGTGGCAGTTCTCGCATTCGACACGTTCGGATCGCTTGCATCGCGACGCTTCCACTTCGCTTACTCCCGCCTCATGGTCGGTTCGTTCGCGATATACGTCGCCGTGGGATTTCTGACAGCGACGGAAAAGTCGATCGGTCTGTCCGTGTTTGCCGGTGGCATGGTCGGGCTCATCGAATCCACTCTCGGTTGGGCGATCTCGTGGACGATCGGGCCCGGTCGGCCGGCGGCGGACCACCTGGCGACATCGAGAATCCTGTCAACCGTGGTCCTCGTCACCGCGACGGCAGGCGTGTTCGGTGGCTTCGGCGGCTGGCTTCGGTGGATGCTCCTCGGTAGGGCTGTTTAACGGTCTACAGACCACGGCATCCAACTCGACGCGTACTCAGCGGATCGCGCACACCGTATCCCGGACGCTGTTGTCTCAGCCCCGCCGCGCCTTCTCGATCGCGGCAACGTCGATCTTCTTCATCGTCATCATCGCGTCGAAGGCACGCTTTGCCTCCGCGCCGCCGGCCGCGAGCGCGTCGGTGAGCGCACGCGGCGTGATCTGCCACGAGAGGCCCCATCGGTCCTTGCACCAACCACACGCGCTTTCCTGACCGCCGTTGCCGACGATCGCGTTCCAGTAGCGATCCGTCTCTTCCTGATTGTCCGTCGCGATCTGAAACGAGAAGGCCTCGTTGTGCGTGAACGTCGGGCCGCCGTTGAGGCCCAGGCACGGAATGCCCACAACGGTGAACTCGACCGTTAGTTCGTCGCCCTTCTTGCCGCCAGGGTAGTCGGCGGGCGCCTTGTGAACAGCGGTCACTTTGCTATCCGGAAACGTGGCGGCGTAGAAGCGGGCCGCCTCATGCGCGTCTTTGTCGAACCAGAGACAGATCGTGTTCTTCGGCTTCATGTGCATGTGCTCCTTGTGTTTGATCAGCATACAATGCCGAACCAATCACACAACGTACGGTTCGTGTCCGGGAGG
>JBKPTT010000014.1:0-18253 GCA_046735635.1 Acidobacteriota bacterium | reverse complement strand
CGGAACCCCCCGACACGGTCCCTCGCGGGGACCCCACGCCCCCCTCGGCTCCCGTGGCTCACTAGCTCTCGCTCGTTCGCGCGACCTGGGTCCCCCCCGCACCCGGGTTCGGTGCTTGTTACAATCGAGCCGGGCGCCCGTAGCTCAGTTGGATAGAGCACCGGCCTTCTAAGCCGGGGGTCGCAGGTTCGAATCCTGCCGGGCGCGCCATTCGACATCGCAAGCAAAGCGAGCGAGGTCAGATAATCGGTCAGGTGCGCGCGCTAGCTTTCCTTTCGAGCGTCGTAGTCATCACGACGGTTCTGTGGGACGCGTTCGAGACCGTCGTCCTTCCGCGAACGGTGAGCAGCCGTCTGCGACTGTCGCGGCTCTACTTTCGAGTCACGTGGTTGACGTGGGCTCGGTCGGCCTCGCTGCTTCGCGACGAGGGGCGCCGGGAACGGTTTCTTGCCGTCTTCGGGCCCTTGTCGCTGCTCGGTCTCGTCGGCGTGTGGGCTCTCGGATTGATCGTCGGGTTCGCCGGCGTGCACTTGTCGGCCGGATCCCACTTGCGTCCGCTGGGCACCGACATCCCGTTCCTCGACGACGTGTACATGAGCGGGACGACGTTCTTCACGTTGGGATTGGGTGACCTCCATCCCGTCGGTCGCGTCGCCCGATTCCTGACGGTCGCCGAAGCGGGGACGGGGTTCGCATTTCTCGCCATCGTGATTGCGTACTTCCCGGTGCTCTATCAATCGTTCTCGCGTCGTGAAGTGCAGCTGACGCTGCTCGATGCCTGGGCGGGCTCTCCTCCCGCGGCAGCCGAAGTGCTGCGGCGGCTCGCCGCACGGAACGAGATGGGCGCGCTTCAGACGTTCCTGAAAGACTGGGAGTACTGGTGCTCGGAGCTACTTGAGAGTCATATCTCATATCCGTCGGTGGCATTCTTTCGCTCACAGCATCAGCGGCAGTCCTGGGTCTCGGCGCTGGCTACGATCCTGAATCTGTCGGCGCTCGTCGAGGTCGGCATCAAGGGCGTGCCGGCCTGGCAAGCGCATGTCACGTTCGCGATCGCGAGGCACGCGGCCGTCGATCTTGCCCAGGTACTGCGTACGGAGCCCAACACCGCGGCGGATGGGTTGTCCGACGCTGACTTGGAAGAGCTGCGCGGGCAACTCGAGAGCGCCGGGCTGACGCCCGATCGCTCGATCGAGGCCGACCGCCATCTGTTGAAGCTGCGTCGTTCGTACGAGCCGTACATCAGCGCGTTGGCGCGCACCTTGATGATGCCGGCCCCGACGTGGTTGCATCGGCCGGGCCGCAAAGACAACTGGCAGACCAGCCCGAAAGGCGCTGCGGAGGCGCATCTGTAGGTGAGCGTGCGGAGCCGATGGATATTGGCGGCGACGATTCTCGCGTCGAGCATGACGTTCATCGATGCGACCGTCGTCAACGTCGCGCTGCCCGCCCTCCAAGCGGACCTTCACGCCACGATCACCCACGTCCAATGGGTGATCGTGGCCTACGCGCTGTTCCTGGGCGCACTGATTCTGGTCGGCGGATCGACGGGCGATCAGTTCGGCCGCAAGCAGGTGTTCCTGTTCGGCGTCGTGTTCTTCGCGGCCGCGTCGATCGTTTGCGGCGTGGCGGCGTCCTCGCGCGTCCTGATCGCCGGTCGCGCGCTACAGGGCGTGGGCGCCGCGTTCCTGGTCCCGGGCACATCTGCCCGGTCGTCCAGCGCCACGCCGAGCCGATGTCGGTGTCCAACGCCATGGCCACAGCGATCAAGCCGCGGGTATGCGACAGGTTGAACCGGAGCGGCGACGATTCGGCCGGGCTGCCAAATTCGGGTTGCCCGAACTGGCCTGTGGTGAGCACCCATTCGTGCGGCGACGTTCACATACTGCGACAACGTCGTGCGGAGGAGCGCTCGGCCGATCAGATGCTCGAGCCGCCGCTCGTTCGAGCCGAACTTCTTTTGACCCTCGCTCGTCCAGCGAGAGCAGGCGCCGGCGCTGATGGCTTTATTCTTCGGGCGGCGATCAGGCCGGTCGCGGCGGCAGCGAGCGTTCGAACGAGCCAGTACTTGATGTGCGCCGAGGGACACGCCCCCAATCGCGAATCTCAGACAGCAACCGGCAATACAGGTCCTCTCGTCGCGCCACGCCGACTCGGCAGAGTCCGCGACGTGACCGCCTTCGCGCGGCAGCCTGCGAAAAGATTTCAGCACGGTTCGCTCAGCCACTGGTAGATTCACGAGAGAAGTACTGCTTGCGGTAGCGGGTCGGCGCGCGGTCAGGACGGAGTGATTACTGCGACGGACCGCCTCGGCGTCCGTCGCGCACGGTCGGCCGGCCGCTGCTGCCAGGAGGTGCGATGCCGATACGGCGCGTTCGACCGTTCTGGCTGGCGGCGGCAGCGTCAGTTCTGGTGGTGTGGGCGTCCGCCGCGCGGCGTGTGCCCGCCGCTTCCGCCCAGGCCGCGGCGCCACCGAGCACCCGCCCGAACGTCGTCGTCATCCTCGTGGACGACATGGGCTGGTCGGACATCGGGCCCTTCGGCAGCGAGATCGCCACGCCCAACCTCGAGGCCCTTGCCAGACGGGGCGTGCGATTCACCCAGTTCTATGCGACGCCGCGCTGCTCGCCGACGCGCGCGAGCCTGCTCACCGGGTTGTATTCGCACCAGGCGGGCATGGGGCATCTCGACAACGTCATCCGTCGCGGATCGCTTGGGACCACGGGGCGCCTCAACGATCGGTCGGTCACGATCGCCGAGGTGCTGCGCGACGCAGGCTACTTCACCGCGATGTCGGGCAAATGGCACCTTGGCCAGGACAATGGGACCCCGCCGTGGGATCGGGGCTTCGAACGCACGCTGAGCCTCCGCGCCGGCGGCATGTACTTTCCGAATCAGCATTACACCGGCGGCGACAACCCGCTCGCGAGCCGCGCGCAGGAGCCGCTGTTTCTGAACGGCGTCGCGACGCCGCGCGACGCGCCCGTCTTCGGCTCGAGCTGGTATGCCACGTATCTCTGGACCGAGTTCGGCCTCAAGTTCATCGACGAGGCGCGTCAGGCCAGCAAGCCGTTCTTCCTGTTTCTTCCGTTCAACGCGCCGCATTTTCCTTTGATGGCTCCGGCGGAGCTGATCGCCAAGTACCGCGGCAAGTACAAGGCCGGCTGGGATCGGATGCGGCAGGAGCGCTATCAACGGCAGGTCCGCATGGGGCTCATCGACCCGAAGTGGCCACTGAGTCCGCGTGAGCCGGACACGCCTGCCTGGGACTCGCTCTCGGATCAGGAGAAGGATCGGTTCGACGACCAGATGGCGGTGTATGCCGCGATGATCGAGGCCATCGACACTGCCGTCGGCACGCTCGTGAAGGGCCTCGAGGCGCGTCGGGTTCTCGACAACACCCTCATCTTCTTCATGTCGGACAATGGCGCGAACGCCGAATCCGGCCCCGCCGGCCGCTTCAACGGCGATCCTCCGGGCGGCCCAAACTCGGACCTCTATCTGGGCATGAACTGGGCAGCGGTCGGCAACACGCCGTTCCGCCGGTTCAAACATTTCACGCACGAGGGCGGCATCTCGTCGCCGCTCATCGTGCAATGGCCACGCGGCATCGCGGCAAACCGGCGCGGAGCGATCGAGCGGCAGCCGGCGCACGTCATCGACATCATGGCGACAGTGACGGCGGCCACCGGCGCGAAGTATCCGAGCGAGTACAGGGGCCACGCGATTCAGCCGATGGAAGGCATGAATCTGCGGGCGGCGCTCGACGGCCGTCCGCTCGACCGGCCGCGCCCGCTCTTCTGGGAGCACGAAGGGAACCGCGCCGTGCGGTCGGGCGACTGGAAGATCGTCTCGCTGTATCCCGAGCCGTGGGAGCTGTACGACATCGCCGCCGATCGCGTCGAGCGCAACAACGTGGCGGCCCAGCACCCCAACATCGTCAAACGGCTCTCGGACGAGTGGGACGCGTGGGCCAAGCGGACGAACGTGGATCCCTGGCCAGGACCGGCGCGACTTCCCTGGGGAGACGACGCACCCGCCGGTGGAAGGCGGCAGCGCCGAGGCGCATTCGCGCTCGAGACGCAACTCACGAATGCGCCGAGGTGAGTCTCGAGCACACCGACGGCACGCCAGCTCGAACCGGTAGTTGTGCGCGGGCGGGACGCTGCCCTGGACGACGGTCCGGCGCTTGAGCATCTTCACCCGGATTTTCCTTCGTGCTTGACCGCCTCGGGCACGAACTGGTTGTGGAACAGGTCGACCATCTCGCGCTCGCGTCCGGGCGCGACGTCCATCTCCACGTACAGCCGAATATGCTTCGTCTGCGCGGCCGCACGCTCGGGTGCGGCGACGTGCGCGCCCCACGCTCCGGCCGCGCCCGCCAACATGGCTTTCAGAATTCGCCCTGACGCCGTACCGGCGACATCGCGCCGGATTGTCGTCAATTCCGGACGCCCATCGACGGATTTCCGCGCCAATCGCGAATGCACGCTCGCCCGGACGGCATGTGCCGTGCACTCCGTTGCCCCGTAGCTGCGATGGACCACGCCGGACCCCACCGCCCTGCGGCTCAGACATGGTGATCCGCGGTCAGCGATGGTCGACGTTACAACTCGACGACTGCGGATCGAACCCCAGCCTCCGAGGGTCAACACTACGTAACGAGTTAATCATGATTACGAGACGAGAGCTGCTGCAGTACGGCGTAGGAGCTGGTGCACTTCTGGTAGTGCCCGGAGGCGTGCGGTCAGCGATTGCGATGCCTGGGGGGAAGCTGACGAAGTACCTCGAACCGTTGCCCTTGCCAGGAGCCGGCATCGTGGTAGCGACTCCCGACCGCGTGAACCACTATTCGTTCACCCAGACCCAGATTGCGAAGCAGTTGCATCCTGATCTGCCGCCGACGCCACTCTGGGCCTACGATGACGGCTCCGGGCTCGCCAGTCAGGCGGGTTCGTTCGGGATGGCGGTTATCGCGCAGAGCGGTACACCGCTAGAAATTGATTTCAAGCACGGTCTGCCAGCAACATACCCGAAGTGGCTTCCAGTCGACACACGGGAGACGCCGCTCGGCACCCAGGTGCGGTTGATGACACATCTTCATGGCGGTTTCGTCGCCGCCACTAGCGACGGTAACCCATGGATTACGCCAAATGGGTTCGGCCCCGGCGAGACCCAGACCGTCAACTACACCAACCAGTTGCCGCAGATGCCGGCGTCCCTTCTGTGGTTTCACGACCATGGTCTGGGGACGACGCGGCTGAACGTGCTCGCGGGCCTCGCCGCCGCCTACATCCTTCGCGACGAGTTCGACACTGGTGCGGAGCCCAACCCGATTGGGATTCCTGGGGGCGCCTACGAGATCCCGCTGGTTATTCAGGACCGCCAGTTCAAGCCGGATGGGACGTTCCTTTATCCGACCAGCGACATCCCCGGCGTTACCTGGATCGGTGAGTACTTCGGCGACGTGATGCTCGTCAACGGCAAGGTCTGGCCGTTTCTCGATGTCGAGCCGCGCTTGTATCGATTCCGCATCTTGAACGGGTGCAACGCGCGCATACTCAACCTGGATATTGGCGGCGCCAGAATGTGGCAGATCGGTGCCGAGGGAGGCCTCTGGGACACGGCAGTCCCGGTGACGCAACTGTTGCTTGCCCCGGCCGAGCGGGCGGATGTGCTAGTCGACTTCAGCCCGCTCGCCGGCGCGGTGCTGCCGATGAAAAATCTCAAGCCGCCAAAGCCCGTCTCGACTCCGGCGCCGCCGCTGACGCAGGTCATGCAGATTCGGGTCGGAAGAACCGTCAGTCAGGTTGGCCCGACCAGTATCCCGTCGAGCCTCCCGGGCCGTGCCGCGAGTATCTCCGGCGCCGTGGCGGCGACCCGTTACATCACGCTCAACGAAATCGGGGCCGAGACGGCCGCTTGGGTTCTGCTCCTGAACGACGACGACTTCGAGCAGGCGCCAACGGAGACACCACAGGTCGGAACGGTGGAAGACTGGGTCTACGTCAACCTGACCGGAGACACCCACCCGATGCACACGCACCTTGTCACTGTGCAGGTGATCGGGCGAACGCCGTTCGACGCGGACGCATACCAGGCCGCCCACGTCGGCCCGGACGGCGGAGTCCCCGGCGGGATCGATCCGACCCCGTTCGCGACTGGACCGATGGAGCCGGCAGAAGCAACCGAGCGCGGATTCAAGGACACCGTCAGGGTCAACCCCGGGTACTTCACGACCGTCCGTGCGAGGTACGAACTGCCAGAGGGCGTGGATACGGACCAGACGTACGTCTACCACTGCCACATTCTGGAGCACGAAGACAACGACATGATGCGGCCATTCACGGTCAAAGTGCCTTAAGGAAACCGGCCCATGGGGCAAACAAGCGACACGACCGACCGTTATGAGCGGCGAATCGTCGCGACCTTTCTAGCGGCTCCCTGGCGCTGACGCCGCGAAAGCGCAGGACGCCGGCGACAGCGTGGTCGGCGGGATCTTCAGACTGCTGAACGACGCGAGATCCTCCGCCTGCGTCTTCTTCCACGCGGCGAGGGTCGTGTTGTAGTTCTTGCAGTCCGCCTCCCACGTATCGACCTGCGCCGGCGTGGGCGCCATGTCGAGGCCGACCTGCATCATGCTGACGAGCGTGTTGAAGCTGTTGTTCAACTGGATGAACGACTGCATCGCGCCGGCAGGCTGATTACCGCCGCGGCCACCGCCGAACCCCGCGCCGCCACCACGGCCGCCCCGGCCCTCGACAACGCCCCCGAAGGTCGCCAGTTTCGTGTCGAGCTCCTTCGCCTTCACACCGACGTCGCCCGACTGCTGCATCAGCGGCACGAGCTGCGATCGAAGAGCGGCGACCACCTCGTTGGCGGTGAAGGTGTCCTTCATCCCCTGACAGGCGAGCTGCGTCAGCCTGGCCTGTGACTTCAGCGCTGCGAGTGTTGCCGCACGCTCGCCGACGCGTGGATCGTTGTGAACGGCTACGGTCTGCGTGTACGTCGTCCCGTCGACGGTCAGCTTCAAGGTGTAGGTTCCTGGTGAAACCTGCGGACCATGCGGACCGGCTGACGTCAGGCCGGCGACCATGTTCATCTGATTTTCGAGATCGTGCTGGAACGCCGGCGGATCGTCGTACTGCAGATCCCAGTTGATTCGATTGGTGCCGACCGCCGTTGGAAGCGAACGTGACGCCGGCGTCTTCAGCCAGTAGTCCGGATAAATCGCGTCCGTGATCGGCGGCGGCGGAGTGCTGGTGATCGTTCGCACCAGTCGGCCCGCGGCGTCGAACACTTGCAGGCGGATCTCGCTCGTTGGCGCCTTGCTCAAATGGTAATAAAGGATGGCGCCGTAGGGCGCGTTCGGCGCGTGCGGCATCTCGATCGTCATCGGCTGATCCCAATTGG
Source organism: Acidobacteriota bacterium (assembly GCA_046735635.1). Lineage (GTDB taxonomy): Bacteria > Acidobacteriota > Vicinamibacteria > Vicinamibacterales > 2-12-FULL-66-21 > JALZOC01. Next base: position 10,840 of record JBKPTT010000014.1, on the reverse strand, counting down.
CATTGAGGCGCGCGCGGATGGCATCGCCGGGCTTGAAGAAATAGGCTGGAGCCGACGCAATCGCGGCCCCGTTTGCCGCAATCTCCCGCAGCGGACTCACGTCGTCGAGGATCCAGAAGCCCCGGCCGTAGGTCCCGATGACCACATCGTTCATGTGGTCGTCGGTGTGGAACACCAAGTCCCGAATCGACGTGCTCGGCAGGTTCTGCCTCAGGGACTGCCAGTGATCGCCGTCGTCGAACGACACATAAACCGTTGTCTCGGTGCCGGCGTAGAGCAGCCCTTTCTGCTTCGGGTCTTCGCGCACGACGTTGACCCAGCTGCCGGTGCGCTCGTCCTTCGGCAGGCCGTTGACGATCTTCGTCCACGTCTTGCCGCCGTCATGCGTGCGCCAGATGAGCGGCACGTTCGTGTCGACACCCTCAGGCGCGCCCCGGCCGCCGCCGAGACGCCCGGAGACATACACGGTATTGACGTCATGATGTGCGCCGTCGATCGTGTTGAAGTTCACGTTGGCCGCATCCGTCAGGTTGCTGACGTTCGTCCAATGCAGGCCGGCGTCGATGGACGTGTTGATCTGGCCGTTGGTGCTGGCGGTCCAGATCGCGCCGCGTTTCGCGGTGGACAGAACGAAGTCGACGATGGCCGGGCCACCGCCACGTCCGCCGCCGGGCGCGGGCGGAGCGGGGGCTCCAGCCGCAGGCGGCGGAGGCGGTGGGAGCGGCACGCCGCAGGCGAGCGGCTTGTCGGCTTTGGCCATCGTGAGATCGGGGCTCGCGGCCTTCCACGTCCTCGCGCCATCGCGCGTGACGAGCAGGCACTGATAGCCGACATACATCGCCGTCTGATCGAACGGATCGAACTTCTTCCAGAAATCGCGCGCCTGACGGTACTTCTGCGCGTCGGCGCCGAAGTTGGGCGCGACGTTCTGCCACTGCCCGGTCGCCATGTTGATCTTGACCATGCCGCTGCCGCCTCCGCCAGGTCCGTAGCCGACGCCGTAGATGATCTCGGGGTGCAACGGATCGGCCGTCAGCGTGCCGAATTCGGATGACGGCAGCGGCGACCAGTCGGTCCAATTGATCTGCCCGAAGTCACCGCGGCTGCGCGTCATCACCGCGCCGGTGTCCTGCTGCGCGCCCATGACCCAATACGGATAGCGGCTGTCGGTCGAGACGTGGTAGACCTGCGCAATCGAGATCGGATACCAGAGACTCCAGGTCTTTCCGCCATCGAGCGTGACAGTCGGTCCCTGATCCACCCCCAGCAGCATGCGCTGGCCGTTGGTCGGATCGATCCACATCATGTGGTAATCCTCGCCTCCGGGGGCGCCCTTGAACGACTCGAAGGTGACGCCGCCATCAGTCGATCGCATCAGCGCGATGCTCGTCACGTAGACCACGTCCGGATTCTGCGGGTCGACGAACACTCCGGACTGATAGTTGCCCTGACCGTTCGCGACACGCGTGTCGTTCCCGGCCATGTGCTTCCACGTCGCGCCACCATCGTCCGACCGATACAGTCCCGAGCCGTTGTCGATCGGCGAGCCGACAACGTAGAGGCGTTGACCATTCGTGTGCATCGCGACTGCGACGCTGATTCGCCCGTTGTATCGCGGCAGCGTCGTCACTTCGGTCCACGTTTGCCCTTCGTCGCTCGACTTGAACAACTTCGCCGGAGCGGGCGGCGGCCCGTTCCCCGCCCGGCCTCCGCCGCCACCGCCGAAGCCACCGCCGCCGCCGATGGTGGTGGCGAACATCAGGTTTGGTGCGCTGAAGTCGTAGACCAGGTCGCGGACGGCCGTCGTGCCCGCCGGCGTCAGCACTTTCTTCCAGGTGCGGCCGCCGTCGATCGTGCGATAGATGCCTCCCGCTTCACCGTTATTCCCGTCGCCCACCGCGCCGACGACGACGAGGTTCGGGTCCTTGGGATCGATGACCATCTTGCTGATCCGGTGGGCAGCCTCGAGGCCCATGTGCGTCCACGCCTGGCCGCCGTCGCTGGACTTGTACATGCCGTTTCCATCCCCACCCGCGATCGGATCACCGCTGCCGACGTAGATGATGTTCGGATCGGACGGCGCAGCCACGACCGCGCCGACGCTGTCGATGTCGGTCAGCTGGTCGACGATCGGGACCCACGTCACTCCCGCGCTCGTCGTCCTCCATACGCCACCCATCGGCGTGCCGACGTAAAACGTGCCGGGCTGGCCAATCACGCCGCTCACGGCCGAGATTCGGCCGCCGTGGAACGGGCCAATGTTGCGCCACGCCAGGCCGGCATAGAGGTCAGTGCTGAGAGATCGTGTCGACTCGCCCTGCTCGCCTGGGGCAAGGCCTGCCGGGGCGGCATGGGTCCGGAGAGGAACGGCACTGGCGAGCACCAGGGCCAGCAGCGCGAGTGGCCATGTAAGGCGGCGTGCGATATGAGACATGCGCCGCACGTTAGTGCGACGCCGCTGAATGATCAAGCGCGGCGTGAACCTTTTCGCGGCGCCATCGCGGCGGGACTCACGAGGACTAGCCGGCGGCCTACATCCAGCAGTCCATGCCGGATTCGACTGATGACGCGAAGGGCTCGGCCGACTCCGCGACCGGCGCCTCGGGGAGCGAGAACTCGACGTGCCGTTGGTGCTCTGCAGGTCCTCGACGATGTACTCGTCGGCGGCGGAGGCCTGCCGGGTGTGCCATCCGCCCTCGCGCACACATATCGCGCGGTCACAACACGGCTGACAATCTGAGCCTTTTCCTCGCTGTAATCAGACCAACGATCCCGAGAACGAGCAGCGAGAGGGTCCCCCCCTCATCCGGCACACGCGACAGAATCCCGCGGATCTCACCTCCCGGATTAGTCGAGGTGTGGATGTTCAGATACGTCTCGTTGTTCAGCAATCCTGCGATGAATGCCGCCTCGGCCTGAGAAAGGCCGCCTTGCGCTGTGACGAACGCGGGATTGTAAATGAGCGGTTGCGTGAGATCGAAGACTGGGGACGTGTAGGTGCCGGACGTGACACCCAGCGGGAACCCGGGAAACGCTGGAACGGTCGTGGCAACACCCACGTTGTTCGACGCGAACGGAGACGCGAGGCAGCAGTGGATATGCGCCGCCATGTCGGTGGAGGTCAACCCACTGAAGGTCACGACCAACTGCAACGTCTGGGCGTCGGGATCCAGCGTCACGATCGCGAGTCCCGTTCCAGGAGAGGCAACCGGTGGATTCTCGTTGAGGCCACTGAGGACGGCTGAAAGGGTAATAGGATTGGCCCACACCTCCGACGCGTACAGCAGGACGATTGGAACCAACAGCAAGCGTTTCATAATTCCCCCTCCCGGGCGGCTGGAACCCGAGCAAGCCGGGCCGCAGAAAAAATGGAGCTTCAACCTCAGCAAATCCAACCGGCTTACTTACGTCGCTTCGTGAATCAAAGCGTCCAGAGTTCTGACACACGGCCACTCGTAGCGACGTAAATTTTTGCGCCAGTGTCGGCAACTCTGACAAAACTCCCGCTCAAACGGAGCTTGCAGCGGCGTGCATGCAACAAGCCAGCCTTGGCCGGCGCTCGCCGAGGATCGGGCGCGAGCATCCCCGGGGCCTACGTCCGCCGCCCGCGAAGTTTTCGACGGAACGACGTTCTGCGACCGCTGGAGATCACGCACACGAAGGTGTGAGGTGGACGGAAGAGTCGGATTTCAGCGGCCAGTTGACAGCCGTCGAGCGACAGCGCGGGCCGCGTGGTTCAATCAGTCGTCGACGCTTGAAAAGCGTGTGTCGGAGGACCCGCGCGGCGAGCGACTGCCGCAAATGACGCGAGCTGTAAGGCCTCCCTCTTCATTTGCGGGTCCCGGCGTCGACTTCATCGACATAATCAACCTTCACGGACGACGCGATGACGCCCCCTCGGCCCATGGCCTCGCGCAGGGTCGCGTTGTTCATAAGGGCGTCAGCTGCCTGCCGTGAATCGAATGTGTTCGCTACGATGACGAGATTCGGGTCATCCAGGCCACGCCAGACTCGGTAGGAACGAATGTCCTTGCACCAATCCGCCTTCAGCGCGCGATCGAACTCTGGCTTCCACGTGTTGTAGTCGGTTACGCGGTGGTGGATGTAAACGGTTGTCATGCTGCCCTCTTTCGGATGAATGGAGGGGCGCATGGTATCACGCATACTCGCAATCCGAATCAATCCGCTCGGCGCTGCCTCCTGCCGCGTTCGCAACATTCTGCGGGGACTCACGTCCGATGTGCCCAGAATGAGGTTCCTCTGTCGTTTTATGTTCGTATTGACCGACCTCTTCGGCGTGTTCGAATGATCATGCCGCGGCGCCGCAGCTCTCGGAAGAAGGGCTCCGCAGGAATGGCCTGCTCGGGAGGGACGACACCTCGCGCGGTAATCTCGCCGCGCGCGAGCATCTGCATGGCAATCGATGGCGGACATCCGGTGTCGACGTCGATCCCGACGCCCCATGCGCGGTTGCCTTGCACGTGGCAGTCGACGGTGTCTTCGACGGTCCTGCGGTTCCGGCGTCCGCGAACGACGACACGCAATATCTCGTACTCATCCGGAATGCCTCGATGGTGGGGTGTCGTCATACGTTCCACCGTCGAGATGACGAAATCGCGCGGAGAGACAAGTGCGGATCCAGTGCGAACGGGGGTGGCGGACAGCAGCCCAATGTCGCGCAAGAACACTAAGCGTCCGACGGTTTCGGCGGGAAACGCGATACGAAACGAACACTCGCGGATCCCTTTCTCGCGATAGGTCAACGGAAGCGTCGCAACCTCGCTGTGCAGCGTCAACGCCGGTGCCTGCAGGCCGACCGGCGGCGGAAACCGGACCCGACACACGCCGCCCATCGGCGGCTCGAATCGGATCCGTCCATCACGAAACACCGCCGCCGGTTCGGACGCCTCCTCGAATAGGGTTCGTACCGAGTACGAGACACCAAACGGCGACACCTGCGGCCCTCGCGCACGAACGACACCGGCGACGAACACGTGAATTTCACGAACCAACTCCATCGTGTCGGCCGCTGACCTCGCGAGCACGTTCACGATGCCCGGTGCGGCGCCAATTCCGACGAGTGCCAGCCGATCCGCCCGCCTCCAGGCCGTGTTCTGCCGGAGTTGTGTGCGCGTGTGATGGAACAGTCCCCCAAGGTCGCAGTAGTGCACGCCTGCGGCGAGGGCCGCACCCATGACCTGGATGTTGAATCGGTGGTGCGTGGCGTTGACGATCGCGAACGCGCCGACGCGCTCGAGCAGTGCCGCAACGCGTCGTGGCTCTGCCGCATCGACGGATGCAGATCGAATAGCGACGCTGCGGCGTCGGGGCAGTGAACGCGTGACACGCGCAGCGACCTTCGCATCGGCATCGGCGATGACCACGCTGGATCCATTCGGCGCCGTTTCGGCCAAATCGCGCGCGGCGATCCGCCCCATGGCGCCCGCACCGAGTACGACAAATGTCAGCGCGGAATCTCGGTGGCGCGATGCCGATACGGAAACCAATACGGCTTTTTCTCTGGAATGAAATCGAGGTGGACGTGCTTGGTCTCGCGGAATGCGTCGAGTCCCTCTTCACCGAGCTCGCGCCCCATGCCGCTCTTGCGCATGCCTCCGAACGGCGCGGCGTCGTTGTCGGTGAGTGGGTCGTTGATCCAGAACGTACCCGCTTTGATCTCGGTCATTGCCTGCATGGCCCACGTCAGGTTCGACGTATAGATGTTCGCGCCAAGCCCGTAGTCGCTCCGCGCCGCCATCGCAATGGCTTCGTCGGCATCCTTGACCACTTGGATCGATGCAATGGGCCCGAACACCTCCTCGCACACCACTGGATGCTGCGGCAACACACCCGTGAGCACGGTGGGCGCGTAGAAATGTCCGGGGCCCGCCCGCGGCTCCCGTTGCCCTCCCACCAGGACGTTCGCGCCCTGAGAAACGGCTCTACTCACCTGATCCTCGACGCGCTGTAGTGCCCGCGCGGAGATGAGCGGTCCCATGTCCGTGTCAGGGTTCATGCCGTGCCCAAGACGGATCGTCTTCACATGCTCGACCAGCCGCTCGATGAATGGAGTCGCGATCGTCTCTACCAGATAGATGCGCTTCGCAGACGTGCACACCTGTCCTGCATTGAGAAAACGCGCCCAGGCAACGCCGGGCACCGCAACGGCGAGGTCAGCATCTTCGAAGACGACGCACGGATCGATGCCGCCAAGTTCCAGGTTCACGCGCGCCAGGCGGGCCGCAGCCTTCGTTGCGATACGCGTCCCGACTGCCGTCGAGCCCGTGAACGCGATGCATGCCACGTGTGGGTGATCGACGATGGCCTCGCCGACAGCGGGGCCGCCAGTGACCGCGTTGGCAACGCCTGCGGGAAAATGCGACAGGCATTGCTCGAGCATTCTCAAGGTCGCCAGTGGCGTCAGCTCCGAAGGCTTGATCACCACGGTATTGCCGGCTGCGATCGCCGGAGCGATCTTCCACGTCAGCAGCAGCAGCGGATAGTTGAACGGCACGATGCAGCCGACCACGCCGAGCGGCTCCTTGATCGTGAAGTTGATCTGGTGTTCGGCAACGGGTGGCACCGAAGAACCGTGCGAGTTGCGCGCGATTTCGGCGTAGTAATCGAAGCACGCCGCACACCATTCCACCTCGTCGAGGTTCTCGATCCGCGGCTTGCCACCTTCGCGCGTCAACAGCTCCGAGAGGTGCGCGCGATCCGCTCGTAAGGCGATCGCCACCTCGTGAAGCATCCGAGCACGCTCTACTGCAGGCACGCGACGCCACCGTGTCTGCGCCTCTGATGCACTGTGGACCGCCGCCTCCACGTCGGCCACCGTGCCGTCGTAGACTTCATCGACGACTGCGAGTGTCGCAGGATCCTCAATCACACGCGGACTACCGCCACGCGAGGGAACCGCCTTTCCGTTAATCCATGGTTGGCGCATTGGCGGCCGCTACTCTATCACCAGGACTGAGGGGTCCCTGCGTGTTCGAGCGCGACGGCGGGTCCGCCGGCTCGACGCTGAAGAGAAGTCCTTTCAGCCCGATCAGCGCCATGGCGGTGACGATCAGTCTGAAAGCCGTTGCACCACGATGATGGTCTCATCGTCTTCCGCTGCCCTGCCTCCCCGAAAGTCACGGACGGCCTCGACCAAGTCCGTACCGAAGCTCTCCGCCGACACGGGGGTCAGCGCTCGAGCCATCGTCATCAGGTCGTCTCGACCCAACTCGTTGCCCGCGGAGTTGGTGGATTCAGAGACGCCATCGGAATACAGCACGATGAGGTCGCCGGGATCCGGCTTGACGATCATCCGATCGTAGGAGACGTTCGGCAGCAGGCCGAGCGGAGTGCCTCGGACGCCGTCGCTCTCCACTGGATCTTGCGAAGCGAACCACGCCCACTCGTCCCGCTTGGTGCGATACCAGAACGCCGGCGGGTGGCCGGCGTTCGTCATGACGAGAAGACCTCTCCGCCCGTGGAATCCGACAGCTACCATCGTCGCGTAGTGCACCCCATCGAGTTTCTCGATGACTGCTTCATTGAGATCCCGCATCAGATTGGCTTGCTCGAGCTCTGTCAGATACGTCTGCATCAATTCCTGCAGTTTGCCGCCGAGCGACTCGACGGCGGGTCCGTGGCCACTCACATCAGCCAGCGCGATCCGAGAGACGATGCAGCTGGGGCACACGGAGACGTAGTGCACGTCGCCACCCGCGTCACCAGGTCCGAACGGCATGGAGTGGACCCAGACTCGCAAGCCGGGCAGATCCGCGACGCTCGAGGTTCCGTGGTTGCTGGCCCAGGTCTCGGCGCACTGCAAACGATGTGGAGCTGACATCAATCACCACCTTCCTGCGCAGTGACGTCGGCGGATCGCTCGCGCGCGATTGCTCCGAGCGCTGCAGATGATAGCGTTGCGTGGGTTGCGAGATCCAGGCTTGTCGGCGTGCAGATCGATGTTTCTGACGAGCGAATCGAGCGAGGTCGTGCCGCGCCTCCTCAGTCGCCGCGCAGCGCGGTGATCGGGTTGACTGCGGTGGCGCGTCGCGCCGGAATCCAGGCCGCCGCGAGGGCAACGCCAATCAGCAGAACGGCCGATACCGCGATCGTCGGCGGGTCGGCCGGCTCGACGCCGAACAGCAGGCCCTTCAGCAGCTCGGACAGCGGGATGGCAGCGGCGCCCCCGACGGCCAGGCCGACGAGCGCCATGGTCGCGCCTTCGCCGAGAATCATCCGCAGGATCTCGCCTCGCTGCGCACCGAGCGCGACGCGGATGCCGAGCTCGTTCGTCCGCTGACTCACCGAAAACGCCAGCACGCCAGCGACGCCGACGGTGGCGATCGCGAGCGCGAGCCCGCTGAACAGTGCGATGAGCGTGGCGTTGAGTCGCTGCGGCGCGATCGTCTCGTCACGAATTTCTTCCAGCGTCTGGACGTGATCGATGGGACGGTTCGGATCGAGCGCGCGGATCGTTTCGACGACGCGCCGCGCGAGACGGTCCGACGTGTCGCCGGCCGTGCGCACCAGGACGGTGGCCGGGGCGAAGCTCTGTGTGTCGGCCTGATAGATCGTGTGCATCGGGGTCTGGTCGATCCCGTCGGCGCGCGAATCGGCCACGATGCCGACGATCTCCGCCGGCGGACTCCACGACACGGCGCCGGTGATGCCGTTGGTCAGCTTCCAGCTGATATGCCGGCCGACGGGATCGCCGGTCCTGAAGTAGTACTTCGCCATCGACTCGCTGAGAATCACGACCCGCGGCGACGTGCGTGTGTCGGTCGTCTGGAACGAACGTCCCGCCTTCAGCGGCGTGCCGATCGTCTCGAAGTACGAGCCGCTCACGACCCGTGTAACGGTCCGCGGACCCGCCGCGATCGCGTCGGCGTCGGCGCCGTCGATCCGGAATTCCCGCTGTTGCGGGAATGAGCCCGCCAGCGGTGCTGTCGATGCCATCGCTGCGTTTTTTACCGACGCTTCCGTCTTCACGCGCTCGAGCACGTCCTTGTTGAACTGCAACAGCCGATTGGGATCCGAGATGTTGGCGAAGTTGGGCGCCTCGAGGCTGAGAACGTTCGAGAGATCGAAACCAGGATTGACGGCATACAGCCGCATGAGCGTGCGCGTCAGGAGCCCGGCCCCGACGAGCAGCATGAACGAGGCCGCCAGCTGGCTGACGACGAGCGCGCGCTGTGCGCGGCGCCGCCCACGGCTGCCGCTCGACCGCCCGCCGCCCGACGACATCGCACGAACCGGATCGTCCATGAACGACAGCCGCGGCGCCCACGCGAACAGCAGCGCCATTCCCGTCGCGACCGCGAGCGTGAAGGCGAGCACGGCGCCGTCGAGGCCAATCTCCCCCGTCCGGGTGGTGAACCGCGCGGTATACGCGATGAGCAGATTGAGGCCCGCGACCGCGATGCCGAGGCCCAGCAAGCCGCCGAGCACCGAGAGGACGAGGTTCTCCGCGAGCAGCTGACGGCGCAGCATGCCGGCTGGCGCGCCGAGCGCGGCGCGAATTCCCATCTCGCGCTCGCGCTGGACGAGCCGCGTCAGCGTGAGGTTGCCGACGTTCGCGCAGGCGATGATCAAGACGAACGCGGTCGTGACGAGCAGAATGACGAGCGTTGGCTTCGCTTTGGCCGTGAGCTCGTCCTTCCACGGGACGACGGCAATGTCGAAGCCGCGCGAAGCTGGATAGGCCTCCGGATGATCGCGGTGCAACGTGGCCGCAAGCTGCTTCAGCTCCGCCTCGGCGTTCGCGGGCGTCGCGGCCGGAGCCAGCCGGGCGAATACGGTCGTCATGCGATGCGGCCACTCGTTCTGCATCGACGAGCTCATGTAGTGATCGTTGGCGGCGTAATTGGCGTAGAAGTCCTGCTTCCGCTGCGCGGCGTAGTGCGAGCCGGGCTTCAGCACGCCCACGATCTGCGCCTGCTTCACCGTCAGATCGAGCAGCTGGCCCACAACCGACGGATCGGATCCGAATTCGCGCTGCCAGTAGCCGTAGGTGAGCACGACGACCGGGGACGCGCCCTTGGCTTCATCCGCGGGGACGAGCATGCGCCCGAGGAGCGGCTGCGCGCCGAGCATCGGGAAGAAGTTTGCGGTCACGAGGCCGCCCGTCGCGCGATGCGGATCGCCGCGGCCGAGGACGTTGAACGTCCAGTCGCCGAACTCGACGAACTGGTCGATTGTCTTCGACTGCGCCCGATAGTGGGCCACTTCCGGAAACGAGAACGACGAATCCTCGACGCCCGCGGCCATCTGCGGCTGCCGCAGGTGCATGATGCGATCGGCCTCCGGGTAGGGCAGCGGACGCAGAAGGACCCCGTTGATGACGCTGAATATCGCGGTGTTCGCACCGATGCCGAGGCCGAGCGTCAGCACGAAGGCGAGGGCGAACCCAGGGACGTGCGTCAGATTCCTGATCGCGAGACGGAGTTCGTGGATCATGCGACTCCTTGGCGCTCGATTATGCCGCACGCGAGAGGCAGCTATCGTGCCGGACGCGCGTCACGCTAAGTCATTCATTCAGACGGCAATGGAGATGGGGAGGATGGCGGGACCGGCCGGAAGCGGGACGAAGCCGTCCCGATACCGGACAGCTGGCACCACTTCGTCAGATCCGCGGTGCGAGAAAATGCTCGCGCAGAGACCGCACGGATCTCGCGCTGAGAGCGCACGGATCTCGCGCGGAGAGCGCGGGGATCGCAGAGATCCGGGGACTGCGTGCGTTCGCCACGGCCGGCCTGCGGCCGGCCGCAGGGAGGGGGAGAGATCTGCACCGACAAGCGGCCGGGCGCGGTGCGCCGTTTGTCTGTGCGGGTCTCTCCCCCTC
>JBKPTT010000013.1:0-28021 GCA_046735635.1 Acidobacteriota bacterium | reverse complement strand
CTTTTTCACCCGGCACGCGCCTCGGCGCGTACGAGATCCTCGGCAAGCTCGGCGAAGGCGGCATGGGCGAGGTGTATCGCGCGCGCGATACGAAGCTGCACCGCGACGTCGCGATCAAAGTTCTTCCAGCGCTTTTTGCGTCGGACGTGGACCGGTTGGCGCGCTTCGAGCGTGAAGCGCGGATCGTGGCGTCCTTCAATCACCCGAACATCGCAACCGTGTACGGTCTCGAGGAGCAGGGCACCCTCAAGGCCATCGTGATGGAGCTCGTCGATGGCGAGACGCTCGACACGAGGATTCGTGCGAAGGGAAGGCTGTCGGCTGCCGAGACGATCGCCATCGCCCGTCAGCTCGTCGACGCACTCGACGCCGCGCACGAGCGGGGCGTGATCCACCGGGATCTGAAGCCCGCGAACATCACCATCAGCGCGGATGGCCTCGTCAAGGTGCTCGACTTCGGGATCGCGATCGATCCAGCACCGGTTGGCGGCGATGCGGCGACGTTCATGACGCCGGTGACGCAGCCAGGCTTCATCATGGGCACGGCGGCGTACATGAGCCCCGAGCAGGCGCGCGGACAGGCCGTCGACAAGCGCGCGGACATCTGGGCATTCGGCTGTGTGCTCTACGAGCTGCTGACCGGCACCTCACCGTTTGCCGGCGCGTCAATATCTGACGTCATTGCACACGTCCTCGAGCGCGAGCCGGACTGGAATGCGCTGCCCGCGTCGACACCTCAATCGCTCGTCCGGTTGATTCGGCGATGCGTCCAAAAGGATCTGAAAAAGCGGCTTCGCGACATTGCCGACGCGCGACCAGACTTGGAGGACGCGCTCGCACCCGTCGCGGTCGCGCCGCGCGCGGCATCCTCCGGTTCCTGGCTGGCGTGGACCGTCGCCGCCGCAACGCTCGCAACCGTCGCCGCGGCATGGTGGCTGTTCGCACCGGGGCGTGACAGCGGGCCGCGGCTGTCGCGCGCCGTTCGCCTGACCAATTCCGCCGCGCGCGAGTTCAGCCCGGCGATCTCGCCCGACAACAAGTGGGTCGCGTACTACTCCGAACTGAACGGCCGAACGGATCTCTGGGTGAAGTTTCTCGACAGCGGGGCGTCAATCAATCTGACAGGTTCCTTGAACCTCGATTTGCCGATGCGCGCAGTCATCGGAGGCCTTGCGATCTCGCCGGACAACAGCACGATTGCAGTCGCATCGCGCGCGCACCCTGAGCTGCCCGGGTATGATACGTGGCTCATTCCTGCGCCGGTCGGCGGCGTCCCGCGAAAGCTGCTGTCGCTGCTTCAGGGCATGCAATGGTCGCCTGACGGGAAACAGATTGTGTGCGTGCGCCCAGGCTCTCAACGCGGCGATGCGCTGGTGCTCGCCGACGCCGACGGCAACAATCAGCGCGATCTTCTCGCGGCGCAGGGCGGCCGGCACGTTCACTGGCCTATGTGGTCGCGGGACCAGCGCTGGATCTATTTCATCTCCTCATACGACACTGCCAACAGCGGCCAATCGGAAATTTATCGGATTTCGGTGGAGGGCGGCGCCGCGGAGCCGGTTATTGCGACCAGCCGACGCGCGATCTTTCCGTGCCCGGCCCCCGATGGCGGCCTGCTGTATGCGGCGAATCCTGACGGTGTCGACCTGACGCTGTGGTGGTCGAATATTCGAGGCGGAGCGCCGCGTCAGCTCACGATGGGTGTTGGCGAATACTCGGATGCGCGACTCTCCAGCGACGGATCCAAGCTCGTGGCGACCATCAGTGACACGTTGCAGTCGGCGATCTATCGCGCCTCCGTGTCGGACGAGGCCGGTCAGCTGATTCGTGTGACGGATGGCTTCAGCGGCGACATGGATCCAGCGATCGACCTCACGCATGACCGACTCGTGTTCAGCTCCGCGCGATCCGGCCATCGGAATCTCTGGATTTCCAAGCTCGATGGGGGCGACGCGCATCCGCTGACAACCGAGAACTCGACGGACGTTCGACCCGCCGTATCGCCCGACGGCCGCGAGGTCGCGTTCGTGTCCGACCGTGGCGGCAAGCAGGGTATCTGGGTTGTGAGCACGGATGGGGGAGTCGCAAAGCTGCTGACCACCGCCCGTGTGGTCGACACACTGACGTGGTCACGTGACGGTGCCCGTGTGATCTACGCCGTCCCAGGCGGCGAGACGCCTAAGCTCGAAAGCGTGTCGCTGTCGAACGGACGTGTGGAGGCCGTGGCATTGCCCACCGCGTCGGGTGTCGCGCCCGCCGCTTCGCCCACGGCAGACGTGATTGCATATCTCGACCCCGGCGATACTTCGCAAACCGGCGGACCGTATGTGAGCCGAATGTCATTGACGTTTACCGATGGACGCGGCGCACGCGCGTACCAGAATATCCCGGCGGAGGCGTTCACGAACGGAACGCTGGCGTGGTCTCCCGACGGTCGCCGTCTCGCCGCGCTGCGATTCCCGATGAACGCGGCGGGAAGTGTGTGGGTGCTCGACACAAATGGTGCGCCAGCGCCGAGGAAAGTCATAGACCTGCCAGTCTCAATGTTCCCTCGTGGACTCGCTTGGACCCCGGATTCCACGAGCCTGCTCATCTCTGGAGTCGAAGCGTCCAGCGACATCGTCCTCTTCGACGTGACCAGGTAACGATTCGCCTCAGCAACGATTTTGTCATTCCCTCATCGCGTTCCGCCCGGCACGCTTCCTGCCTCTATATGCAACAGGAGGGAGGGTGTATGCGACCTCAGGTATTTGTGGCGGCGTTCGCCTTGGCTCTTCCGCTGGCGGCGGTGCCCGCAGCTGCGCAGGGCGACTACCCACGTGGGCAGCAGAATTCCGAGTCCAGCAACAACATGCGCTTTCGCGCGATGGACAGGAATCACGACGGCGTGATCACGCGACGGGAGTGGCGCGGCAGTGACGAATCGTTCCGCGCCCACGACTGGAACGGCGACGGCGTCCTCTCGGGCGACGAAGTCCGCGTCGGCGCACGCCGCGAGCCGAACACCAACGACGACTACACGCCCGCCAGCCGTTCGGGCTTCTACGATTGGACGCCGAACGGGTTCGCGAAGCTCGATGCGGATCGTGACGGCCGGATCACTCCGGAAGAGTGGCGCTACGACTACGAGTCGTTCCGCCGTGCCGACAGGAATGGCGACGAGGTGCTGTCTCGGAGCGAATTCGTCAACGCCGATACCGATATGGATCTCGAGGATCGGTTCGACTACCTCGACGCCAACGACGACGGCCGGATCGATCGGTCAGAGTGGCATAGCAGCGTTGACGCGTTCCGCTGGTTGGATCGCAATCGCGACGGCGTACTGAGCCGGGCCGAAGTCGTCGGAAACGAGGCACAGCAGACCCCGACCGATCGTTTTGGGAGTCTGGATGAGGACCGCAATAACCGCATCACGCCCGACGAATGGCAGTGGTCGCGACGCAGCTTCAACCAGTACGATCGCAATCGCGATGGCGTCGTCACTCGCGACGAGCTCGAGGCGGGCGACAACGGACTCAGTCCGGTGGGCACGAGCGGGTCGAACGCAAGCCAGGCCCTGACGGTTCCCTCGACGATGCGGTGGTACGACTCGGGCATCGACGTCCGCGCGGGCGACACGATCTCGTATCGCGCCGACGGTACCATTCGCATGTCTCTCGGCAACGACAACGATGGCGCGAGTCCTGCGGGGTCGTGGAGCGGCCGGCGTGCGGAGAACGCGCCGATCAAGGACAAGCCGGCGGGGGCGCTGATCGCGCGCATCGGCAACGGTTCGCCTGTCTTCCTCGGCGCGAGCGGGGAACTTCGAGCGGCAAACACGGGACGCTTGTACTTCGGCGTGAACGACGATTATCTGATGGACAACAGCGGTGATTACCGGGTGACCGTGAACGTTCGCAGGTAAGGCGATGGCCGGGGACGGGCGCGGGGAGCGTCCGTGCCCCCGGTATAATCGCGCGAATGCATCGCGCCGGTCGAGTGTTGCTGTGCCTTGTCCTGACCGCGGCAATTGCAGCATGTAAGCGGAACGCGCAACCCGCCGAGCATCGCGACATCCCGGCCCCGGTTCAAACAGCACAACACCGGAGCGTGCCGGTGCGCGTCGAGTTGCTGAAGGAGCTGCATCCGGTCAAGCTGGCGAACTGCGAGCTGCAGCGTTTTGGCGAAGCGAACGACGGCGGGTATCTCCTGTGCGGGAACCTCCTCGGCGGCGTGACGGCAGGGTATTCCTACGGGATCTCCGGGTACGACGGATGGGGATGCGAGATCTCGCGGCATCTGAAGATCAAAGTGCACGAGTACGACTGCTTCGACCTGACAGTGCCGGCGTGTCGCGGGGGAGCGACGGTCTTTCATGGCGAGTGCGTCGCCGGCCGGGCGTCAACCGATAAGGACGGGAGAGCGTTCGATACGCCGGAACATCAGCTCGCGAAGAACGGCGACGCGACCAATCATGTCGTCATGAAGATGGACGTCGAAGGGGCCGAGTGGGACACCTTCCTTGCGTCCCCTGATTCGTTGTTCGATCGGATCGACCAGCTCGCCGTCGAGCTCCACGGATCGGGGGAGGAGCGTTTCATCGGCGCCGTGGAGAAACTGAAGCGCTTCTTTTACGTCGCGAACCTTCATTTCAACAACTACAGCTGCGACGACAAGTACGCGCCATTCCCCTCGTGGGCGTATGAAGTTCTTTTCGTGAACAAACGGCTGGCGACGCTCGATCCATCCGCTCCGCCGGCGGTTCCCAGTCCGTTGAACGCCCCAAACAACCCGCAGGTTCCCGACTGCCAAGTAACCCGGTAGTGCCCGCCTTACCGGGTCCAGCGATCGTAATCGCGCTGGAGATCCTCGCGCGTGAGATGCGCGTCGTAGATCGCAATCCGGAACCGAAACGTGGCGGACTGGCCGGACTGCAGCGTCAGCGTCGTCACCGGCAGATCGGGATCGTAGCCATGCCGCCCGATCGGGTTCGCCGCGAAAAGACCGTAGCCGCGAGCGTGCCAGGCGGTTGGAAATCCGTAACTCGAGGGATGATTGAAGATGGCGATCGTGATCGGCTTTCCCTCGACGTCTCCGACGAGCCCCATCCAGGGACCGCGAGTCCCCCACACACCGTCGCCGGTCTTTCCGTCGCTGCCGATGTAACGAGCGTCGGGGCTTTCAAGCGACCGTGCAACCCGAATTCCGAACGCGCCTTCCTTCGTATCGTTGAAGGTCACGGCCGTCCCTGCTGCGGTCCAGGTCGTGGTTCGGTCGATCGTGCGCAACGCGGGAGCTCCTGCGAACGCGAAACGCGTCTGCTCGTGAATCAAGACCGTTCCGTCCGGAATGACCCAGTCGGCGTCGGCGTCCAGTTCTCCTTGCGCATCGCCATCGCGCGTGCGTGGATTCGCCTTCTGCAGGATTGCTCCTGTCTTGGGTTTCAGGTTCGCCGGCGTTTCGGAAGAATTGCCCCAGAAGTCGTAGCCGTTCACGTCGCCGTAGTTGAACCAGTGCCCTACGTGATGCGGATGGTCGGTGTGCTCGCCGGCCCGGGCCTCCAGCGGGTATCCGCGCGTGACGACAATCCCGGAGGCGCTGCGGATAGGGTAGAGGACCGGTTTTTCGAGCGACCGCGGATAGATGTAGGACGTGAACGGCTGCCCTGCAATGCCGATGTCCACCCGGCGTTCGCCGGTACGGCTGACGACCGTCACCCCCGAAGGGGGGGCGCCTCGCAGCGCAGGGATCACGCAGCACGAGGCCGCGAGAACGGCGAAGAGAAGCCGTCCGAGTGCGTTCTTCATGCGAAGCTTCTGACGCCTTCTTCGGTGGACTCGAACGATTCGAAGATTCGCATCAGCCCGCTGATCGACATCACGCGGTGGGTCCGGGCGGAAGGGTGAACCAGTTTCAAGTCGCCTCCCTTACGGCGCAGGCTCACGTACTTTGCCGCAATCACGCCCACGCCGAAGCTGTCGATGTAGTTCACCTCGCGGAGATCGAGCAGGAACTTCAGGCGGGCCTCGTCCATCAGGTTGTTGATGTGCTCCCGAAGCTGTTGCGCGCCATCGCCGTAGACGATCCGCCCCTCGATTTTCAAGAGCGTCACGTCGCCGAACCTGCGTTCTTCGATCGTCATCTGCGAGGCCTTCGGGTCGTGCGCGCGGCGCGGGCGGGAACGGCGAAGCAAATTATACGCCAGCCTTCGCGCTCCCTTCGCGGTCAACTCAGGCTGGCAAGCCAGTTACGGGGGCCGCGGCTCCGGCTGGCAAGCCACTTACCCGGGGACGCCCGAAGGCCGTTTGCAAACCTTCTGCGCGGTTTTCTCGTCTCAGGAAGCATGTCTATCCTGAAGAAGCTCTTCTCACGCAAGGCCGAGCCGCGCCAGCGGGTGCGGATCTGCGTCGAATGCGGAATGCCGGTGGCCGAGCACAAGGATTGGTGCAGCATCCTTCGCACCCAGCGGGAACGCGAGGCGCGCGCGCGGACGGTCGCCGAAGGCGCCTCCTAGTCGGACCTGCGCGTCGCTTCAGGGGTGACTCGCATTTTCGCGCGCCGTGTCAATGCGGGCGTGCGACAATGCACGCAGTTTCGGCAGCAGGAGGCAGATATGAACCAGCCTCAGCAGTGCGCCCACCCCGGTTGTTCCTGCGCGGTTTCCCCCAACGGCGCCTTCGGCAAGTACTGCTCTGAACACTGCAGAGACGCGAAAGGTATGACGGAGCTCCGCTGCGGATGCCGTCACCCCGGCTGCGGTTAACGAGCGTCAGAATTGCCGGGACCGGTCGATTTCTCTCTTGTACTGTTCCAATTCGGTCGACGTCTGCTCCGCGCTCCAGCCGAGCTCGGTGCCCATTGCTGCCGCGACGCGTGGCGCCAGGTGCCACCCCTGATCCGCCGAGGCTCCGAGCGCCGTGCGTCTCCGCATGAAATCCGACAGATGAACGGCATGCTCGTGTGCGGCCGATAAGGCCGCTTGCGATTCCAGCGTCGCGGATCCCGCCGTCAAGGGCAGCGGTGTAACCCCTGTAGTGCACCGCGCGTCGCTCCGAAGGCGGCGGCAAATCACGTCTGTTACCTCCTCCGCGATCGCGCGATACCCGGTGATTTTTCCGCCCAGCACCGAGACTGCGCCGGGCTCGGGAACATCCTCGATCACCTTGTGCATGCGCGAGACGGAGGAAGCCGCACCCGGTTGCTTCACGAGTGCGCGGACGCCTGTTGTCGTAAAGAGGACGTCGTCGACGCCGATGTGCGGGAACAGGCGTCGCACCGACGCGATCAGGTACTCGACGTCCTCCCGAGTCGCTCGTGCGCGTTCGGGGTCGCCTTCGTAATCCGTATCGGTGGTTCCTATCCACGTCTGGCCCGCGCGAGGGATGGCGAACACGAGGCGGCCGTCGACCGGTGAAAAAAGCACGAGCGCGTGCTCCGTCAGCGGCGGACAGACGATGTGGATTCCCTTCGTTTTGCGGATGCCGTGTCCCATCCACGCGCCCGTTGCGTAGACGGTCACGCGCGCGCGCAGTTCGGTTTCCTCGCCGCTGAGCCCGTCACGGACGCCGATGCCGCCCGCGCCAAGCCGTGACGTGCACTCGCAGTAATTGAGGATCAGGGCGCCGTGCCGCTCGGCATCGAGCGCGTTCTCGACGGCCAACCGCTCCGGGAGATCTACCCGGGCATCGTAGTAGGTCGCGGCCCCCCGGACGTCGGCTCGCTCCAGCGCACGGTCGAGGGCCCTTGCCCGCGAGGCGTCCAGAACACGACGCGAGGGCAGCGACTTGTCGTAGCTGAGCGCGTCGTACGCCATGAGGCCAGCCCGAATCTTCAGTTGTGATGGCGGCGCGCCGTCGAGAAACGGGATTACGAATTCGAGCGGAGCGACGAGGTGCGGCGCAATGCGCAGCAGCGTCTCGCGCTCGCGAAGGTCCATTCGGACCAGTCGCAGGTCGAGCATCTGCAGGTAGCGGAGTCCGCCATGCACGATCCGCGTGGAAGCCGCGGTGGTTCCTCCGCCGAGATCGCGCCGCTCCACGAGCGCGACGCTCAGGCCCCGAAGCGCCGCGTCACGCGCGATGCCGCACCCGATGATCCCGCCGCCCACGACGGCGACGTCGAACAACGCGTGTGTGAGCGCGTCCAGCCGGGACACGGACGAATTGTAACGAACACGCAGGGTATCGCCCCCGTTTCGGGTTTTTCATTTTTCGCTGTCGGTTGGGGTTTTTCGTTTTGGTTCCTCGTTGTCGGGGAACGGCAAACGAAAAACCAAGAAACGCCAACCAACGACGCAAAACGCCAAACCAACAACCGATCCCCGTCCCCGACGGTACTGCTGTGATAACGTCCCCGCATGCAGAAACTTTTGGCCGAAGCCATAGGGACGCTGCTGCTCGTCCTGCTCGGCGACGGCGTGGTCGCGAACGTCGTCTTGACGCGCACGAAAGGTCAGAACAGCGGGTGGATCGTCATCACCGTCGGGTGGGGTGTCGCAGTCGCGATGGCCGTATACGCCGTCGGACGAATCAGCGGAGCGCATCTGAATCCAGCGGTGACGATCGGGTTGGCTGCGATTGGAAGCTTTGACTGGAAGGACGTGCCGGGGTACATCGCGGCTCAGATGGTCGGCGGGTTCGTCGGTGCGCTGCTCGTATGGCTCGCGTACCTGCCGCACTGGAGCGTGACAGACGATCCGGCACTCAAGTTGGGCGTTTTTTCCACCGGTCCCGCAATCCAGGACCGGTTCCCGAACATCATCGCCGAGATCATCGGCACCGCGGTACTCTTGTTTGGCGTTCTGGCAATTGCCGCAAACGCACAAACGTTGTCCAAGCCCGGAGACGTCGATTTGTCGGTCGTGTTCAGCCGGGGGCTGCAGCCGCTGCTCGTCGGTGTCCTGGTGCTCGGCATCGGACTTTCGCTCGGCGGGCCTACCGGCTACGCCATCAACCCGGCGCGCGATCTCGCCCCACGCATTGCGCATGCGGTCCTGCCGATCGCAGGCAAGCGAGACTCGGATTGGGGCTACGCCTGGATCCCGGTCGTCGGGCCGATCCTGGGCGGGGTGTTCGGCGCGCTCGCGTATTGGACGATCGGGTTCTAGATTCCACCGTTATCGGGCCGTCATTGCGCGGGTAAGTTGACGTGGCAGCCGCTTTCCATCAACGCCCATCACCCGTTACGCTGTCTTTCGGGCGTCGAGTGAAGTGGGGCTGTCGACGCTTCGACGCCGCTCAAAGTCAACGGTGAGCTTTGTCGAACCGTCAACGGTGAGCTTTGTCGAACCGTCAACGGTGAGCTTGGCCAGGATCGCCGGCGTCGGTGATTGAGGAGGCATTCGGTGCAGCAGTACGTCGGCGCCATCGATCAGGGGACCACCAGCACGCGCTTCATGGTGTTCGACAAAGGTGGACGCGAGATCGCTCGCCACCAGGTCGAACACGACCAGATCCTGCCGCGCCCCGGATGGGTGGAGCACGATCCGCTGCAGATTGTCGCGCGCACGAACGAGTCGATCGCGGGCGCGCTCAGCGCCGGCGCGTTGACGTCGCGCGACCTCGCCGCGATCGGCGTCACGAATCAGCGCGAAACGACGGTCGTCTGGAATCCGAAGACCGGCCGACCCTGGTACAACGCGATCGTGTGGCAGGACACGCGCACTGACAAGATCGTCAACGCGCTCGACGCCGCGTCCTCTGCGCTCGTCCGCTCGAAGACGGGGCTGCCTCCTGCAACGTACTTCTCGGGCGCCAAGATCCAATGGATCCTCGACAACGTGGACGGGGTGCGGGAGGCGGCGGCGCGCGGCGAAGCCGTCTTCGGCAACATCGACACGTGGGTCATCTGGAACCTGACCGGTGGACGCGACGGCGGCTCGCACGTGACCGACGTCACGAATGCGAGCCGGACGATGCTGATGGACTTGAAAACGCTGGAGTGGGACGACGACCTGCTTCGCGTCTTCGGGGTTCCGCGTGTCATGCTCCCGTCGATCCGTTCGTCGTCCGACAGCGCGTCGTACGGAGTGACGCGGCGCAGCGGGCCGGTCGGGGGTGAAGTGCCGATAAGCGGCGACCTCGGCGATCAGCAGGCCGCGACGGTCGGCCAGGTGTGCGTGTCGCCGGGCGAAGCCAAGAACACCTACGGCACCGGCAACTTCATGCTGCTGAACACCGGCCGTGACATCGTGCCCTCGAAGGCCGGCCTGCTGACCACGGCGTGTTATCGCATCGGGGACGCCGCTCCAATTTACGCCCTCGAAGGATCAATCGCGGTGACCGGATCCGCGGTCCAGTGGCTGCGGGATCAGCTTGGCATCATCGCCTCGGCGGGGGAGATCGAGGCGCTCGCGACGTCGGTGCCCGACAACGGCGGCATCTACTTCGTTCCTGCGTTCTCGGGTTTGTTCGCTCCGTACTGGCGGTCCGACGCGCGCGGCGCGATCGTGGGCTTGTCCCGGTTCAACACCAAGGCCCACCTTGCGCG
This sequence comes from Acidobacteriota bacterium, assembly GCA_046735635.1. Classification (GTDB taxonomy): domain Bacteria; phylum Acidobacteriota; class Vicinamibacteria; order Vicinamibacterales; family 2-12-FULL-66-21; genus JALZOC01. The sequence goes on along the minus strand of JBKPTT010000013.1, from coordinate 17,554 downwards.
CGCGACGCTCGAAGCGATCTGTTTCCAGACGCGCGCGGTGCTGGATGCGATGGTGCAGGACTCCGGCGTGCGGCTGGAAGTGCTGAAGGTTGACGGCGGCGCAACGGTGAACGACACGCTGATGCAGCTGCAGGCCGACATTCTCGGCGTGCCGGTCGTGCGTCCAGTCGTTGCAGAAACGACGGCGCTCGGCGCCGCCTACGCCGCCGGCCTGGCGACGGGTTTCTGGACGGATCTCGACGACTTGCGTCAGAACTGGAAGATCGATCGACGCTGGGAGCCCCGCTGGTCGGTCGATCAGCGGGACACGGCGTACGCGGGCTGGGAGAAAGCGGTGGAGCGTACGCTCAATTGGGCGTGAAGAAGAATTGCTGATTGTCGATTGCTGATTGCTGATTTATTGGGAAATTGTTGAAGGAATATTTCTTTGCCGTCCGAGCCACCAGATCAATCCGACCAGCGCAACCGCCGGCACGACGGCGCCCCATATGCCGGTGACGCCGACGTGCTGCAGAATCCCCGGCCCGCCCCAGGAGACGACGAACAACAGCACGGCGGCCCACGTGAACGCGGATGCGAGGTTGAGCGTCGTGAACACCCCCGGCCGAACTCCCCCGTACGCGCACGCCGCCGTGATCGCGATCCGCAGACCGGGCGCGAACCGGATCACGAACACCATCAACAGCTGATTCCGACGCACGCGCTCGACGATCGACTCGCGACGCTCGGCGATCGGACGGAATCGATTCAGCCAGCCGGACAAGCGCCCGCGAAACAAGTAGAAAAAGACCTGATCTCCGGCCGCGGCGCCGAGCGCGCCGGAGACCGCAACTGCGACCGCGTTCAGCTTTCCGGCCGCGACCAGCACGGCGGCGCCGATGAATACGATCTCGCCTTCCACAGCCGCCGCCATGAAGATGCCGGCGTAAGCCAGGAAGGCGGCGAGCGTCACGCCCCGACCGCTTCCCGCACGACTGCCGCAATACGTCCGACGTGTTCGGGGCGCAGCGACGCATACACCGGCAACTGGATCGCTTCAGCGGCGCGTTCGGCGCCAGGCACAGGCGCGTGACCGTTGCCGAAGAGCGGCAGGGTCGTGCAGACGTCGACGTGCAGGCTTTCGACGTCGACGCCTCGACGCAGGCAGCGTCGTACGACTGCGTCGCGATCGTCGGCATACATCGCGTACTGGTAGAACACGTGCCGGGCGCGTTCGGGAACGCTGGGCGTCTGGACGCCGTTCCCCGACAGCGCGTCGCCGAGCTCTTGCGCGTGTTCGATCGTCTCGGTGGTCCATCGATCGAGATGCTCGAGTCCCGCGAGGCCGAGCGCCGCCTGCACGTTCGTGTACCGTCGCCGGTACTCGTCGGGAATCGGCGTGAGCGGGCGAATCTTCTCCCAGAGGTACACGTCGGGGTTGGCGTTGATCCAGGATGCGCCCCACATCACGGGGAACAGCGATGCGCTGAACACGCGCGGACGGATCGCAATCCGCTGGACGCGGCCGATCCAGAGCTGCTTCAGGATTTCCGCTTCGGTCGGCAGCCGTTCGAGCGACGCCTGCTCGCGAAGCCGCGCGGCCACCTTGTCGTCGTTGGTGACCGCTATGCCGCCGCCGTAAGTGTTGAGCGGCTTCAGCAGCTGGAAACTGAAGAACCCGCCGTCCCCGAGGGCGCCTACCGGCCGTCCGTCCCAGGTTGCGCCCAGTGCGTGCGCGCAGTCCTCGATGACTTTCAGGCGATGCCGCCGGGCGATCGCGAGAATGCAGCGCATGTCGCACGGGAGGCCGTACAAATGCGTCGGGACGACGGCGCTCGTGCGCGGTGTAATTGCGCGCTCGAATGAGGCCGGGTCGAGGGTGAAGTATCGCGGATCCACGTCGGCGAAGACCGGCGTGAGTCCCGCGGCGCGCGCAAGTTCCGGAACGACCCAGAAGGTCAGTGCCGGCAGGATGATTTCCGATCCTTCGGGCAGATCGAGGGCATTCAGCAGATACCAGAACGCCATCCGTCCATAGGACGTGGTGATCGCGTGCCGCGCGCCGACTCGCTCGGCGAACGCACGCTCGAATTCGCGGATTTCGGGTCCTTCGATGAGGCCGCCGCGCCGCTCCAGCGTCTCGATGATCTGAATCGTGTTCGGCACCACGCGCGCGCCGTACCGTGGAATTGCGCTCAACACGTGACTGCCCTCGCCATCAAGGCGCGCTCGCGGCGTCCCTGCCGCGCGCGCACGCCGCCGTCGAATCGCTCGGCCACCCGATGCGTCCAGCCGCCGAGCCGCAGGAACTTCGTCAGGTACGACGGCCGCACGTAGAACCGCGTATAGGCCGCGCCCAGCAGAAACCGAAGCTCCCGAGGGGACAAGGCGGGGTGGTGGAACGTGGGCGTGTACCCGTCGAAGTTCTGCCAGTCGGTCTCGTAGACGCGGGGACCGAGCTGCCGCCACATCGGCGTCCCGGGATAGGGCGTGAGCAGCTTGAACTGCGCCACGGTCGAGCCGAGCGCGATCGCGTAATCGATCGTGGCCGCGATCGAATCCCAGTCGTCCTGAAGGAACCCGAGGACGTAGAAGGCCGCCGTCACGATCCCCAGCCGCTGGCACTCGCTCACGATCTTCCGCTGGTGGACGGTCGGAATCGGCCGTCGCCCAGATCGCTTCAACGTGTCGACTGACACGGTTTCGACGCCGAAGCTGATGGCAGCGAGCCCGGCGCGCCGCATCGCCGCGAGGAGCTTCGGATCCAGCCGATCGAGACGAGTCTCGCATTCGAACCGCAGCTTCAGCCCGCGCGCGAGGATCTCGTCGCACAACGCCATGCAGCGATACCGATCTTCGGAAAACAGCGGATCTCGAAACACGATGTACGGCCGGCGAGACAGCGCCGACAGGTATTCCAACTCGTCTACGATGCTGCGGGTCGAGCGATCGCGATAACTCGCGAGAATGCGGTGCGGGCAGTACGTACAGAATTCCGGGCAGCCGCGGCTTGCCAGCACGGGGAACGCGCCTCCGGCCGGCCGCCCGGTGAAGGGAATCGGAAGCGTCCGCCGTCCAAGCGCGCGCACGAGATCCCACCGAGGAAACGGCAACGAGTCGAGATCCTCGACCTCCGGGCTCGGAACCCGTCCCGTCAATCGCTGACCGGCTGCAAGCTGCAACATCGCGTGCTCCGGTTCCCCGGCGACCGTGAAATCGCCGAACTGCTCGAACAGCTGCGGCATTTTCGAGGCGGCGAGTCCCACGAAACCGACCCGCATTCCTCTGGCGCGCTGCGCCTGCCCCCACATCGCCTCGCGCCGGTGATCCACGAGCGACGTCAGCACGACGACGACGTCGCCATCGACCGCCTCACCAGTCGTGAACACCACGTGGTGCCCCGCATCCGCGCAGATTGCCGCGATATACCCGAGCTGAACGCTTGGCAGCGCGTGCAGCCGCCGCTTCGTCGCCGACACAATGCTCGTGACGCGTGAAAAGGGGCGCAACCGCGTTCCGTACCCGCCCGCGACCGTATCCTTACTGACGAACCCGTCCGCCGACTCGAGGTCGGCGAGAACAATCCGCATGACACTCTCCTCTGTCTCCGGTCCATTGATGCAGATGCGACCGCACGCGACGCCGTCGTTGCAACGGGCGGCGACGTCGAACGGACAATGGATTCAGGCGACGAGGAGTGACGGCGGGCCGCGCGCGATTCGCGGGGAGTGCTGGAAGGGAAACTCACGTGCGCCGGGTATGGCGGCAGCACGGCAGGATTCGACCAGGGGCTGCCCGCGCGGGCTGCAGGACGAAACGAGCTCGCGCGTCTGATCGTTGCAGGCGCTGTCGTCGGATGGCCGTGCCGACAGTGACCTCACGTTCAACTGCCCTGCAGGCCTGAGCCGGGAAACTTTCGAAGAGTGCGCCGCAAAATGCCCGCGGCCGGTGTTGATCCAGATTTGCAGACCGTCGCGGCGCGTGCGGGCGAGCACGTCGGGCCGTCCGTCCCGATCGATGTCCGCCACGACGAAACGCAGGATCACGTCGCCGGCGCTCAACTGCTGCATGATCGGCGAGCGGGACAGGCGAACGTTCAGCTCCGTGACCCGCGCCGCGAGATCGATGCGATCGTGAATGCCATCGCCGTCGAAATCGGCATGCAGCGTGTCGGCCAGGGCGGCGCCCGGAAAGAACAAGGCGCCGGCGAGCAGGAACGCACCGGCGAGACGACGGCCGATTACGGACATCCTCTCGAATTATAACGCCCGGCGCAGCGCCGTGCGTGTTGCGCCACGGGCATCGATATAATCCGCAACACGGCAATTCAATTGCTGATTTTCGAGGGCTGACTGCTGATTGAAATGACAACGCGACTATTCAAAATGCTTCTGACGGGCGCGCTGTTTGCTGCCGTCCCGATCGCGCTGACCCGCGCCGAGCAGCAGACGGCTCAACAGCGTCCCAATGCGCCCAACCCGGTGATACCGGGCGAACGAACCTCGCCGCCCCCGGAAACACCGCCGCGCCCCCCGACGTCTCCGCAGCCGGCACCGCCACAGGCCGGCGCGCCGCCGCTCGTTCCAAACGCCTATGAGTCCACCTACAAGCCGTTTCCGTCGCGCACGACGCTGATCCGGAACGCCACGCTCCTGACCGCGGCCGGACCGGTCATCGAGCGTGGCTCGATCCTGCTGCAGGGCGGAAAGATCGCCGCCGTCGGCCCGTCGGTGAACGCGCCTGCCGACGCGCTGGTGATCGATGCGACCGGAAAGTGGACCACGCCCGGAATCATCGACACGCATTCCCACATGGGCGTCTATGCGGCTCCCGGTATCGAATCGCTGCAGGACGGCAACGAAGTGACCAGCCCGAACACCGCGGAGGTGTCTGCCGAGCACTCCATCTGGCCGCAGGATCCTCAGTTCGACCTCGCGTTGGCGGGGGGCATCACGGCGATGCAAATCCTCCCAGGATCGGCGAACCTGTTCGGTGGCCGCGGCGTCACGCTCAAGAACGTCCCCTCGCGTACCGCTGAGGGCATGAAGTTTCCGGGTGCGCCTTATAGCCTCAAGATGGCGTGCGGCGAGAACCCGAAGCGGGTATACGGCTCGCGCAACGCGTCGCCACAGACGCGGATGGGAAACGTGGCCGGTTATCGCCGCGCCTGGCAGGCGGCAGCCGAATACCGCGACAGTCTGCGGCGCTGGAAAGCGGCGGGCGCGGACCCCGAGAAGCGTCCGGCCCGCAATCTGCAGCTCGAGACGCTCGCCGGCGTCCTCGACGGCGAGATCCTCGTCCACAACCACTGCTACCGCGCCGACGAGATGGTGACGATGATTAATATCGCGCGCGAGTTCGGCTACAAGATCACCTCGTTCCATCACGCGGTCGAGGCGTACAAGATCAGGGACCTCCTCGCCGCGAACAACATCTGCGCGAGCATGTGGGCCGACTGGTGGGGTTTCAAGCTCGAAGCGTATGACGGGATCCGCGAGAACATCGCGCTCGTCGATCAGGCGAAGGGCTGCGCGATCGTCCACTCCGACGACGCGAACGGGATTCAGCGGCTGAACCAGGAGGCGGCAAAGGCGCTCGGTGCCGGCTGGGAAGCGGGCATCAAGATCGAGCGCGCCGACGCCGTGAAGTGGCTGACGATCAATCCCGCGAGAGCGCTCGGCATCGATAAGGTGACCGGTTCGCTCGAGGCGGGAAAGAACGCGGACGTGGTTGTCTGGTCGAGCGATCCCTTCAGCGTCTACGCGCGCGCCGAGCGCGTCTTCATCGACGGGGCATTGATGTACGACCGCACCGATCCCAACCATCAGCCGCATCGCGACTTCGTGACGGGATTGCTGCCGCAGGGAGGTGCGCGATGAAGCTCGGATGGTCGATCGCTGCGGCGCTCGCGCTGGGAACCGCGGGGCTCGCGCAGGCGCCGCCGTCGCGGCCGCGTCCCTCAGAGGCTGCCGGATCGAATCCGCCCGTGGCGCGCGCGGTGCAGCCGTCCGCTCCTGCCGGCCCGGCGATCGCGATCGTGAACGCTCGGGTGATTCCGGTGTCGGGAGCCGCGCTGGAGCGTGGAACCGTAATCATCAACGCCGGCCGAATCGGCGCAGTCGGCGCAAACGTCCAGGTACCAGCCGGCGCACGCGTAATCGACGCGGCGGGGAAAATCGTCACGCCGGGACTGATCGAATCAGCGACGCAGATTGGAATCGTCGAGATTGAGGCGGGAGCCGAGGGGACCGACGATCAGGCGTCGACCGACAAGGATCTGAGCGCCGCGTTCAACGTCGTCGACTCGTTCAACGGCGACTCGACAGTCATCCCGGTCACCCGTGTCGACGGCGTCACGCGCGCCGTGGTGATGCCGGCGGGAACGGGACACGCTCTCCTCGGCCAGGGCGCGCTCTTCGATCTGAGCGGCGCGCAGGTGCCGGTCAGCATCGTGAAGGCGCCGGTCGCGATGTTCGCGAATCTCGGCGAGGCCGGTGCCGCATCGGAGGGAGGGACACGTGCCGGGGCGGTGCTGCGGCTCCGTGAAGCGCTGCAGGACGCAATCGACTTCGACCGGAACCGAGCGGCATGGAACGCCGCTCAGCGGCGCCAGTACGCGCGCGGCAGGCTCGATCTGGAGGCGCTCGTCCCGGTCGTTCGCGGCCAACTGCCGCTCGCGATCAACGCGAACCGCGCGAGCGATCTCCTCGCGGCGCTCCGCCTGGCCGACGAGTTCCACCTGAAACTGATCCTCCTGGGCGCGGCGGAAGGCTGGATGGTTGCCGATCGGCTCGCCGCGCGGAAAGTGCCGGTGATTGTGAAGCCACTCACCGATATCCCGACGTTCGACGCGCTCGCGGCGACGCTCGAGAATCCCGCGAGGCTCTCAAAGGCCGGCGCGGTGCTCGTGCTCTCGTCGTTCGATACGCACAACGCGCGGAACATCCGGCAGGAAGCGGGAAACGCGATTGCCTACGGCCTCGACCGAGACGCCGCCATGCGCGCCGTGACGCTGGAGCCTGCACGCGTATGGGGTGTCGCGGACAGGATTGGATCGCTCGAGGCAGGCAAGGAGGCTGACGTGGTCGTCTGGTCCGGCGATCCGTTCGAGTTGACGACCAATGTCGAGCACGTATTCATCAAAGGAGTGGAAGTCTCCAAAGAGACGCGGCAGAAGCAGTTGCTGGAGCGCTATCGCGTGTTGCGCTGACCGCCGGCGGCCGGGCCGCGGTGCCGCGCGATGTCGCCTGCCGCCCGGGCGCGTGCGGTATTGACGGGACCCACGAACCGCGCCCCCTCTTCGAGCGCGAGCTTGTGCGCCAGGACGCTGGCTTCGACGTCGGCGGTGGGAAGAATCTCGACGAGATCGCCGTTGATGTGCCCCGAAAGCTTCCCTTCGACGGTCACGAGGCGCGCCGAGACGGCGGCATTCACCTGTGCGCCGGCGCCGAGCGTCAGATGATGGCCTTTGACGTCGATCGACCCCTCGAACAACCCGTCGATGGCGAGGTCCTCCTGAGCGCTCAATTCCCCTTTGATGGTCATTTTGCCGAAATATGTTCTGCTCGTCGGTTCCATTGGTCTCTCGAGTATGCCCATATGTTCCGCCTGGCGCGAAGCGTCGGTGTCGCCGCTCCCCACAGATATAATCGATGACCCCGTCTCAGCAAGCAAAGGAAATCCGCGACTACACCACAACACCGTCCTGAACACGCAGAATCACGTTGACCCATCGGCGAGTGAAATCCTCGTCGTGCGTCGACAGCAGAATGGTGCGTCCTTGCGCCGCCAGCCCTGCGAGCAGCTCCCCTAGCTCGTGTCGTCGCGACGGATCGAGTGAAGCTGTCGGCTCGTCCATCATCAGCAGCGGCGGGTCGACGGCGAGCGCGCGCGCAATCGCGACACGCTGCGCTTCGCCGCCCGACAGCTCGCGCGGAAGCGCCGCCGCGCGATGTTCGACGCCCAGCGTCCGCAGCAGGTCGATCGCGCGAGCGTGCGCATCGCGATGACTGACCCCGAGCACGTGAACGGGTGCGAGCGTGACGTTGTCGGTCACGCGCAGGTGATCGAACAGATGGTGAAACTGAAAGACCAGCCCGACCTGCCGTCGCAGCCGTCTGAGCACTGAGGACGAGGGCCGTGCGCCTCCTTTGAGCGCGAGCCCTTCCAGCGAGATCGTGCCCGCCTCGAATGGCTCCAGGCCGGCGATCGCGCGAAGGATCGTGGTCTTGCCCGAGCCCGACGGCCCCATAAGCGCGACCACGCCTCCACGCGACACGCTGAACGTGGCGCCCGCCAGGATGCGGCGATCCCCGCGCCGCAGGTGGAGATCGCGGACGTCGAGGATCGTGTCGTTCATTCGGTGGGCGCCTTCCAGCGCTGCTCGAGCCGTCTCGCGAGCGCGCTCAGCGGCAGCGACATTGCCAGGTAGAGTGCCGCGCAAAGCGACCCCGGAATCACCCAGCTCCCAACGTTGGCCGCGAAAATCTGCGTCTGTTTCGTGAGCTCGACGACGGTCAGCACCGATACCAGCGACGAGTCCTTCAGCAGGGCGACGAAATCGTTGGTCATCGGCGGCAGCGCGAGACGGAACGCCTGCGGCCCTCGAACGAGCCGAAGCACTTGCGCCTCGCTGAACCCCAGGGTTCGTGCCGCTTCGAGCTGCCCGAGAGGCACGGCCTCGAGCGCCCCGCGGTAGATCTCGCTCTCGTAGGCCGCGTAATTGAGCGCGAGCCCGAGAAGCGCGGCGGCAAACGCCGGCAGGCGGATTACCGACGCGAGCCCATAGTAGATGACGAACAATTGCAGCAGCACGGGCGTGCCGCGCATGAGCTCGACATACCCGGTCAACGAGAGTCGCAAGATCGTGGCGCCGTACACGCGGCCGCTCGCGATGAGGACTCCGAGCGCGACCGCAAGCGCCATCGCGAGGCACGACAAAATCAGCGTGACGCCCGCGGCCTTTATCAGCGAGGGCACGTATCGCAACGCCGCCTGCCACCGGGAAACTGCCGACGCGCTGACGGCCTCGTCGAGGCCGGAGATTGGCGGAACCGCCTCGCGTTTCAGCAGGTGCTCGTAGAGGACCGGCTGATCGTCGTTCCAGACGTTCCACTTTCGCAGAATGCGCTCGAGTGTGCCGTCGCGCATCGCCCCACGAAGCACGTCGTTAATCGCGTCGCGCATGGAGGCATTTCCCGGCGCGAGCACGCCGACGTAGTGGCTGTACGCGATCGCCTGCGGCTGCACGGTGAAGCCGGCCATGCCTCGGTGCCTGCGGTCCGCGAGGACGTTGTCGAGCAGCACCGCGTCGAGGCGTCCGATGAGCAGATCGCTATACGGATGCACGTCATCGTCGTAGGACACCGCGTGCAGTCCGTATTTCTGTTCGGCGCGAAGAAGTATTTCGTAGGCAATCGTGCCGCCGAGCGTTCCCACGCGTCGCCCGCGGAGATCCGCGAGGGTCCGAAGGCTCCCCGCTTCGGCGTCTCGGACGGCGAGAACTTCGCGGAACGAGTAGTACGGAATCGTCACGGCCATCACTGCACGGCGTGCAGGCGTGTCTTCCATCCCGCTGAGTCCGATCTCCGCAGTGCCGCGTTGGACCGCCTGATCGATCGATCCGTACGGCACGAAGAGGAAATGCGGCGTCCGGTTCAGACCGCGCGCGATGACCTCGGCGATCTCGACGTCGAAGCCGCTGACCTTGGTCGGGTCGGCCGGGTCCGCCTCCACGAAGGGCGCGCCCCCTTCGGGATCCCCGGCCCATTTGAGCTCGGGTTGCTGCGCATGGAGGCTGCTCGCCAGCAGCAGTCCGATTGCCGTCGCGAGATGGAACGGCCGGCCCTTCCGCGTTGGCTGACGCTCCGGCGGACGCGCCGTAGCCTTGGCGGAGGCAGTAACGGACCGGCACACGAATCGCCGCACGATTCCCTTCACACGACCCCGATCAAGCGCAGCGCCGCCACCGCGGCGAACGCGAGCAGCAAGCTGTCGAACAGGCGCTGCGGGATTCGCGTGGTCAGCCATCGGCCGATGAATATGCCAGCCACGATGGCTGGACTCAATACCGCGTTCAAGGCCAGCGTGCTGCCGTGAATCAATCCGAGACCAATGCTGAAGGGGACTTTGAATGCGTTGATGATGAAGAAGAACCACGCGCTCGTGCCGACCAGTTCGAATTTCGGCAGCGCCACGGCGACGCAATAGATCGCGATAATCGGTCCTGCCGCATTCGCCAGCATCGTGGCGCCGCCCGCGACGAGCCCGATGACGACCCCCGCCCACCGCGTATGCGGCACGCTGCCGAACCACGCCGGCCGAAGCATCCGCACCAGCTGCAGGATCGTCAGTGTGAGGATGATGACGCCGATGACCGGCTTGTAGACCGCCTCGCTCAGGACCGTCATGAGCAGCGCGGCGATGATGACGCCGAGACAGGCGGGCGGCAGCATCCGCCGGACGTAATCCCACCGTGCATGCTGGTGGAAGAAGGTGACCGCGCAGACGTCGCCCACGAGCAGCATCGGCAGCACGACGCCCGTCGAATTTCTGGCGCCGAACAGGAAGGCGAAGATGAGCACGTGGACCAGGCTCATGCCGGCCAGCCCGGATTTGCCGATGCCAATCCCGGCCGCGGCAAGGAACGCCAAGAGCCAGTCGGTTGCTGATAGATGAAGCAAGGGATTGCTGAATTTTGATTGCTGATTGCTGATTTATTGTTGATTGCTGATTTATTGTTGATTGCTGATTTATTGTTGATTGCTGATTTTATTGGTGATTGTCAAGCTCGCCCGACGTTGTTCAATCAGCCATCAGCATTCCTCAATCGGCAATCCTTTTCGGCTGCTTGCGTCGCGCAAGTCGCTCCCTCGCATAATTCGCACGGGCGGTCTTCTGCGAGGCCGTGAAAATCGAAACGAGTTCGTTTGCTTCGCCTCGAAGTTTAGTAACGGCCGCATTTGCCACCAGCTCGGTGGCCTGGAGGTATTCCAGCCAGAACATCGACTCGTCGCCTTCCTCGATGACGGTTCCGAGCTTCGCAATGAAGTCCCGCTTCGATTTGGCCCGGCACACCGCTCGATAGTTTGCACCAACGCTCGCGCTGGATCGGATCACTTGTCCCATCGGGACGCGGGCCTCACTGTTACGCGCCAACGATCGTACGGCACGAAATACTGCGACTGAAAAATGGAAGGTGCGTTCTTTGAGTTTTTGAGCTTCAGTCATGCCCACGAGAGTGCATGCAGGCTGCCAGGCGAATTCCTTAATGTTCCCGGCGACGCGTGGGTCCTGCGGCACTGCAACTGCCACATCGTGCCATGTGCGACGTTGAAGAAGCTGCGACGGTCGAAAAATCACCAGTCAGGCAATTGCCGTTCAATCAGCAATCAGCAATCAAAAATCAGCATTTCGCCTGTGCATGCCGGGTTACACTGGGAGGTTCTGCATCTTATGCTCGCCAAAGCGCTCGCGCCGCACATTTCGGGCCGCACGCGGGTCAAAGGCTCCGATTACTTCCGCGCCGGAGGTGTCATCGAGATGTCGGGCGGACCCTGGACCGCGCACGCGATCGTCCGGGGCACGCGTGACTATCGCGTCGAGCTGATGCGCGAGAGCGCCAGTGATCGCTTCACCGCCTCGTGCGAGTGCCCGTTCTATTCGGATCGCGGCGAGATCTGCAAGCATATCTGGGCATCCGTGCTCGAAGCCGAGCGCCGCGGGCTCCTCACGGGAGATGGCGAGCCGCTGCCGACGGCGACAATCGAACCGGAATACCGTCCCACTGTCGACGCGCCGCGCGTGGGCACGATTCTGACCGCCGGCAAAGCCGCTGCGAAACCGCCTGCATGGGAGCGTTTCCTGCACGACATCCGGCAGGACCTCGTCGCAGACGAGCGGTTCGTGCCGGTGCCGCGGTTTTCGAACGGCCAGATCGTCTACGCGATCGACGTTCGTGAGACGCTGGTCGAGCGCGGGACCGTCGTCAACGTCCTCTTCCGGCAGCGGCGGAAGAACGGCACGTGGACGAAGCCGAAATCGATCACGGTGACGCCGCTCGAAGCGGAACACCTCAGCGACCCGGCCGACCGCGAGATCTGCTCGCTGCTCATGGGCGCGGGCAACCTCTGGCTGTACGGCAATACGTACGAGTCGGGCTTTTCGCGATCGCGGTACGTCTTGAATGGGCCGCTCGAGGATCGCCTGCTTCCGCTCATCGCGAAGTCAGGGCGCGGTCATCTCACCCGCGTCGGTGACGAGGAGGGGCTGTTTCCACTCGAGTGGGACGACGGCCCCCCTTGGCGATTCGACCTGCGGATTACCAACGACGAGAGAAGCGACGAGATGCGCGTGGAAGGCGCGTTCGTGCGCAACGGCGAGCGGCTCGCGCTCAGCGAGCCGGTGCTGCTGCTCGCGCGAGGGTTTCTTTTCACACGAACGACGATGGCGCGGCTGGACGTCGAAGGGGGATTTGCCTGGATCGCGCGCCTGCGGAGCTTTGGCCCGGTCTCCATGCCGCGGGAACACGCCGGTGCGCTCATGGAAACCGTCGCGCGTTCGGGGCTCGATCCGCGGGCGCTTCCGCCGGACCTGCGCTACGAGGTCGTCGACGGTACACCGAGACCGCGCGTCCGCGTCGCGCGTCCGGAGCGGCAGAATCCGTACGCGTTGCGGCAGGATCTGCGCGCGACGGTTCACTTCGATTACGGAGGCGTCCTCGTGGAAGGAACGCCCGGTCAAACCGCGTACGATTCGGCCAACCGGCGCCTCGTGCGGCGTAACCGCGCTGCCGAGCAGGCCGCCATCGACCGGCTGCACGAACTTGGGTTCCGGTACACCTGGAGCCACTTCGAATCGCGGCAGCTGCTGGGAATCTCTCCGGATCAGTTTCCGCGCGTCGTGCACACGCTCGTCAGTGAGGGATGGCGCGTCGAAGCGGAAGGACGGCCGTTCCGGCCGGCTGTCGGCATGCGGCTCGAAGTGTCATCGGGAATCGACTGGTTCGATCTTCACGGATACGTTGATTTCGGCGACGGCCGCTCCGCCCCGTTCCCGCAATTGCTCGCTGCGGTCGCGCGCGGTGAGGACGTGGTGGTGCTCGACGACGGCAGCGTGGGCTTGCTGCCGGAGGAGTGGCTGCGCCGCTACGCGGCGGTCGCGGGTTTCGGCAGCGCGGAAGGAGACAGCATCCGCTTCGGCCGTTCGCAAGCGGCGCTCCTCGATGCGCTTCTTGCCGCGCAGCCCGCGATCACCTACGACGAATCGTTTGCGCGCATCCGCGACGAGCTGCACACGTTCAGCGGGGTCGTGCCGCTCGACCCACCGGCGTCGTTCCAGGGAACACTGCGTGAATACCAGCGCGAGGCGCTCGGATGGTTCGAGTTCCTTCGCAAGTTCGGCTTCGGCGGCTGCCTTGCCGACGACATGGGGCTCGGAAAGACGGTCATGGTCCTGGCGCTCCTCGATGCCCGGCGCCACACGCTCGCGAAGTCCGAGCGTCTGCCCTCTCTCGTCGTCGTTCCCCGCTCGCTCGTATTCAACTGGATCGAGGAATCGAGGCGGTTCGCTCCGAAGCTCAAGATTGTCGACTACACCGGCGCGCTGCGGGACGCATCGACCATCGCGGGATCCGATCTCGTCCTGACGACCTACGGCACGCTGCGCCGGGATGCGGGGGTGCTGAACGGCATTGAATTCGATTACGCCATTCTCGACGAAGCGCAGGCGATCAAGAATGCCGCGACCGCCTCGGCCAAGGCAGCGCGGCTGCTGCGCTCACGATATCGTCTCGCGCTCAGCGGTACGCCCATCGAAAACCACCTCGGCGAGCTGTGGAGCGTCTTCGAGTTCCTCAACCCGGGACTCCTCGGCTCGGCCAAGGCATTCCAGCGCGCAAGTTCCGCGCGCACGCGTGACGACCTGAACCTGGAATGGCTGGCGCGCGCGCTGCGGCCGTTCATCCTGCGGCGCACGAAGGAGCAGGTCGCGCCCGAGCTGCCGCGGCGAACCGAGCAGACGCTCGTCTGCGAGCTCGAAGGGGTGCAGCGGAAGCATTACGACGAGCTGCGCGCGCACTATCGCCAGACGCTCCTCGCGAAGGTCGCGCGCGACGGCCTCAACAAGTCGAAGATGCAGATCCTCGAGGCGCTGCTTCGACTCCGACAGGCCGCGTGCCACAGTGGACTCATCGATCCGGGCCGCGCCGACGAACCATCCGCGAAGTTCGACGTACTGATTCCGCGGCTGGTGGAAGTGATCGAAGAGGGGCATAAGGCGCTCGTGTTCTCGCAGTTCACGAGCCTGCTCGCGCTGCTCCGCCCGCGCCTCGAGAGCATTGGCCTCGTGTACGAGTATCTCGATGGCCGCACGCGCGATCGCGCCGCACGCGTCGAGCGATTCCAGACCGACCCGGCGTGTCCACTGTTCCTGATCAGCCTCAAAGCCGGCGGCCTCGGGCTGAATCTGACGGCCGCTGAGTACGTGTTTCTGCTCGATCCCTGGTGGAACCCGGCTGTCGAAGCCCAGGCGATCGACCGGGCGCACCGCATTGGCCAGTCGCGGCACGTGTTCGCGTACCGGCTGCTGGCCCACGACACGGTAGAGGAGAAGGTTGCGGAATTACAAAACAGTAAGCGCGAGCTTGCAGAGGCAATTTTGAATGCGGACTCGGCGCTTATTCGAACGCTGCGTGCCGAAGACCTCGAGCTCCTGCTATCCTGATAGGAGATGCAGACACTGATTGGCCGCCGTGCTCAAAGTTGACCTCCACCTTCACTCGTCGGAAGACCCGCTTGACGTAATACCCCATGACGCGCACGCGCTGATCGACCGCGCCGCTGAACTGGGGTACGACGCGCTGGCGATTACGCTCCACGACTGCCAGCTGTCGGCCCGCCGGATCGTCGACCACGCTCGCGACGTCGGCATCACGCTGGTCCCGGGCGTGGAGCGCACCGTTCGCGGCCGGCACGTTCTGTTGCTCAATTACCCTGCACTGGCGACAGAGGGAGTGCGGACGTTCTCCGATATCGTGTCGCTCAAACAACGATGGAGCGCCGGCATCGTCGTCGCGCCGCACCCGTTCTTTCCGGACGCGACGTGCCTGCGATCGAAGTTGGAACGCCATCGGGATCTGTTCGATGCCGTCGAGTGGACCTATTTCTGGACAATCGGATTGAACTTCAACGCGCGCGCCCGTGCGTGGGCCGCGGCGCGCGGGAAACCGATAGTGGGTAATTCCGACCTGCACGATTTGCGGCAGCTCGGTCGTACCTATTCCCTGGTGTCCTCCGAGCGGCATCCCGACGCAATCTGCGCGGCCATTCGCGACGGACACGTGGAGGTGCGGACGTCACCGGTTCCACCGATGGAGCTCGCGCAGGTCATCGGAGGCATGTTTCGACGAGGGAAGAAGCGGTCGGCTCGCAGGCAGCGGGTGCTGGTAAGCTCGGCGTCGGACAGTTCGACGCCGTGAGGATCCGAAAAACCAGGATCGCCGACAGGATCTTTCTCGTCCGCTTCGACTCGCAATACGCGCTCGCCTCGACGTTCCTCCGCATCCAGGAACACCACGAATCGCCGACGTTTCGGAATCGCGTTTTCACGCTCGAGCAATTCATGGACTGGTATGCGGACCGGTTTGGTGCGTTTACGTACTACGAGGATTGGAGCGGCTTCAACGTGCCATCCGACGCATTCGCGCCGTTCTACCGCGGCGAGTTCGACCCGCTGCTGCGCAAGGAGGAGCGGCTGCTTCGGCTGTTCCGGCGCGAGCGCCCGCCGTTTTATGTGATCGGGATCGCCGACGAGGCGGATCTCGAGCACGAGATCGCGCACGCGCTGTATTTCACGCGCGACGATTACCGCAGAGAGGTGCAGCGTGCGATGCGTCCCTACGACACGACGGCGCTGCACCCGCGGCTGGCCGATGGGTACCACCGCGCGGTGTGGCGAGACGAAGTTCACGCGTATCTCGCGACGCCCGGTTCCTGGCTCGGCCCCATCCCGCGGCGGCTGCGGCCGCTCCGCCGCGAGCTGCGGGCTATCTTCCGCCGTCACGCTCGTGCGCTCGGGTTGATCTAGCCGCCCACTGCTCGCCCGCTGACAAAGTCGTGCTAGCCGCTCACTTCAGCTCCAGCTCGAACGCGTCCGCGATGTAGTCGATCGTTTTCGGCTGGCGGAAGTAATTGCAGTGCCACACCGTATCCGATGTGCCGAAGTCGCAGGCGTCGCCTGCGAGCGTGAGTTTCGGGACGCCGAAGTCGGTCATCGACCACGTGTCGACGACCAGGTCGTTGTTACTCGGAAATACGACATCGGTCGCGACGTCGAGGATCCGGTCCTTCCGAAAATTCCGCCAGAACCGCCAACCCGGATTGTCGGTTTCGAAATTCGACATCACCGCGTAGTACGCCGGCTGCACGGCGGCGGGACCAATGCGCAGCCGATTGATTTCGTGGTTGTTCTGGACGGCGGACTGCCCGCACAGACCCGGGACGAGCGCCGAGAGCGCATCCACGACCGGCATTCGGGCGAGCCCGCCGGCAACCGATACGATCACTTCGATCAGTTTGCCCGCAACCCAGATGAACGGATTGGTCGCCCCGACGAGCGACAGCGTTTTTTCTGCGAAGGTGCCGATGTTCGACAACAGGCTCATCGCATGCTGAATCTTGTCCGGTGCGGCGAGCGAGGTGCCGTGCAGCGGCGAGCCCGCGAGCACCGCACGCACTTTCGCGTTCGGCGCCGCGCTGAGCGAGCTGCCGAACGCTTCCAGCCACCAGCGCACGACGAGTCCGCCGCGGCTGTGCGCGACGACGTCGATCTGCCCGCTCGAGCCCGCGAACGCGCGCTCGAGCTCGAGCGCGTTGATCACAGGGCTGACCGACAGCGTCGCGTGCTCGAAAAAGAGCACTCGATCGTACGTGCCGGCCCCCGTCATCGCGCGATTCAGCAGCCGTTCTCCGGGGCCGCCCGAGACGGTGAATTCGTGCAGCATGTTCTCCGCGTTGGAGAATGTCCCGTGGACGAATAGGAGCGTGCGCCCCGAAAACGGCGCGCCGTCGGATGGGCCCGACAGCTCGAACGTTCCCGCGGCCGTGCGTCGGAGCTCCCGTACGTGTGCCGTGAGCGAGGGTTTGTCGATCGCCGCGTTCAAGCGGCAATCGAGCTCGCCCATGGCCTCGATGACCTTGTTCGGCGCGAGCGCCGGGAAGGTTTTCGTCAGTATGAGCGAGCCCTCCGGCGGCAGCGCTCCGCGGCGGCGGGCGCGGCGCTGACGCGGGGTCGGTCCTCCGGGCACTCCATCGCGCCAGTAGAGCGTGCCGTCTTCCTCGACCAGCGACACGGTCTTTATGACGGTCTCGGTGTCGTTCGTCGCCCGCCGACGATGACGCCGCAGGTCGGCGACCGTCCGTTCGCCGGGTGCGACGGGTTCGTAAAACGGTTCGAACAGATCGCGGGTGTCGCGTGCCGCCTGGACGTGCGACAGGTACCGCGTGGGATCGGCGCCGGCCAGTTGCGGCATGTGAGCCTCCATCACTCCTGGATGATTGGCAACGGCGTGACCGCCGGC
>JBKPTT010000012.1:0-5287 GCA_046735635.1 Acidobacteriota bacterium | reverse complement strand
CAGGAATACTGATTTGCGATTGCTGATTGCTGATTTGAAGTTCCTGATGAGTTCATTCAGCATTCAGTAATCGCCAATCAACAATCAGCAATCAGCAATCGAAAATCAGCATTTCTTTGATGGCGGGGCAGGGAGGTCTTTCGACCCTCCCTGCAGCCAGGCAGGAAGTCTTGGTGGGGCGGTTGCTCCAGCGGAACACCGGAGCGGCAAGCCGGGCCGCTGAAGCCGCCCGACATCTGTCTTAAGAGCAACGCGGATGCCACGCGGCAGGCCGAAAACAGGCGTGAATTCAACGTGTTTTTCCCTGGTGCGTATTGGCCTGTGAGTGGTTGAGGTCTTACTTGTGGCACGCCGAAGGCCCAGCCGCACGGTTTCTCTGGGTAGGCCGTTACATAGCGTGCGACTGTCGGGTTTTGGTGCTGTGTGTGTCTGGATTCTGAGTGATCGACGGCGCCTTCTGTCTAACCTGAGCTCGACCTCGGCGCCTTATGAATGAAGAAGTGCCCGCTCCCGGTCAGCGGGTGCGGCGTGGCGTAGCTCTGGCGGCCGCACGCAGTTGTCGCAGCTCCCGCACGCTGTGAACGATTCCCCTTCACCGAAGTAATCCAGCAATTCCTTCCATCGGCAGCGCGCGCTCTGCGCATAGAGCGCCATGCGCTGCAACTTGTCACGGTCGGCATCCATTCGCGCGACGTACTGACGCGCGACATCCTCCACCGCCGACGCGTCCAGACTGGCAGTTTCGAGCGCATACTTCGCGCCCCGCAGCTCCCGCACGAGATCAAGCTGTTTCATAATCGCGAGCACCGACCGCACCTTCGTCCTGGCGACCGTCGGAGCCTGCCAGTGAATCTGCTCGAGGGTCACGGCGACCTCCGCCGCGCCCAGCTCGCCGAGTGCCTGGCGCACGGCAAGAATATCGGTCGCCGCGGGGTAGCGGCCGCCCATGAAGAACTGGTGCGTGCGCCTGTCTTCGATTCGATAGAGGAGCACGCACTCGGCCGGATGGCCGTCACGTCCAGCGCGACCCGACTCCTGGTAGTAGGCCTCGATGGACCCAGGCATGTCGTAGTGAATGACGAATCGGATGTCCGGCTTGTCGATCCCCATCCCGAACGCGTTCGTGGCGACGATCGACTTGAGCTCGTCCGCCATGAATCGATCCTGTGTCTCATGGCGCGCCTTGGCGCCGAGACGCCCGTGGTAGGGCGCCGCCACGACACCCTCGGCCTCCAGCACGCGCGCGACCGCGTCACAGTGCTTCACCGTCGCAACGTAGACGATTCCGGCGCCTTCCTGCGCGCGGAGCGTGGCCACCAGCCGCTGCTGCTTGGCGACCTCTGAGGCGGTGTGGTGCACGGCATAATGCAGGTTCTCGCGATACACGCCGAGGTTGAATTGCCGCGGATTCGCCAGGCCAAGCTGTCGGACGATGTCGTCGATCACATCCCCTTTCGCGGTCGCTGTGAGCGCGAGCACGGGGGGATTCCGGAGCGCCCTGACTGCTGCGCCGAGACCAAGAAACGCCGGACGGAAGTCGTGTCCCCACTCCGAGACGCAATGCGCCTCGTCGACAACGAAGAGGTCGATCTTGATTCGACGCAGGACCTCGACGAACGCCGTATCCTCGAGCCGCTCAGGGGTCGTGAAAACGAAATCGACCTCACCCTTCCGAATCTGCTCGATGGACGCCGTTACGTCGGCGTCCGGAATCGTGGAGTTGATCTGTCGGGCGGAAACGCCGAGCTCGGTCAGCTTGTCGGACTGGTCCTTCATCAACGAGATCAGTGGCGAGACGACAATCGTGGTTCCCGGAAGATGGAGCGCAGGAAGTTGATAGCACAGCGATTTGCCCGCGCCGGTCGGCATCACGGCAATGGTGTCGTGACCTTCCACAATGGACCGGATGACGTCTTCCTGCCCCGGGCGGAACTCCGATAATCCAAATGTTCCGCGCATCAACCGCTTGAGAGAGGAGGTCCGTTTCGCCACGCGCTCGTGAGATCAGCAAGCGATATGCCCGGGCGAGGTGTCCTCGGCTCGACGGATCGAATCAGCGATCGCTGAGCAGCAATGCGAGGTTCTCACGCCTGGCGGCGAAGATGCGACGCGCGAGGGCGAACAGGAGACGGCTGACGAAGAATGCGATCGCGCACCAGGCAAGGAGCAGCACAGGGGCGAGGGCCGGTTGCTGCAACCAGGATGTTGCCGCGAAGACGATGACCAGATTCGACGCGCCAGCGACGACCAAAGACAGCATGCCGAGCAGGCCCGCCAGCCCGTGAGCGTTGCCGGCGCGGCCAATGCTGTTCAAATCGACGAGCCGCGGGAACAGCACCGATAGGATTGCGGCTGGCCCCGAGACGAGCAGGTACGTCGCGACGAGCGCCAGCGGGATCGCCGCCCATAACGCAAGCGAGCCGGTTGGAAAGATCGCCATGGCCGCGAGCAGGCAAATCGCAACGGGCGGGAATGCGATGAGTGCGTTACCCACGGCCTTTCCGTTCAAGTACTCACGATCCGAGAGCGGCGAAAGGAGGGCGAGCGTCATCCCCGCTTTGTCGACGGCAAACTGATTCACGATGATCGGCAGCGTGGCCGCCAGGCTGATGAACGACGTGAACGAAGCGAACCCGTAGCCGCCTTTCACGGCGACCGGACCCACGTCGAATTCGCCTCGATACCGCAGGACGATGGCTGCGAAAACCCCCATCATGACGAGCGGCGACAGAAGGATGGACCGCCCGCGAGGAGTGCGGAGAGCGAGCCGAAGCTGCGCCAGCGCGACCGCCGACTCCCCGGCCGTCAGACCTGGCAGCGTCATGCCCCAGGACTCGCGCGCGGCTACAGACCGGCGCGCGCCGCTCGAGCCCGGAGACTCGAGAACTCGCGCGAACGCGAGCAACCCGATTGCGTGGATCGTTCCCGCGACGGCCGCGAGCCCGACGATTCGGAGTCCGGCGGCAGCCGGCTCGCTTGCAGCAATAGCTCGAGTGGACCGCACATACAGCTCGGTCGGATAAAGCGCGAAGGCCTGGGTACTCGCAGTCCCGACCCATTGCGGCAGATGCAGTTCCTCGCTCGCGGGTGTACGACGCTGACCGCGGTGATGGCGGGTGCCGTTCACGAGGCCGGGCAGCATGCTCACGGCGGGAATAACGAGAATGAAGAGCAACGCGAGGAGTTCTCCGCGACGCCGATCGCGCGCAATCAGATGCAGGATGCTGGTCGACAGCGCGGAAAGCCCCACGACAATCGTCAGAAGGAGAAGCCCGCCGACCAGCGCCACGAGGGCGGCGCCGAACGCGCCTGCGGCGGCGAGGCCCACCGGAAGGAACAGCACAACAGGCACCGTAAGAACCGTCCATACGTCTCCGAATGCCGTCGCGGTCTGCGCCGCGTACAGGGTCCGGCGGGGGATTGGCAAGAGCAGCATGCGAACCGGGTTCGCCCGATCGGCTGCGGGCAGGATGAGTGGGCCGACGACACTGAGGATGGGGACGAGCAGCAGGAGGTAGCGGACGGCTTCGAACATCATCGGTGAAGCGTCGCCTCGGCCCAGCCCGTAGCCAGCGGCCGTCGCGATCACGGCGAGCAGGATCGTGGAGGGAATCATGAGAGCCGCAGCGACAAGCGGGCCCAGCTTCTCCATCGCAATCGAGAAGCGCTCGAGCCTGTCGCGCGCCCCGGTCTTCTCGATCGAATTGATCAGCATCCGCCACCGCAGCCATACGAACGCCCGAAGGATTCTCGCCATCGGTCAGATCCAGTCGAGCGCCGCGTGCGCGCGGTGGTCGCCGCCCACGAGTTCGATGAACAACTCCTCGAGCGTCTTGCCGCTGCCGGCGCCAGCCCGGAGATCGCCGATAGGGCCCTGAGCAACGATGCGGCCGCCCGCGATCACTCCGATATGCGTCGAGAGCCGTTCGACGATCTCGAGGATGTGAGACGTCAGGAAGATCGTCCCCCCGTGCGAGACGAACGACAGGAGTAATTCTTTGATTTGGCGCGACGCGACCGCGTCGATGCCTTCGAATGGCTCGTCCAGGAAAAGCAGCTTGGGGGCCGGCAGCAGCGCAGCCGCCAGCGACAGCTTCTTTCGCATGCCGTGCGAAAAATCAGTCACCAACGTTGTCCCGGCGCTCTTCAGATCCATCAGATCGAGCAGATCCGACGATCGGCTCCTGGTCGTGTCGCGATCGATCCCGTGCACCTGGGCGACGAACGTCAGCGTTTCCTGAGCGCTGAGTCGATCGAACAACGCGAGGTCCTCCGGGACGACGCCGATGCGGCGCTTCACCGTCACGGGATCCGTCTGCAGGTCGGTACCGAGGATCCTGATCGTTCCGGAGGTCGGTCGCAGCAGGCCGGTCAGGCACTTGATGGTGGTTGATTTTCCCGCGCCGTTCGGACCGAGAAAACCGTAGAAGCTCCCCGCCGGCACCGCCAGATCGATCGCGTCCACCGCGCGGAAGCTCCCGAAGTCCCGCGTCAGCCCCCGCGTCTGCACGGCCACATCTGGCTGCATCGGCCGGTAGTATGACCCGGGACAATGCCGAATGGCGAATGTCGAGTGCCGAATTTTGGGAATGGCGAATGTCGAATTGAATGGCGAATGGCGATTGAATGGCGGATGGCGAATTGAATGGCGGATGGCGAATTGAATGGCGGATGGCGAATTGAATGGCGGATGGCGAATTGAATGGCGGATGACGAATTGAATGGCGGATGGCGAATTGAATGGCGGATGGCGAATTGAATGGCGAATGGCGAATTGAATGGCGAATGGCGAATGTGGAATTCGTGTCGAATGTTGATTTGTTGAGTTCCCCGGCATTTGACTCAGAGGGTATCCGGAAGTTCGTGTGTGGGGCATAGCATGAGGAGAGCCTATGCGCCGCAAACGGAAGTCGCTCACCCCTGACGCTCCACTCGCCCCGGTCCCGTCCGAGATTCTTGATCAATTTGTGCGCCAAGGCCCGATCTCGCCCGAGGAGCTCGACGCGGCCGTCCGTCGATCAAGAAAGCCATCATCGAACGGGCGCTCGGCGGGGAGCTGACGCACCATCTGGGTTACCCGGCCGGCGGCGACAAACCGCACGACACGACGAATCATCGCCACGGAACGGGTAGCAAGACGGTGCTAACCGATGACGGTCCGTTGGGGATTGACGTGCCGCGGGATCGTGAGGGCACCTTCGAGCCGCGGCTGATCGCCAAACACGAGCGCCGCTTCACCGGCTTCGACGACAAGATTCTGGCGCTGTACGCGCGCGGGATGACCGTG
>JBKPTT010000011.1:0-11867 GCA_046735635.1 Acidobacteriota bacterium | reverse complement strand
TCGTCAACCAGCTCGATCACCTTGTCGGGCGCGAGGGTGCGCGCGCCGTACAGAGCCTTCTCGATGGAGCGAGTCAGCGACGGGCGGGCCTCCTCGCCACCGCGATCGGCAGCGTCGCATTCGTCATCGCCGCGACCGGTGCGTTTCTCGAGCTCCAGGCCGCGCTCAACACCGTATGGCATGTGAAGGCGAACCCCGGTGCGCACCTCAAAGCATTCGTAATCGATCGTCTGCGCTCCTTCGGCCTGGTGGTGGCGATCGGCTTTCTGCTGATGGTCTCGCTCGCGGTGACGGCTGCTCTTGCGGCATTCAGCGCCTGGCTCTCGCGCCACTCCTCGAGTGTCCCACTGGCGTGGAGCGGAATACAGGTACTCGTATCGCTCATCGGGACGACCTCGCTGTTCGCGCTCCTCTACCGCGTCTTGCCTGACGTGCATCTCGGCTGGCGTGATGTGACGACCGGTGCATTCGTCACGGCCGTGCTCTTCACAATCGGTCAACAGTTGATCGGCCTGTATCTCGGCCAGAGCAGCATGGCGTCCAGCTACGGCGCTGCCGGTTCGGTGATGATTCTCCTGCTGTGGGTGTACTACTCGTGCCAAATTCTGCTGCTCGGCGCCGAGTTCACACGCGTGTACGCGGCGCGCCGGGGCACAAGCTTCGATCCGCACGTATTCGCGGGACAAGGCCGACGCACTCAATCAGGCGACGCCGCAAATCGACTCGAGGTCACCAACCCAGCGAGCGCGCGCACGTGAGGCCGGCCGCGATTATCGGTCGTCGCCGGCGCGTGTTGCCCTTGTGCACCTCGGCGACCGCAGTGCACGCATCAAAAAACGTCTGTACGCCAGTACAGCACGTCGTCGCTAGACAGCCGCGGGTGGATCATCGACGATCCGAGCGACCGCACCATCACCACTTCTGTCGATGGCTTCGCCGCCACAATCGTCACCTGTGGCGGGACGAAGCCGCGAGGGAGCCAGGCGCGGATGGTCGCGCGGCGCTCGGCGGGTTCACGTGCGATGAGGGCTTGTAGGATGGCACCAACTCGCGCGCCGGAAGGATCACGGTCGCCACACTCCTCGATCGTCCATGTGGCTCCGACGATGCTGACGACAACATAGGCAGCAGCGGTGATGCCTTCTTCGGCGATGAAGAAATGCAGCTGACGCGCCCCGGCCGCGCCGAGTCCTGCAAGCAATCGCCGTTTCGTAATCGCGTAGTGAACGAAGTCGACATCTCGATCGAGGTGAAACCTGAATGGGCTGGCCCGGACCTGCCCCATGGCGACGATCGCGGCCAAGTCTCGTTCCTCCCCCCCCCGGATGAGCGTCATGGGGGCGCCCCGAAGCAACGATTCCGTCACGACGAGCTCAACGTCCTCGATTGGAACTACTTGGAAGTCGCTCAGCTGAACCTGTTCCTGGCTGCCGTCTGAGAAGAGGAGCGCCATGCCAGCCCCGTTGCGCGCGGCGTGGTCGAGCAGCCGATCCACCAACTCCTCCGCATGGCCAGTGTGGCGGTGCGCGGGCTCGCTGAAAATCGAGCCGATTCCGCAAATGCGCACCGGCCGTTGATCGAGGATCGCCGCCAGATCGTACTGCGCGGCGCTGGCGAGCACGTGGGCGCCATCCACCAGCGCGAATCGTCGCCGATGACCACGCCCCCAGGCGGTCTTCATCTGGGCAGCGTCAAGTGTGCCGTACGCGTGACGACTCAGGCCGCCGTTCCAGAGCGGGTACGTCGTGTCCAGGACGCGCTCGAGAATGACACCTTCCGCTGGGACAACCGTCGCCACACGACGGATTATCATCCGCGCAACCTCAGCGCGCTGCACGAATGCTCGTCACGCAGCTGATGATGCGGCGCCTCCCGACCGGACTGAGCCGAGAGGCGACCGTTTCGATACGGCGATCGCTATCCCAGTACGCGTCGTCCCCTTAACAGCCCGACGAGGAACAGCACGATCGCGATGACCAATAGCACATGGACGAACGAGCCAATGGTGTAGATCCCGATGAAACCCAGTAACCACACGACCAAGAGGATGACGGCGATGCTCGACGCGCTCTCCGACTTGGCCTCCAGCGGTGCGGACACCGAATGTGATTCTGGTATGTACAGATTGCCACGAGCACCACCGCCCGCAAATCACGGAAGCCCCGGTAGGGTGCTTGTCGGAGCGTCAAGACTGAACAAGCGCCACGGCGGGAAGTGGCTGCCGCGGCAGGTCGATGGTGAACACGCATCCTCGCCCAGGCAGGTTGCGCGCATAGATCCGGCCATCGTTCGCTTCAGCGCCCCATCGGCTGAAGGCGAGGCCAAGACCTATGCCGGTGCGATCGGCGCTGCGCTGCTCGAACGGGCGAAAGAGGTCGTTGGCATTCCCGCTTGGCAGGCCGCCGCACTCGTCCTGGACCTCGATGAGCACGCGCTCGGCGCTTGCGCCAACCCTGAGTGTGACGGTCGTCCCCGGCCGCGTGAACTTGAAGGCGTTCTGGAGAAGGTTTCCGACTACCGCGGCAAGCACTTGTCTGTCGGCCGCAATCGCCAGGGCGTCGTCGACAGGCGTGACGATCAGTCTGACGCTACGCGCATTCGCATCCAATGTCGACGCCGAAGAGACTTCCTCGATGAACCCTGCAACGCGGAATTGCTCCCGGTTCTGAATGCCCTGCGTGAGACGCACTTCCGCCAGCGAACGAGTCACAAGCGAGTGTGAGGCCATGAGGGTACGATGAAGCACCGTGCCGGTGCTTCCCCCCACGCCGACATTCCCGGTCTTCAGCACCTCGAACGCCATCAGCGCCGTGTTCAGCAAGTTCCGCAATTCATGGGCGAAGAACCCGAGCCGTTCGGTCCCGCGTGCGGATTCGCCATCGATGCCAGACTGATTGCGCTCGCGTCCGTACTCGGTCACCGCGCCCGCGATCGCATCGTCCAGGCATCGGTTCAGCGTGCGGAAGTCGTCGGTGCTGATGGGAGCGGTCAGTTCCACCGCGAGTTCGGTGATCGCCTGACAGACATCGCCATAGTCGTGCACGACCTGCGACACGCTGAATCCCTGACGCAGGAGGTCGTGCCCATGCTTGATCGCGGTCCGGGCGATCTCAGGGTTTGTGATTTCGCCGAGGCGGAGCGCGTCCCGCAGTTGATCCAGGAACACGGGGACACCGTGGTCGATTTCCGCCTCGGTGGGCGGTGGAATCGACCTCGTGGCCACCTTGGCCCTGCACCGCCGGATGATCTCATCCCGATTGACAGCAATGAATTCGTGCAGCACGAGCACGCTCCACTCGCCCCATGGTACTGCTCGAGCTGAGCCATTGCTGTTCGAAACAGCACACGTTCGAGTTCTTCGTGACGCGGGAGACACCTGCGGTCGAACCCCGGTCAGGGTCGAAACACTCGCTTATTGACAGCTCGCGCCTTCGCCGCCGCGGCGCGTCCGTCGTCACGTTCCTTCTGCTGCCGCACGATTTCCCGCTGCGGGGCTTCCTGACTGTCGAGCCGGAGCGCCTGGGCTTCGGCCTTCCGGGCAAGATCATCGCGACCCACATCCGTTACGATCAACCGGTACCTCGCCCCGTACGAGGACGTTTGGTAGAGCACGATCGCGTGCTGGCTATCTCCCCATCGCGCGACCGGGGATCCGGATTCGCTTTCGACGCCAGACGGCGCTCGGCCACGCGCTCGCGACGTCGATGGGAGCCGCGAGCCGTAGACGGCGGAGATCGCCTCGATCATGTCCGCGTCCGTCATTCCCTCTGTCCGGTCGTGACCATAGTCGACCACGATTCGGAACAGTTGGTCGTTGTAGAAGCTAAAGGCGATCTGCTCGACGGGATCGGTTGAGACCGCCGTCGATCCGGCAGCCCAGTGCGACACCCGATATTCGAGATCCTGCAACACGGCCGGACGTTGATGGATCGTCTTTGCCTCCGACGCGGCCACGCCTGCAGCGGTCGAAACAGACGCGACGTCAGTTCCCAGCTCGAAGCTCCGATAGTGCGAGAGATCTTGCGCTACGAGACCGTGCGCCGAGCAGACGATGCCTGCGACGCACAATCCGAGTATTCGTGCATAGTTCATATCGCGTCTTCTTTCATTTGTTGGCCGCGTTGAGCGTCCCACTCAGCCATGGCGATCGGAGTTAGAGAGGACCTCCGAGGCCGCTGAGTCCGGTACTTGTGTGAATGGCCGTCAGTACATGCCGCCCATGCCCTCGGCCGACATCGCGGCCGGCTGATGCTTTTCGGCGATCTGCGAGATGACTGCTTCTGTTGTCAGCAGGAGCGACGCGATCGAGGCCGCGTGCTGCAGGGCGGAACGGACCACTTTAGTCGGGTCGATCACGCCGGCCTGGACCAGATTCTCATACCGCTCTGTTTGTGCGTTGAAACCTTCATCGCCGTCCATCTCTTTGACCCGCTGCACCACGATGGACCCTTCGTGGCCCGCGTTGATGGCGATCCATCGCATCGGTTCCTCGATGGCTCGAAGGATGATCTGCACGCCGATCTGCTCGTCGCCCACCACCTCGAGGTTCTCGAGGGCCTTTGAGGCCCGCAGCAGCGCCACACCACCGCCCGGCACGACGCCCTCTTCGACGGCGGCCTTGGTGGCGTGCATGGCGTCCTCGACGCGCGCCTTCTTCTCTTGCATTTCGGTCTCGGTCGCCGCTCCGACCTTGATGATCGCCACCCCGCCGACGAGCTTCGCGAGCCGCTCGTGCAACTTTTCGCGGTCGTAGTCGGACGTGGTGTCCTCGACTTGCGTGCGGAGCTGCTTGACGCGCCCCGCGATCGACGCCGTGCTGCCGGCGCCTTCCACAATCGTCGTGTTGTCCTTGTCGATGGTGACCTTCTTCGCTTGCCCGAGGTCGTCGAGCGTGATGTTCTCGAGTTTCAGACCGAGATCATCGGTAATCGCCTTCCCATTGGTGAGGACGGCGATGTCTTCCAGCATCGCCTTTCGGCGATCGCCGTAGCCGGGGGCCTTGACCGCCGCCGCCTTAATCGTCCCGCGCAGCTTGTTCACGACGAGCGTGGCGAGCGCGTCGCCTTCGAGGTCCTCGGCGATGATCAGCAACGGGCGGCCGGCCTGCGCCACCTGCTCCAGCACCGGCAGGAGGTCCCGCATCGCGCCGATCCGCTTCTCATGAATCAGGATGAACGGGCTCTCGAGCACGACCTCCATGCGTTCCGGATCGGTCACGAAATACGGCGACAGATAGCCGCGATCGAACTGCATCCCTTCGACGACCTCGAGCGAGGTATCCATGCTCTTGGCTTCCTCGACCGTGATGACGCCGTCTTTCCCGACCTTGTCCATCGCCTGGGCGATGATCCGACCGATCGTCTCATCATGGTTCGCCGAGATGGTGCCGACCTGCGCGATCATGGGACCCGACACGGGTTTCGACATCTTCTTGAGCTCGACGGTCATCGCTTCGACGGATCGCTCGATGCCACGCTTGATGGCCATCGGATTGGTCCCGGCGGCTACGTTCTTCACGCCCTCGCGGTAGATCGCTTGCGCGAGCACCGTCGCCGTCGTCGTGCCGTCGCCGGCGATATCCGACGTCTTGCTCGCCACTTCCTTCACCATCTGCGCGCCCATGTTCTCCAGCGCGTCCTTCAGCACGATCTCCTTTGCGACGGTGACGCCGTCCTTCGTGATTGTGGGCGAGCCGTATGTCTTGTCGAGGATGACGTTGCGTCCCTTCGGCCCAAGGGTCACCCTGACCGCGTTGGCCAGGCGGTTGACTCCGCGCAGAATGCCGTGCCGCGACGAGTCGCCGTACACAATCTGTTTTGCCATGACGAATCTCCTGCGGCTCGCGTTCCTGTCCGCGCCAAGCCGACTTGTTACTTCTGGTGCGTCGTTCCGACGCCGTCGAGGACCGCCAGCACCTCGTCTTCGCGCATGATGAGGTAGTCCTCGCCATCGAGTTTGACTTCGTGGCTCGTGTACTTGCCAAACAGGATCTGATCCCCCGGCTTGACATCGAGCGGAGCGCGTTTGCCGTCGTCGTTCACCTTGCCACTACCGGCGGCGATCACCTCACCTCGTTGCGGCTTCTCTTTCGCCGTGTCCGGGATGATGATCGCGCCGCTTTTCTGCTCGCCTTCTTCGATGCGCCGGACGATGATTCGGTCGTGGAGTGGTCTGACGTCCATGAATGCAACTCCAAGCTGTGACGAAGGGCCGGCTCTGAAAATCGCCGGTTCGGGAGCGGGAAACAGCCCGCGGTGAGAGTTGAGAGCGTCCGCGAACCCTGCGCATCGGCGTCCGTGCGGCCGCGCCAGATGCAGGACTCGGCGCGTCACGGTGCGAACCGTCGCGGTGGCTCGCTCGCGTTCGTCACCGTGAAGGTTCTGGAATCCCGTACTCACTATGTCGCGATTGCGGGCGTCGCGATGTCTCGGATTGAACAGCGCACATTGAGAGTCGGCGTGCGCTCGTCGGCCCGTTTCGGCGTGATGGTGCTCCGACCCACATCTTCTCTCGAACCCGAACCTCGCTACTCTCGGCTGGATGAGCGCGCAATGGCTCGCTGAACATCGCGCGTCCTCCTCACCATACGAGGTCCACTCGAAGTGTTGTCAAGGATTGGGTCAAGCCAGAACGCGCTCGAGAATGGCCCCCTCGGACTGGAAGACAATCGCCACGTGCACGCTCGTGTCAGGAAGGTTTCGCACTCGGCTGCACCACGGGAATGGACGCGACCGTCGCGAGTGGCACTTCGATGGTGAAGACGCAGCCTTTGCCAGGCAGGTTGCGGATGCGGATCTCGCCGCCGTGCGCGCGTACCGCCTGCCGGGCGATCGAGAGCCCCAGGCCGAGGCCAGACCGATCGGTCCCGCGGCGGTCGCCAAACACCTGAAACGGATCGCCCTTGCTCTGCGGAATCCCGCCACACTCGTCCTCGGTCTCGATGAGCAAGTGCCCGTCTTCGCCGCGCGCCCGCAACACCACCTGTCCTCCCGAGGGCGTGTTCTTGAAGGCGTTGTGCAACAGGTTCATCACCGCCGACGCAAGGAGCTGCGTGTCTGCGTCGATCGACAAGGCTGGATCAACAGCGTCGACCGTGAAGCGAATGTGTCGGTACTCCGAGTGCAGCATTCCCGTCGCGGCGATTTCGTCGATGAACGCGACCACCGGGACGCGCGCCCGCCTCTGTTGGCCCGCTTCGAGCCGGACCTGGGACAATGTGCGGTCGACGACTTCGCGCAGGCTCATCAAGCTACGACCGAGGACTTCTCCGGTGCTGCCGTTGATGGCGACGGCGCCGCGCTTCAGCGTGTGGAACGCGAGAATCGCGGTGCTCAGATTGTCTCGGAGCTCGTGAGCCGCGTGGCCCAGACGCTCGATCTCCCCGGCGGATCGTGACTCCGCCGTCACGCGCGCGTGTTCGGTGACAGCCTCGGCGATCGCCGTGTCGAGACACCGGTTGACGGTATGGAATTCCTCCACCGAGACGGGCGCACGTTGCTCGAACGCGAGGGCCGTGATCGTTTGGCAGATGTCCCCATAGTCATGGACGACCTGGGACACAGTAAAGCCCAATCGCAGCAGGTCCCCTCCGTGGCGCGCGGCGGTCGCACCGATGGCGTCGGGCGGAAAGGGTGCCGACGTTCCCTCCAGGCGCAGCGTCTCGGACAGCTGTGTCAGGAAGAGCGGCACGCCGTGCTCCACCTCGCCAGGTGCGACAGACGGCCATAGCCGGCTGCGAACCCTATCCCCGGTGCGGGCAATGATCACGTCCCGGTTTAGACGGATGAACTCGTACAACATGAGATCCTCGCGATCAGCGACGAACCGCCCTCAGGCCGCCTGTTTTGCTCGCCCTTTAGCAGGCCATGGTTCCGCGAACACCAATCGCACGGCGAGCCGCCTAGAGCCCGGCAAGGCGTTGCACCGTTGCGAGCACGTCATCCGGAGTGGCCGGCTTGGTCACGACTGCAGCAAACAACGTCCGCGTTGTCCCGTCATCGAACGAAGGATCACCCGTGTACGCAATGACTCGCGCATCGCGCGTCGCTTCGCCCGCTTTGATCAACCGAGTCGCTTCGATCCCATCAAGCACCGGCATGGAGACATCCATGACGATGACGCCTGGCCGCATCTCATACGCGGCGATCAGGGCTTCGAGACCGTTGGTGGCAGTGCTGACAACGAACCCGGCATCCTCGAGCACGCGCGCCAACAGATCACGGACGTCGCCGTAGTCATCGACGACGAGCACTCCTTTGGGGCACTGTGCGCCCGCCGGGCGAGCGCCGTCCAAATGCGTCAGCAACCGGCGGGCTGCGGCACACTGCTGGTGCGCGTCGGCAAGGAGGCGGTTGGCAGCTACAGCGGCGGCCGCGCTTCGTTCGAGCTGTGCGGAGAGCAGGTGTCGGATCTCATTCACGTGGAGGTCGTCCGCTGCCTGTGAGACGGCAGCCTCCGCATGCCGCACCGCTCGCTCGGCTGCGGCGACGAAGGCCTCGAGCTGACTTTCTTGATCGCCCCCTCGTTCCAACAGCAGACGCGCGTCCTCGCGAAGACGGTCGAATTGTTCGGGAGCAAACCGAAGAGACATTCGTCACGCTCCTGCGCGGCAGCGATTCGCTGCCGGAAGCTCGGAGGCTGACGCGACGTGACACGGAGGCGTGGCACCAGTCTGGCGGGCAAATGTATTGTATCGCACATTTTGACCGTCGCCCGCGTGATACTGTCGAAACAACCCGCTTTTCTGAGCTGTGCTCGCAGCCGGACTGCTGCGCCCCTCCAGTCTCACCGAAGCGCCTGAATCCTTCAGGCTCGCTCAGAGGAGACGCCATGGGCACCTCAACAGTACATTCGCCTCGGCTTCTGCCAGACGGCACGCCGCTCCACAATCGCCTGCTCTCGGCGCTTCCGGCTGCTGACTACGCACGTATTCAGAAGCATCTGCACATGAACACGGGTGTGACCGGCCGTACGCTTCAGGAGCACGGCGCCCCCGTCATCGACGTCTATTTCCCGAATGGAGGCGTGTTCTCCGTCACCAACGAAATGCGAGATGGAGCGCTCGTTGAAGTCGCGACGGTGGGCATCGAGGGCATGCTGGGGATCGGCGTATTCCTCGGCGATCGCTCGGGCGCGGGCCGCACGTTCCAGCAGGTGCCGGATGGGCCCTTCCCGTCGATGAGCGTACGTCGCTTTGTCAAGGAAAGCGCGACGCCGGGGCCATTTCACGACGTCCTGGCGCTGTATGCCCAAGCGAACCTCCTGCAGATCATGCAAGGCACGGCGTGCAACGCGCTGCATGGGGTGAAGCAGCGCTGTTGCCGGTGGTTGCTGCAGACTCAGGATCGCGTCGGCTCAAGGGACTTTTTGTTGAAGCAGGAGTTTCTCGCCATCATGCTCGGCGTGCAGCGCCCGACGGTGACGCTCGTCATCGGCACCCTACAGGACGCGGGGCTGATCACGAGTAAGTACGGGCGAATTCGGGTGCTGAACAGGAGCAGGCTCGAAAAGGCCTCGTGCGAATGTTATGCGGTCATCCGCGCGCACTTCAAAAGACTCGGATTGTGAACAGCTCGCCGTTTCGCGATGGTTGTCCTGCCCGAGCGGTCGCCCCCGTCGCTCATCACGCCGCTGAACCGTTAGGGGTTACGCGTGTCGCGACCCGACGGCGCCGCAGACAGTTCTTGGATTCGAGGCACTGACAGCGACCGCTCCTCCAATCTGTGACGTCAGTCGCGCAGGACGACACTCAGCAGAGAGTTGTTGATCTTCAATCCGCCGTTGTACTCGATGAACCCCAGCTTCCGAAATTTGTTCATGAAGAAGTTGACGCGCGAACGCGTCGTTCCTACCATCTCGGCGAGCGTTTCTTGAGACACTCTCGGCAGCATCCGATGGGATGCTTCCGGCTCACCGTACCGTGCCAGCAGCAACAGCGTGCGGGCAAGCCGTTTCTCGCTGGAGTTGAAGAGCTGGTCGATCAAATCCTCCTCGATGCGAATATTCCGCGTCAGCATATGCGTGAGGAAGCGATCCGCGAAGGCGCGCCGAGCGTGGAGTTCGCGTACCATATCCGCCTTCTCGACGCTGATGATCGTGCATCGAGCCATCGCCGTCGCAGTCGCCATCCGTTGCGGCTGGCTCGCCAGACAGCCCTCGCCGAAAAAATGGCCGGCCTCCAGCACGGCAATCACGGCCTCTTTTCCCGCGTGCGATAGAACTGACAGCCGGACAGCGCCGCTCTCCACGTACATCACATTCGCGGCCGGATCGCCCTGCGCAAAAATCGTCGCCGCGCGATCGTACTCGATGCGTTGGAGTGGCACGCCCGTCCAGTCGACGACTTCGGGTGGTGTGAGCGCGCTTGCGCTCTTCGATTTGCTCATGGTGGTTGCGGCCTGCGCGCAAGGCCGTGTAGACGGCCCATCGTAACCCAGGCCCCTCTTCCACCAGATTGACATGAGCGTCGAGTTATTGGCAAACCACCAGCCAGTCGCGCTCGTCGCCAACGCGTTCGCGACGCCGAGCCCCAGGCTAAACGGCCGCGACATCCGGAACGAGGACCCGCAGCAGGTCGACGGTGAACATACATACCCGCCAAGGAGATTGCGCGCAGAGAGCGGGCCATCGACCACGGCGGTCCGCGCACCGCCGCATCATCAGCCGGCGTACACTTGATAGGGAGCGACGCAGTTGACATGGATCGCGGGCTAATTCTGGCCGCGGTTGTTGATACCCTTCGGCAATGCACGTCGTCGAGCGCATCAGCTTCGGCCGGACGGACTCGGAAACAATCGACGTGGTGCTCCAGCCACGCGACCGTCGGCCGCGACCAGCGGTTGCTCATCTTCAGCCCAGCGCGATGGCTGCTGAACGCGCCCGAGCGTTGAAGTAGGGCGGGGTCTTAAGATCCCGCCCTACGAAACCGCTTACTTCTGAGACGCCTTGTAGATAGTCGTTCCCGAGATGCCGACGACGCGCTCGTTCGGCGTCAACAGCCCACGCCCCTGAAGCGCAGTCGTGAGCTCCTGCTCTTTCTTGAGCGCCGCGGCGTCTTTCTCGAGCGCCTGCGTCAGCGCGTCAATCTGCGCGGCATCGAAGACGTCCGACGCGTTCGAGATGTTCTGCGGGCCCACGTTGCCCAATATCTGCTGCACCTCGGCGCTGTTCAGCCCGCTGATCATCGCCTCGGCGCTGGCTCCCGATTCACGTGATGCAGACGACGGCGCTGGTGTCGGAGTGGCCGCCGGAGTTTCGGTTGGAGTCGCTGTAGAACTCGGCATCGGCTTCGCGGTTGGCTCGGTCGAACGCGACGAAGGCGACGATGGCGCCGGCGTCGTGCCAGACGTTCCGGCGGTTGCGCCCGACTGGCAGCTTTCCGCCAGCCTCTCGATCCGGTCGACCCGGACGCGAGTTGCCGGGGCCGCGTTGCGGCTGTGGCTCACCTTCTGCGGCACGATCGTGCCCTTGATCTGAACTTTGCGATCGGCAAGTTGCGTGAGCGTCGGCGCATCGCCGATGAGCTGCACTTGCGAGCCTTCGGTGATGTTCGGACCCGCCGCTGACGTCGTGCCCGCCGTGCCTACCGCACTGGTCCCGCTCGGTTCGGCAGCCGCGAGCGATGAAGTGTCGTTGCTCGTGACGGCGAGTGAAAATTCGTTCGCCTGCCCGGGCGTGGAGAGGCAGCCCGTCAACTGAACCGTCTGCGGCGCTGCAGGCGCCGCTGCTCGACGCGCAGTGGGGTGTTTGGTCGTCTGCGCCGCCGCCGGGACAGCGATGGCCAGCGCACACGCCGTTGCTGCTGCCGCCAGATGTCTCGTCATGTTTGCACCTTCTCTAAAATAGGGTCTCGGAACGCATTGCAGAGG
>JBKPTT010000010.1:0-4272 GCA_046735635.1 Acidobacteriota bacterium | reverse complement strand
CCGAGGGTGCCCGCTTCACCGACGCCCTTGGCTCCCAGCGGGTTGACGGGTGTCGGCGTGACGGTCGCTTCGAGCTCGAAGCGCGGGAAATCGATCGCGCGGGGCAACGCGTAGTCCATGAAGGATCCCGTCAGCAGCTGACCGTCCTCGCCGTACACGACCTCCTCGATCATCGCCTGTCCGATGCCTTGAGCGAGCCCGCCGTGAATCTGGCCTTCGACGATGAGCGGGTTGATGAGGTTTCCCGCGTCGTCCACCGCGACGAACTTGAGCACCCTCGGTTCCCCGGTCTCGCGATCGATCTCGACCATCGCGATGTCGCACCCGAAGGGATAGGTGTTATTGGTGGGCTCGAAAAACGCTTCGTCGCTCAGGCCGGGCTCGAGTCCCTCGGGAAGAGGCACGGGGATGTACGCGTAGGCGGCGACGCTCGCGAACGGCTTTGCAGAGGCGGGCGAACCTTTGACCGCGATCGTGCCGTTCTGAAAGACCAGGTCGTCCTCGTGCACCTCGAACATCGCGGCCGCAAACTTTGCCATCTTCGATTTCACCTTGGCGCCTGCCATGTGCAGGGCGGCGCCTCCGACCGCCTGCGAGCGACTGCCGAAGGTGCCGATACCCTGCTTCACCACGCCCGTGTCTCCATGGTGAATCGTGACGTGCTCGATCGGCACGCCGAACTGGTCGGCGAGCATCTGCGCGAAAGTCGTCTCGTTGCCTTGCCCGTGCGGCGATGCCCCCGTGGTCGCGCTGATGCGGCCGTCGCGCTCGATGGTGACCTGCGAATGTTCCCATCCTCCGGTCGGCAGCGAGGCGGATGGTCCTATGCCGCAGACTTCGACATACATCGAGAGGCCGAGTCCGACCAGCCTCCCATTGGCGCGGGCGGCATCGCGCTCCGCCTTCAGGCGATCCCAGTCCGCCGTTCTCAATGCGTGGTCGAGCGCCTTTTCGTAGTCGCCCGAGTCGTACACCGCACCGGTCTGCGTGGCAAACGGGAACTGCTGCGGTTTGATCAGATTCTTGCGGCGCAGCTCGGCGGGATCCATTTTCAGTTCGCGGGCGAGCATGTCGACCGCACGCTCGAGGAAGTACGTGGCCTCGGGGCGACCAGCGCCACGATAGGCGTCGGTCGGCGTCTTGTTGGTGAAGACTTCCGTCAACGTCGCGCGGATGGCAGGGATGTTGTACGTGCCGTTCGCCATCATCATCGTCAACGTTGGAATCGCCGCGGTGAGGAGCATGTTGTAGGCGCCAATGTCGGCGATCAGGCGAAACTTCAAGCCGAGCAGCGTTCCGTCCCGCGTGGCGGCGAGATCGATGTATCCAAGGATGTCGCGGCCGTGAATCGTTGCGACGAACGCTTCCGAACGATCCTCCGCCCACTTCACGGGAATCCCGAGCTGCTTGGAAATTGCCGCCGCGACGTACTCTTCGCCGTAGATATTGATCTTTGCGCCGAAGCCGCCGCCCACCTCGGGTGCGATCGCGCGTACCTGGTCCTGACCAAGCCCGGTCAGCGCGGCGATGAACGTTCGAAGAATGTGCGGGTTCTGCGTCGACGACCAGATCGTCATCGTTCCCTTGCCCGGTTCGTAATGCGCGACGACGCCCCGGGGCTCCATGCAGTTCGGCGCGAGACGCTGGTTCACCATGCGCTGCGAGATGACGACATCAGCCTTGGCGAACGCGGCATCGATCTGCGAGTTGTCCACGGCGCCGTCCGGCGTGACTCCCGTGCCGCTCGGGACCAGCGGCACGGCCAGGTTGTTGGGGAAATCGGGATGAATCACTGCCGGCTTCCCCGTCATCGCTTCCTCGACATCGACCACGGCAGGCAGCACGTCGTAGGACACGACGATGGCGTCCGCGGCGTCCCGCGCGACGTAGCGATCGCGCGCCACGACGACCGCGACCGGTTCGCCGGAGAAGCGCACCGTGTCGACGGCGACCGCTCGATGCTCCGGAGAAGGAAACGGCGTTCCGATTGGCATGGGCGCGAGAAACTCCGCGATCTGCCTGCCGGTGAAGACCGCCTCGACGCCTTCCATGGCGGCTGCAGCGGTCGTGTCGATCGATCGAATCCTGGCGTGAGCGACGTCGCTCCGCTTGAAGGCGAGATGTTGCATGCCTACGAGCGCGATGTCGTCGACATACGTTCCGCGGCCCTGAATGAGGCGCGGATCCTCGCGCCGCTTCACGCGCTGACCGACGAGCTTCGGCAGGACGGGAGTGGCCGGCATGATTTATTTCGCCTCGCTTGCCGCGCGTTGAATGGCGTTGACGATGTGCTGATAGCCCGTGCAGCGGCAGAAATTCCCTGCGATCCCTTCGCGTATCTCCTGTTCGGACGGCGTGGGATTGTCATTGAGGAGTCCCACCGCCGCCATGATCATTCCTGGCGTGCAGTAGCCGCACTGCAGACCGTGCTCTTCCCAGAACGCGTTCTGAAGCGCATGCAGCCGGCCGTCCGGCGCGAGCCCCTCGATCGTCGTGATCGAGGAACCGTCGGCTTGAACCGCAAAGACCGTGCAGCACTTCACCGTGCGCCCGTCGATGAGGACGGTGCACGCGCCGCACTGACTGGTGTCGCAGCCGATGTGGGTGCCGGTGAGACGAAGGTTTTCCCGCAGAAAGTGGACGAGGAGGACGCGCGGGTCAACGTCGGCTTTGCGTGCCTTGCCGTTGACCGTCATCGAAACTTGCGCCATGACGTTGCTCCCGAAAGCGCCTAGCCTACTCCAAAAGGCGGGCTGCCACCACCGTCGGTTGACGCCGCGGGCGGGGTATTGCGATGCAGAATGGGATCTGCGAACCGCGCCTGCGAACGTGGTTCGCAGAGGAGAGGGCCATGCCATTCAGACGAGCGCTCGTACTGACGACGTTTTTCGCGATGACGGCACCCGCGGCGGCGCGCGCCGACGGCCTGCTCGTCCCGTTTGTCGGCGTGAACTTCGGCGGTAATTCGGGAAAGGCGCTCTCGAATGCCATCGATGCGAAGCGCTTCGACTGGGGCATCAGCCTGGCCTACATGGGCGCGGGGATTCTCGGCGTCGAGGCCGACATCGCGCACAGTCCGGACTTCTACGGCAAGACCGACCTCGGCGGCAGCAGCGTGCTGACGGCGACGGGCAATCTGCTGATCGGCATTCCAATCGGCGGCCAGAAGGGGGTCGGGTTCCGGCCGTACGGGTTGGCAGGCCTCGGTGTGATCCGGTCGAGCATCGACGCGTTCGGCGACGTCGCGGGCCGCGACACCACTGAGGCAGCGTGGGACTTTGGCGGCGGCGCAATGTTTTTCTTCGCCAATCACGTCGGCGTCCGGGGCGAGGTCCGCTATTTCCGCACCTTCAGCGACGTGGCGTTCGATGTTCTGGGCGTCACGCAGGTGCGGGAGACGCTCGATTTCACGAGGGCCTCGGTCGGGTTCATCGTGAGGTTCTAAGTTACAGCGATGTCGAACGAAGATCAGAACCTGCGCATTCTGTCGATCTTTCACTACGTCGTCGCAGGGCTGGCTGCGCTGTTTTCGTTGTTCCCCATCTTTCACATCGTCATCGGCGTGATGATGGCGCTCGGCAAATTAGATGACGGGTCGAATCCCCCGCCCGCCGCCCTCGGATGGCTGTTCGTGGTTTTCGGCGCCGGCCTGATGCTGGCAGGTTTTGCGTTCGCGGCATGCTACGCGTACGCGGGACGCTGCCTGACGCGCCGCCGCCACTACATGTACTGCCTGGTGATGGCGGGTATTGGATGCACGTTCATGCCGTTCGGTACGGTGCTCGGCGTGTTCACGATCGTGGAGCTGCAGAAGGAAGAAGTCCGGCGGATGTTCCAGACCTCCAGTTCTCTGTAGTCCGTGTCAGTTCCTGATCGCAGCGCGCGTCTTCAGCTCGTCGAACCAATTCGTGATCAGCGTGATGGACGTTCGAGGATCGACGGGCTCGATGACGAGGAATTTCTGTCCGTCGGGAAGACGTCGAATGCGCGCCGGAAATCCTCGCTGTGACTGTAGGAGAACAGTTTCCGCGGCGCGCCGGTCGCCACTCCATTTCGCGGACGGCAGGGGAGCGCAGCAATGCAATCGCGGGTATGAGGCGATCGCCTTCACGGAGACAGGCAGCCGCGTCGTCTATGTCTGCACGGGCCGGCTGATGAGCAACGTGTCATCGTCGGCCATGCGAGCGGACGTTCTGCTGATCCACGAGATGCTGCACTCGCTCGGGCTCGGCGAGAACCCTCCGTCGAGTCGCGAGATTACCGAGCATGTCG
>JBKPTT010000009.1:0-13509 GCA_046735635.1 Acidobacteriota bacterium | reverse complement strand
GGCGAAAGCGGCTCGAGCCGCACACCGTACGCCTCGAGTACGACTGGTGTCAGGTGAATCATCGGCAGCAGCGTACCGG
This sequence comes from Acidobacteriota bacterium, assembly GCA_046735635.1. Taxonomy (GTDB): domain Bacteria; phylum Acidobacteriota; class Vicinamibacteria; order Vicinamibacterales; family 2-12-FULL-66-21; genus JALZOC01. The sequence goes on along the minus strand of JBKPTT010000009.1, from coordinate 13,430 downwards.
AAAGCGGGACTGATGCGGTAGATCCAATCCGCCAACGGAGTATCGTACCGTCATGTACGAGCTATTCGGCGCCCGCGCCAGCGGCCGGGACGTCCGGTTCCAGCTCTTTTTCCCGGACACCGCCATTGATCCCTCCCAGTACGTCCGGGGACGCACGCCGCACATCCGTTCGATCCGCGTACTCGGAACGTTTCAGCCGGCGCTCGGCGAGGTCGCTTGGGATACGGCCGGCGGGGTGATCCTGGCGCTGGGTACGCATCCACACGGGCTGCTGTACTCCGCCACGATTTCCGACCTGCCCGACGGCTTCTACGAATACAAGTATTTCGTCGAGTTCGAAAACCGCACGACGCGCTGGTGCGGGGATCCGTGTTCCCGATACGACGGCTCGGAGCTGCAGAACGCCGGCTTCGTCATCGGGGGCCAGAGGATGGACGTGACGCCGATTGCAAATCGAAAGGCGCTGAAGGACCTCGTCATCTACGAGCTGATGCTCGACGACTTCACGGCGCAGTTCAGAGGCACGCGCGCGCCGCTCGACGCCGTCCACGACAAAATCCCGTATCTCGTCGACCTCGGATTCAATGCGATCGAGTTCATGCCCTGGACTGCGTGGCCCACCGAGGGCTTCAGCTGGGGATACGATCCGGTGGCGTTCTTCTCGGTGGAGCACCGTTTCTACAACGATCCGTCCGAGCCGCTCGTCAAGCTGTTTCGACTGCAGCGTCTGATCACCGAGCTCCACGAGGCCGGCTTGCACGTCATCATGGACGGCGTCTTCAACCATGTATCGGGGGGACGCGAGCCGAATCGCGGCTTCGGCTACAAATGGCTGTATCAGGACCCGGGCGACTCGCCGTATCTCGGATCGTTCGAGGGAGGCGGGTACTTCGATGATTTCGATTACAACAACGCGTGCACGGCCGAGTTCGTCACCGATGCATGCAAGTACTGGATCGACGAGTATCGCATCGACGGGATCCGCTTCGACTACGTGAAAGGATTCTATCGACGCGGCGCGCCGACGCTCGGCATCTCGAAAGTGATCGCGGAGCTCAACGATCACGTCGGCGAGAACCACCTGGAGAACATGTCGTTCTCCCTCGAGATGCTGACCGACAACCGCTACGAGGCGATCGGCATCACCAATTCGGTGCACGCCGGCGGCTGCTGGTACGACCCGTTGATGTGGCAGGGATTCGATGCCGGACGGAATGAACGGGTCCGGACGCCGCTCGCCCGCGCACTGAACGCCGGCAAGGATTGCGATGCGGCCACGCGTCCGGTGACGTACGTCGAAAACCACGACCACTCGACCCTCACCGAGCAGTGCGGTGGCCGCTCGGTGTGGTGGCGGACGCAGCCGCTCGCCATTGCGCTCCTGACGGTCGCCGGCGCGCCGCTGATTCATAACGGGCAGGAGTTCGGGGATCAGTATTGGTTCCCCGAAGATGGCGACCGACGCGTGATGCCGCGCCCCGTGGAATGGCAGTTCGCCGATGACGATACGGGACGGCGGCTGCGGGGCTTGTACAAACGGTTGATCGCCATTCGGCACGCGCACCCATCCCTCCGTACGCTGAACTTTCACCCTGACGTCTACGACGAGCGCCTGGCAGACTTCGATGGCGACGGCTTCGGGACGAGCGAAGACCGCGGTCTTGCCGTGTTCCACCGATGGGGCGCCACCGACGGCGGCCCGGTCGAGAAATTCATCGTCGTGCTGAACTTCTCCCCATACGATCAGACGCTCGACGTTCCCTTCAGCGACAACGGCAGGTGGGAAGAGCTTTTGGAGGGCTGGGAGGTCATCGTTGCGAATTGGCGGCTTACCAACCACCGCGTCGGCTCGCATTGGGGCCGTATCTTCCATTACCTCGGCGCGTAGTTACCGGATCGAGTCGATCGACGTGGTGCGCGGGATCGTGATGATCCTGATGGCACTCGATCACACCCGCGACTTCTTCGGCGTCGTCAGCATCAGTCCGACCGACGTCGCACGCGCGTCGGCGCCGCTCTTCTTCACGCGGTGGATCACTCACATCTGCGCGCCGACGTTCTTTCTGCTGACGGGAACCGGGGCGTCGCTTGCGCGCGGCCGGCGCAGCACGAACGAGCTCGCGCGGTTACTGTTCACCCGCGGCCTCTGGCTCGTCGTCCTCGAGCTGACGGTCGTGCGCTGCCTGGCATTCCAGTTCAACTTCGATTATCACGTCACGCTGCTCGTCGTGCTGTGGGCGCTCGGGTGGGCGATGATCACGCTCGCGCCGCTCGTCTCCCTGCACCCTGCCGTCGTCGCAGGCTGCGGAGCGCTTCTGATCGCGTTGCATAACATGCTCGACGGCATGCCGCGGTCGGCGAACGCTTTCATCGCTGGCGCGCAGGCCGTTCTCCACGGTCCCGGTCTGGTGCTTGCGCGGCCCGGTCATGTCGTGTTCGCGGCGTACCCGTTGATTCCATGGATCGGCGTCACGGCTGTCGGATTCGGGCTTGGCGAGCTGTACCGGCTGGACGACCGCGTGCGCCGTACGCTGCTGGTGCGTATAGGAGTCGGATGTTGCGCCGCGTTTGTCGTGCTCCGCTGGATCAATCGCTACGGTGACCCGACCCGGTGGGCGGTGCAGCGTTCACCGTTGTTCACGGTCGTGTCGTTCCTGAACACGACGAAATACCCCCCCTCGCTCCTGTTCCTGTTGATGACGCTCGGAGCGGCGGCCCTGCTGCTCGCGTGGGTCCCGACAAAATCTCGTTGGCTGGCTCCGGCCTTGACCTACGGTCGTGTGCCGCTGTTCTACTTCGTCCTGCATCTCGCGCTCATTCACGCCCTCGCAATCCTCGTGTGTTACGCACGCTACGGCACGGCGCACTGGATGTTCGAGTCACCGACGCTTGACCGTTATCCATTCACCCAACCACCCGGCTGGGGGTACGCCCTCCCGATCGTGTATTCGGCGTGGGCGGCCGTGGTCGTCCTTCTGTACCCGGCGTGCCGGTGGTTCGAGTCGGTGAAGAGGCGACGAAACGACTGGTGGCTGTCCTACATGTAGGGCGGGGGCTTTATGTCCGCCCTCAGTGTGGGGCGGGGCTCTATGTCCGCCCTCAGTGTGGGACGGGGCTTTACGCCCCGCCCATCGCGCTTCATCCAGCCGGCGCGGCACCGATCTTGATAGTTTGGTGCGATCCAAGCGCGTCTCTCCCAAAAGCGTCGGGTTTCCAAACGAAGGTTTCACAATGTCGACCGAATCGAACACAGAAGTGCCGCCTGTCCTTGCGCAAGTCCGCGCTTCGGATCACGTCGCCCGGTTCTACGAAGATGATGGATTCCTCCTGGACTCGGTCGCCGACTTCGTCGCCGCCGGCATGCTCGCCGGCCAGTCGGTCGTCATCATTGCGACCGAGGACCACAGGGAGGCGCTGAGCGTACGGCTCGAGGCACGCGGCCTCGACATCGATGGTGCCTGTTTTCGCGGTCGCCTGCTGTTTCTGGACGCCGAAGACGCGCTCGCGGCGTTCATGTCCGACGGGGTTCCCGACGCGGATCTGTTCGACGCGACGATCGGAGCCGTCATCGAGAAACGAATCAGGGCGTCGGGAGGCGCCGGGCTGCGCGCGTACGGTGAGATGGTCGACGTCTTATGGAAGGCAGGCCACTCAACCGCCGCGCTCGCGCTCGAAGAGCTGTGGAACTCTCTCGCGATGCGTCATACGTTCTCGCTGCTTTGCGCTTACTCGATGGGAAATTTCTACAGAGGGAGCGATGCGTCGGATCTCGAGAAGGTTTGCCGGCAGCACTCCCACATCATCCCGGTCGAGACATTCCTGCAGATTGATTCAGACGAGTCGCGATGGCGTGAAATCGCGCGGCTCCAGCAGCAGGCGCGGGCGCTTGAAAACGAGGTCGCCGAGCGCCGCAAAATCGAATCGGCCCTGCGCGCCGCGATTGCCGCGCAAAAACGGACCGAAGCGGAGCTCCGGCAGACGCAGGAGGAGCTGCGCGATTTCATGGAGAACGCCGTCGTCGGACTGCACTGGGTGGGCCCCGACGGACGCATACTCTGGGCGAACCAGGCGGAGCTGGATATGCTCGGCTATTCCATCCATGAGTACGTCGGCCACCACGTCGCCGACTTCCACGCCGATCGCGACACGATCGACGACATGCTCGCGCGGCTGATGCGCAACGAGCAGCTCAAAGCGTACCCGGCTCGCCTGCGCTGCAAGGACGGCTCGATCCGGCGGGTCGAGATCAGTTCGAACGTGCTGTGGAGGGACGGGAAATTCGTGCACACGCGCTGTTTCACCCGCGAGGCGGCCGAGCCATGACGTTCGACGTCAGCGACGCGCGCGCCGTCCGTCTGCTGGACGCCGCGATCCAGCACCTGCCGAGCGCCTTCGCGCTCGTCGAAGCACCATCGGGACGCGTGCTCCTTCGCAACGAGCAAACGACCCGTATTTTCCGCGTCACATCGACGCCGGGCAAGGGAATCGCCGGCTATAGCGCCTTCACCGGCTACCATGGCGACGGACGCCGATACGAGCCCGAAGAATGGCCGTTGGCGCGATCGCTGCTCACCGGAGAGGTGGTGTCGGGAGAGATCGCGGAAATCGTGCGGGGCGACGGCACTCGCGGGTACATCCGAATGACCTCCGCTCCAGTGCGCGACGGCGAAGGCACCATCATCGCGGCGCTCGTGACATTCGACGATGTCACAGAAGCAGAGACGAGCGAGCGGCAGCAACGGATGCTCGCCGCGGCCACCGCCCTGTTGACCGAGTCGCTCGATGCGCACGATGCCCTGCCGCGTTTCGCGCGCCTTGCCGTGCCGTCGGTCGCCGACTGTTGCGTCGTGCACACCATCGCCGATGGGCGGATCGAGATCGCCGCCATCGAGCACAGTAACTCGAGCAAGGGCGCGGCGCATCCCGACAGGGTCCGCTGGCAGGAAATCGCGACGCACCCGGATAGCTCGATCCATCGCGTGCTCCACGGAGCGCCCGCGGAAGTCATTTCCGAGGTTTCCACGGAGGTTATCGGGGCGGATGGACACGGCGCGTACCTGGCGCAACTCGGCTGCCGGTCGATGCTCATCGCGCCGATTGCCGGACGGACCGCCGTGATCGGCAGCCTGACGTTCGTGATGGGCGAGTCCGCACGGCGATACGGCGCCCGGGATCTTGGATTTGCCGAGGACCTTGGCCGCCGCGCCGCCCTGGCGATCGAGAACGCGAGGCTCTTCGAACACGCGCAAGCACTGCTCGAACGCGAGCAGGCGGCACGTGCCGAGACCGAGGACGCGCTCAGGACACGCGACGATTTCCTGGCGGCGGCATCCCACGAGCTGCGCAACCCGCTCAACGCGCTGCAGTTGCAGCTGGGGGGACTGCGCCGGATCGCGCAGCGCGATCCGGCGCTGCTGGCGTCGCCGACGATGGTCGGACGTCTCGATAAAACCGAGCACCAGATTGGACGCCTGGTGCGCCTGGTCGATACGCTGCTCGATGTCTCACGAATCAAGTCGGGCCGACTCGATCTCGAGTACGATGAGCTCGACCTGGTGAACGTCGTTCAGGAGGCAATCCAGCAGCTCGAGCCAGTGGCGGACGGAATTCCGCTGCGACTCGAGTCGCCGCCCCGCCTGACCGGCATCTGGGACGCGGTGCGGCTCGAACAGGTGGTTTCGAACCTGCTTTCGAACGCGGTGAAGTACGGCGACGGAAAACCGGTTCGAATCCGGATCGAGTCGCAGCCGGCGACCGTGCGGATCGAGGTACAGGACGAAGGCGCGGGGATTCCCGGCGACATGCTGTCGCGCATCTTCACGCGTTTCGAGCGGTTGACACCCGATCGGCGGCGAGGCGGGTTCGGACTCGGGTTGTGGATCTCGCGGCAGATCGTCACGGCGATGGGGGGCCGCATCGACGTGCGGAGCGAGCTTGGCAAGGGGTCGACTTTTTCGGTAGAACTTCCGTACCGTCCGCCGGCTGCGGGCTACGGGGAGAACGTCAATGCCGCATCGTAAACTGCGCGAAGCGTCCGTGCTCATCATCGATGACGATAGCGGCTCCCGCGAGGCGCTGGCAGAGCTGCTCGTCGACGAAGGCTACGGCGTGGCCACTGCCGAGGATGGCGCCGACGGCCTCGCGTACTTGCGTACCGGCCATCGTCCGCAGGTCATCCTCCTCGATCTCATGATGCCGGGAATCGATGGCTGGGACTTCCGCGCGGAGCAGAAGCGCGACGAAGTGCTGGCGCGGATCCCCGTCATCGCGATCTCCGCCGCGGGCAAGTTGATCGATGCCGATTACTCGCTGCGGAAACCCGTCAAGATCGACGCGCTGCTCACACTCTTGCGCGACGTCGTCGGCTCGACCGTCTAGCTGCCTCATGCCGCGGGTTCGCGGCGTCCGAAAACACGGACGCGCAGATTGCCCCCAAGCATGCGTTCCCTCCGCTGTTCCGCCTCGAGGATCTTCACGCGTGCCGTGAGGAGATCCCGCAACGCGACCATTCCCACGAGCGAGTTATCGCGTCGAGAGACGACCGGAACCCGAGTGACGCCGGTCTCGGCCATCCGGAACGCGACCACCCGCAGCGGCTCGTCGCCGTATGCGATGACGGGCTTCGACTGCATGATGTCTACGAGGCGCTCGACGTTACCCTGTGTCGCTCGCTCCAGCCATCGGCGCAGCGCGGATCGTGCGACCACGCCGACCAGCCGCTGATCCGAGTCGACTATCGGAAACAAACGCTGTTCGTGCGCCGTCCGGCGCGCATCGGTGTGAGCCGTTTCTGCGCGATGACCTCCGGCGAGTGCCGCCGCGACGTCGTCGGTCGACGCGTCGGCAGGCAGCGCGACGATGCCGGCGCGGGCAACCTCGCGCGCGAAGATGATCTCGAGCGGATCTATCGCGTATTCGCGGCTCAAGTGGAAGCCCCGCCGGCTGACTTTCTCGGTCAGGATCGATCGCCGAAGCACCAGGACCGTGAAGCCATGCGCAATCGTGACGGCGAGCAGGAGAGGCAGCAGCACGTTGACGTCGTGCGTCAGCTCCAGGGCGAAGATCACGCCCGTCAAAGGCGACCGCATGGTGCCGCCGAGGATCGCGCCCATGCTGATGAGTGGCCAGAAGCCCACGCCCTCCCAGGGCAGCATTCGCGCCTCAACGCCGCCGAGCGCGCCGCCGATCATGAGGAGCGGTGCGAGCACGCCTCCCGACGTGCCCGAGCCAAGTGAAATCGCCCAGATGGCCGACTTCACAATCAGCACGCCCGCGACAATGCGCAACGGCACGTCCCCCTGGACGAGCGATCCGATGACGTCGTAGCCAACCCCGAGCGCTTGTGGAAAGAAATACCCGCCGACGCCAATGACGACGCCGCCGATCGCAGGCCACCACATCCAGTGGATTGGCAGGTGTTGAAAGAAGTCTTCCGACGCGTAGACCGCAGCGGTGAGCAGCGCGGACAGTCCGCCCGCAAGCAGCCCGACGACAACACAGGCCGCAAGGCCGTTGGCGCCGATGAAGAGCGGGTGTGGCGGCACCGGAAAGATCGGGCCGACTCCCAGCAACTGGCGACGCATCGCCGCCGCCGTCACGCTCGCAAGCGCCACCGGAATTATGCTCCGCGGCTTCCATTCGAAGAGCAGCAGTTCGACGGCGAGCATCACCGAGGCGACCGGCGCCGCGAAGGTCGCCGACATGCCCGCCGCGGCCCCGGCAACGAGCAGCGTCTTGCGCTCCGCACTCGTGAGATGAAAGAACTGCGCGATGAGCGACCCGACCGCGCCGCCTGTCATGATGATCGGTCCCTCGGCGCCGAACGGCCCGCCGGACCCGATCGAGATGGCGGATGATAAGGGTTTCAGGAGCGCCAGCTTCGGCTCGACGCGGCTTCCGCTGATGAGAATTGCCTCGATTGCCTCCGGAATGCCATGGCCGCGAATGCGTTCCGAGCCGTAGCGCGCCATCACGCCGATGAAGAGGGCACCGACGACAGGTACGGCGATCACGAACGCCCCCAGGTGGTTCGTTGCCGGGGAGACGAGCGCGGTGGACAATCGTTGAAAGAAGAAGAGGTTGGTGAAGAGGCCGATGAGGTTGAGCAGCGCAGCAGCAACGAAGGCCGCCGCGAAGCCGATCGCGACGGCCAAGGCAGCTATTGGCAAGACGCGAGTGTTGGTCGTGAAATCGCCCAGATGATCGAGGGTTTCGGTGTGGGAAGTCGACCGCGAAGCCATCCTTATAGTTTACAAGGGTGAGCCGCTGTGGCGGCGCAGTCCGTCAGAGGCTTGGATGTCGATTCCATCCCGCTCCGATCGACAATACGAGGGCGTCCTGCGTCGAGCCGGATATAAGCCGGACAATTTCAGGCGCACTGGAAGGAGAGGGGGAATGAGCGGTGTACGAGTGCTCGTCGGCACCCGCAAGGGCGCGTTCGTGCTGACCTCGGACGCGGCGCGAAAACAGTGGACCGTCAGTGGCCCATTTTTCGCAGGCTGGGAGATCTATCACGTCAAGGGCTCGCCTGTGGATCCAAACCGGATTTATGCGTCACAGAGCAGCGGATGGTTCGGACAGATGATCCAGCGATCGAACGATGGCGGCGCGACCTGGGAACCGGTCGGCAACAAGTTCGTCTATCAAGGGACCACGGGCACGCACCAGTGGTACGACGGTACTCCGCATCCGTGGGAGTTCGCGCGGGTGTGGCATCTCGAACCCTCGCTGACCGATCCCGACGCCGTATACGCGGGTGTTCAGGACGCCGCGATGTTCCGCACGACCGACGGCGGCCAGAACTGGCATGAGCTGCAGGGTCTCCGGACGCACGAGTCCGGACCGAAGTGGCAGCCGGGCGCCGGGGGGCTGTGCCTGCACACGATCCTGATCGATCCATCGAACCACAATCGGATCTTCATCGCGATTTCTGCCGCGGGTGCATTCCGCAGCGACGACGCGGGCAAGAGCTGGAAGCCGATCAACCGCGGCCTGAAGTCTCAAGGGATTCCGAGTCCGGACGCGGAGGTCGGCCACTGCGTGCACAGAATCGCCATGCACCGTTCTCGGCCGAGCACGCTTTTCATGCAGAAGCACTGGGACGTCATGCGCAGCGACGACGCGGGCGAATCGTGGCACGAGGTCAGCGGAAACCTCCCGACCGACTTCGGGTTCGCCATGGACGTCCATGCGCACGAACCGGAGACGATCTACGTCGTTCCTATCAAGAGCGACTCGGAGCACTTTCCGCCAGACGGGCAGCTGCGTGTTTATCGAAGCCGTACCGGTGGCAACGAGTGGGAGCCCTTGACGAAGGGGCTGCCGCAGCGGGATTGCTACGTCAACGTGCTGCGCGATGCCATGGCTGTGGACGCGCTCGACGCATGCGGCGTGTATTTCGGCACCACCGGCGGACAGGTGTACGCCTCCGCCGATGCCGGCGATTCCTGGACCGCAATCGTGCACGATCTGCCTCCGGTGCTCTCCGTCGAAGCGCAGACACTGAAATGATCAGGGTCCAGCTTCCCGCGCACCTCCGCACGCTGGCTCGTGTGGACTCGGAGGTCCTGCTCGACGTGCACGGCGAGGTCACCGTGCGAGCGGTGCTCGACGCGCTCGAGGATCGCTACCCGGTATTGCGGGGAACGATCCGCGATCACGTCACGCTTCGCCGCCGCCCGTTCGTGAGGTTCTTCGCCTGCGAGCAGGATCTGTCGCACGATCCGCCGGACACGCGGCTTCCGAAGGAAGTTCGCGACGCTGCGGAGCCCTTCATGGTGATCGGCGCGATGGCGGGCGGCTAGAGCCGCCCGTCACATCGATTCATCCGCGCTCGGACCGTAGATGGACGGCACGGTCGATCCCATCGGCCGCAGGTAGGTTGAGAGCTGGCCGCGGTGATGGATGATGTCGAACAGGAATCCCCATGCGTTGTTGTAGCCTGTCTCCTGCATGACGACCTGTCCACCATATGTGAACGGCACTTTTGCTTCCCATCGGCTGGTTGCGAGGTTCTCCATCTTCTGCGTGGCCGCGTCGTGGTGACGATCGTAGGTCTCCATGACTTCCTTCATCGTCGCGGGCGCGGGCACCTCGGTCCACACGAGTTCACCCTTTTCGAGTCCGTCGCCGAGCACCATCTCCTCGCGCACGATCAACCAGGCGATCTCGCGAGCAGGACGCGATTTCGGATCCGGCCGATACTCGGGCGCCTGTTGTGGAATGCGTGAAAGAACCTTTCGGGTCGCGGCGGCCTCGTTTTTCCAGAACTTGAGGAACAGAGCTTTTTCGTCCATTGCGTACTCCTTCTGCGGCGCGCTCCGGCGCTCGACCGAAGAGGGAGAGTAGGCGAATATATGGCGAAAGTCAACTCGCGCGCTTCAAGAGGTGCGAGATCGCCCGGAACGTTTCGTACGCGCAGTGAAAAGCGCCTGCGGCGTCGAAGGTCGAGAACGTCGTGTATGCGCCGCTGAAGCCGATGGGGATGAGGAGGCGCCAGTTCGGATGCACGACGACACGCTCGGTGCGCAGCGTGGCCGCGGCGCCCAGGACGAGACGCCCGGTCACGTTGACCGCGAACGTGCCCCACGGAAACCCGACCCGCACGCGCGCTTGAATCAACTGCGGCGAGCTGATAGCGGGCGAGCGCTCCAGCCGCACCGCCGAGCGCAATCATGAAGTATCGATCCGACGGGTTATGATGATGCGCGGTGACGCGCAAAATCCCGGCTGTCCTCGGTGTCCTTGCGCTGTCGGCGTCCATGAATTGCGGGCGCGAATCTCGTCCTCACACCGTCGCGTCGCGCCCCAATGTCCTGTTCATCCTGCTCGACGATCTGCGCTGGGACGCGGTGGGATATGCGGGCCACCCGCACCTGCAAACCCCGCACATCGATAGCCTCGCGCGAGAAGGTGTGAATTTCAGGAACGCGTTCAGTACGACGTCGCTTTGCTCGCCGAGCCGCGCCTCGCTGCTGAGCGGGCTCTACGCCCACAAACATCGCGTCACGAACAACTTCACGGAGTTTCCAGCCGGTGTGCCGAGTTTCCCGTCCGTGCTCCAGCGAGCGGGGTACGCGACCGCCTACATCGGCAAGTATCACATGGGGGAGGACAACGACGCGCCTCGCCCGGGCTTCGATTACTTCGTCACCCACAAGGGGCAGGGGAAATACTACGGGACGGAGTTCAACATCAACGGCGAGCGCCGCGTGACGCCCGAGGGCTATTACACGACGGTCGTCACCGATATGGCGCTCGAATGGCTGAAGCGGGATCACGCCGGCAAGCCGTGGATGTTGATTCTGGGGCACAAAGCACCGCACAGCTTCTACACGCCCGAACCGAAGTACGCGCATACGTTCGACAACGTCCGCGTGAAGTATCCCGAGAGCGCGTTCGAGCTTGCGGATAAACCGGACTGGATCAAGCAGCGCCTGTACACGTGGCATGGCATCTATGGGCCGCTCTTCGACTGGCGGAAGACGTTTCCCGACGATCGCCCGGCAGCCGTCAAGGACTTCGAGAACATGGTCCACGCCTATTGGGGCACGATCCTCAGCATCGACGACAGCGTTGGCCGTCTTCGCGCGTGGCTCGAGGAAACGCGTCAACTCGAGAACACCATCATCGTGTTCGTCGGCGACAACGGCCTGCTGGAGGGGGAGCACGGGATGGTGGACAAGCGCACCATGCACGAACCGAGCATCCGGATCCCGATGGCCGTGCGCTTTCCCGCGCTGACGAAGACGCCGAAGGTCGTCGATCAGCAGGTGCTCACCGAAGACATGGCACCGAGCCTGCTCGAGCTCGCGGGCGCCCCGCCGCTCAACGGCATCGACGGACGGTCGTGGGTTCAACTCGTACGAACGGGCGACCCTGGCTGGCGACAGAGCTGGTTCTACTACTACAACTACGAGAAAGAATTTCCCTACACCCCGAACATCCGGGGCGTCCGTACGGAGGAATGGAAGTACATGCACTACCCGCCGGGCGATGGCGGCTCGGATCGCCACATGTCGGAGCTGTACGATCTGAAGAACGATCCGGCCGAGCGCATCAATCGCATCAACGATCCGGCTGCGTCGTCGAAACTGGGCGAGTTGAAAGCGGAGCTGAATCGGCTGATGAGCGGCCTCGGATTGACCCCGCAGACCGACAAAATGCCCATCGACGCGGGCATCAAGACTGAGCTGCCGGACCAGAAGATCCGCTGAGAGAGGGTCCCGAGAAGCATCTCGTACAGGATCCAGATCGGGGCGCAAAGGCCCACCATCGGTCCTGGCGCGCGCCGAACGAGGGATCCGAGCGGAACGCCGCAGTAGCCCGAAACGATCCCGGCCAGCAACGCGCTGAGCGCGAAAAGGAGCGAGACGTCCAGGGCGGCGTCGCGAACCAGCGGGGGAACCAGCGGATGCTCGCGTGTTTCCGGCCTGATCTCTTCCAGGAGTTTCGGCGACAGCTCGACCGGCTTCGGCAGACAATCGCCGAGCGAGCTCAACGCGTCATCGGGATCCAGGCCCACCGCACCCGCGAACGCGCGAACGAACGACCGAGCGTAAAGCCCAGCCGGAATAGCGGTGAAGCGCCCGCTGTCGAGCGCCTCGACAATCCGCAGCGTCAGGCCAGTCGCGGCTACGACCTCAGGAAGGGAGATCCCGCGCTGGACCCGCGCGTCATGAAGCGGGTTCGACATGCTCGTCTTATCGACGGGGCGCGGCTCGAACGTTAACTCGACCGCTACGGCCGCGGCTGAGGCACGATCCGAATGTACGGACGGGGTGCCTTCCATCCCTCCGGATACGTCCTTTTCGCCTCGTCATCCGACACAGATCCCGAGATGATGACGTCGTCGCCGTGCTTCCACTGCGCGGGCGTCGAGACCTTGTGCTTGGCCGTGAGCTGCAGCGAATCGATGACGCGGAGGACCTCGTCGAAGTTGCGGCCGGTCGTCATCGGGTAAACGAGTATCAACTTAATCTTCTTGTCGGGCCCGACGACGAATACATTGCGGACCGTCATGTTGTCCGCGGCCGTACGTCCCTCGCAGGATCCTTCGAGATCAGCCGGCAGCATGCCATACAGCTTCGAGACCTTGAGATCGGTATCGCCAATCATCGGGTAATTGGGCGCGTACCCCTGCGTCTCTTTGATGTCTGTGGCCCAACGCTCGTGGTTGCCGACAGGATCGACGCTGAGGCCGATGATTTTGACGTTGCGTTTGTCGAACTCGGGCTTGATTCGCGCCATGTAGCCGAGCTCCGTCGTGCAAACCGGCGTGAAGTCCTTCGGGTGCGAAAAGAGCACCGCCCAGGAGTCGCCAATCCAGTCGTGGAAACGGATGCGTCCCTGCGTGGTTTCGGCTTCGAAATCCGGCGCGACGTCGCCGATCTTGAGTGACATGACACTTCTCCTTCCATTCAGCATTCAGC
>JBKPTT010000008.1:0-9357 GCA_046735635.1 Acidobacteriota bacterium | reverse complement strand
ATCCGCGAGTAGCGATATTCGAGATCGCGTCCGGTGGCACGTGCCCAGAATCCGGCGCCGTGCTTCGTGAAGTAATGGCCCTGTGCGGCAGCGACGTCCGGATCGCTGAATGCCGCGAGCACCTCCGGCAGCCACCCAGGTTGCAGCACTACATCCTGATCGATTTGACAGACGATCGGATGGCAGGCGGCGAGAATCCCGACGTTGATCGCGGCCGCGGCGCCGCGGCCAGTGCCGCGGAGGAGCGTCAGCTGTCCCCTCGCCTGCAATTGCTCCAGTCGACGCAGCGACCCGTCGCTGCTGCCGTCGTCGACGGCAATGAGCTCGAACGGCCGTCCATCGCGCTCGGCGAGAATGGCGTCGATTGCGTGCCGCAGCGTGCGTCCGCCGTTCAGCACGGGCATTACGAAGCTCACGCCGATGCCCGGAGCGGCTCGCGCCGGGTGTTTTTCGGCCGTGACCTCCTCGTAGAGCGCCTCGAGCTGGCTACCGATCACGTCGCTGTCGTACCGCCGTCGAATCGATTCTGCCGCCGTCGCTGCGCTGTCGCGCCGCCGCGTCGAGTCGTGCAACATCACGTCGATAGCGGAGGCAAGTGCCGACACGTCGCCATGGGGAACGATGGCGGCGAACCCCAGGGCGTCAGCCACCTTTTGCAACCGGCGGGTGGCACCGAGACTGGAAATGATCTCGCCGCAGCCGCTGTCGTCGCAGACGACGACGGGCGTGCCGCACAGCAGCGCCTCGAGCGGCACGAGGCCGAAAATCTCGTCTCGCGACGGGTAAACGACCAGGTCGGCCGCGGTGAGCGCGGCGAGCCTGGCTGGCCCTTCGAGACCGCCGACGAACAGCACCCGATGGTTCAGCCCGAGACGTTTCGCGAGCCCGGCGGCATGCGCTCCCGTCCCCATGTCGTTCCCCGCGATCGTCAACACCGTGTGAGGCGTCGTCACATGCGCCATGGCGCGCACGAGATCGTCCACGCCCTTTCGCGGTGTGAGCTTGCCGAGAAAGAGCACGAGCGGCTCTCCGCGGATGCCAAGGTGCTGCCTGAACTCGCGCGGATCGGACACGGTTGCAAACTCCGAAAGATCGACCGGATTCGCAACGAGGGCAATCCTCCCGCCGTCTACCCCGAGGTTGCGCAGCTGCCGCCGCTCCGCCTCCGAAACGGCGATGATTCGAGCGGCGTCGGCAAGAAAGCGGCGGGCGAACGTTCGGGCAAAGAGCCGCTTGGCGGCGACGCGTCGCTCGATTGGCCGCGCGGTTCCATTCGGCTGCACGATGTATGGAACGCCGGCTCGGGTCAGCGCATGCGCGGCAATCACGCCGGGAAAGTTATGGCACGCGTGAATATGGGCGATGTCGAACGACGCAGCCGTGTCCCTGACGAACGCGCGGAAGCCGACGGGTGTGAAGATCTGAAGATGATAGGCGAGCGTATTGGAGACGTTTCGGAACATCCGCACGTCGACGCCGTCCGGTGCGCATCTGCCGCGATCGGCTCGCGATCGATCGTCGCGAGCGTCGGTCGTGCAGACGACTACCTGGTGTCCGCCGCGTGCAAGCGCGCGCGTCATCGCGGCGGCCAGGCGCGGGATCCCGCCGTACGCCCAAGCTTGATCGTAGTAGGGTACGACGTGCAGGATGCGAAGCGCGCTCATGCCTTCGACCCCGCAGACGCCTTCGGCGCGGGTCGTGCCGTATAGTATCAGGGTTCCCCGCCCATGGTTTCAGTGGCGACACTCCGCACCACCTCCGGCCGCGCGCGTTTCGGCGGCCTGGTCTGGACGCTGATCCGGACCGATTTCAAGACCCGATATCACGGCACCGTCGGGGGCTTCGTGTGGGCGCTGCTCAAGCCGCTCACGATGTTCCTCGTCCTGCTGACCGTCTTCTCGTACGTGTTCGCGAACGAGCCTGGCTACAAGCTCGATTTGATCATCGGCTTGTTCCTCTATGACTTCTTCCAGGAATCGACCAAGTCGGGGCTGTTATCGCTGCGCGCAAAGGGATATCTCCTGACCAAAGCGCGCTTCCCGTCGTGGATTGTCGTGGTCACGTCGGCATCGAACGCGGCGATTACGCTGGCGCTGTTTTCTGTTGTCCTCGTCGCGTTTCTCGCGGTCATCGGGCGGACTCCGTCATCCGGCGCGCTCGCCCTGTACGCGACGTACCAGCTCGAGTTCTTCGCTATCGTGACGGGCTTCTCGCTCGCGGCAAGCGTACTGTTCATGCGCTATCGCGACCTGAATCAGGTCTGGGAGGTCATCACGCACGCCGGGTTCTTCGTCGCGCCTATCATCTACCCGCTGGCGATCCTGCCGGAGCGCGTGCACGTGTATCTCTACGCGTGGCCGCCGACGCCCATCATCCTGTTCTCGCGCAGCGTGCTGGTGGACGGCCGCGTTCCGTCGCCGTTGGCCCAGTTGCTCCTACTCGCCGAGACCCTTACGATTCTGGCCGCCGGCGCAATCATTTACCACCGGCGCGCGCCGCGCGTCGCGGAACAATTGTGATGCGAGCCATCGTCGACATTCACCGTGTAGCCAAGAGCTTCACCATTCCGACCGCCCGGCGCGAAACGGTCCGGGAGCACGTGCTGGACCTGTTTCGATCGCGGCCCGGCGAGCGTCTGCGCGTTCTGGACGAGATCACGTTCGAGCTCCGGCGGGGCGAGAGTCTCGGATTGATGGGGCGGAACGGATCAGGGAAGAGCACGCTCCTGAAGATCGTGTCCGGCATCTATCCGGCAGACGCCGGCACGGTTGACGTGCGCGCGCCCGTGACGCCCATCCTCGAGCTCGGGGTCGGATGGAACCCTGACCTCGATGCAATCGACAACATCGAGCTGCTAGGCACAGTCATGGGAATGACGTTGCGGGAACTGCGTGCTGCAACCCCCGCGATCCTGCAATTTGCCGAGCTCGACAAGTTCGCCCATCTCGAGCTGCGACATTACTCGAGCGGCATGGCGGCGCGCCTCGCGTATGCAGTAGCCTTTCGGGCTGTGCGCGACGTCCTCATTCTCGACGAGATTTTTGCGGTGGGCGATGCGGGCTTCAAGGAACGGTGCCAGAGTCGCTATCGAGAGCTGCACAGGTCAGGACATTCCTTGCTTCTCGTCAGTCACGAACCTCGTACGATCGCGGCGTTTTGCGATCGCGCGCTCCTCCTCGAAGGGGGCCGTATCGTCATGGCGGGGCCGGCCGGTGCTGTCGCCGATCGGTATGTCGCGCTGCTCACCGAAGCCGAAGCGGCGACGCGGATGGTGGCACGCTGATGCCGCCTCGGATCTCGGCGCTGGTGCCGTGTTTCAATCACGGTCAGTTCATTCAAGAGACGATCGACAGCATCCTCGCGCAGACCTTTCAGGACTTCGAGATCGTGATCGTCGACGACGGGTCGACGGATCTTCAGACGAGGAACACGCTGACAGCGCTCGCGGGAGAGCGCATTACCGTTCTGCGAACCGAGAACCAGGGTCTGCCGGCGGCACGCAATCACGCTGCGAGACATGCCGCAGGCGAGTTCTTCTGTGCCGTCGATGCCGACGACAAGCTCGCGCCGCAATGGTTCGAGAAGGCTGCGGCCGTGCTCGACGGAAGACCGGACATCGCGTTCGTCTCTCACTGGCTCGAGACCTTCGGCGACGAGCGCTGGACGTGGAAGCCCGAACGATGCGATCTGCCGGCGCTGCTCGCGCGAAACGCCGTGAACGGCGCAGCGCTCGTTCGACGCTCCGCTTTTATTGCTGTCTCGGGTTACGACGAATCGATGCGCGATGGTTGCGAGGACTGGGACTTCTGGCTGCGGCTCGTCGAGCGCGGCTTCCACGGCGTGATCGTTCCCGAAGTCCTCTTCTACTACCGCAGGCGGTCCGACTCGATGAGCCGTCTGATGCTGGAAGAGCAGAGATACCGTCGACCGCTGGACGTGCTCGTACGGAAGCACGAAACTGCCTACCGCACACACCTCATTCAGGTGCTGGTGACCAAGGAGGCCGACGTGCTTCACCTGTCTCGCGAGATCGGTGATCTCGAGCGAAACGCCCTGGTGGATCTTGAACCCGCACTCCAGCGTGCGCGTGACGAGCTCGACGCTATCTCGAAGAAGGCCGCAAGCGTGCAGGCGGCACGTACTCGCGAAGAGGACTGTGAGCGGCTCGCCTGGAAGGCGGGCGAGCTCGAACGCGAGGTGCGCGAACTGCGTTCGTCCTGGAGCTGGCGGATCACGGCGCCGTTTCGCAAGGTGTATGCACGCGTCACCGGGGTGGACGGTTGATCCGATCGACGGCCCTCATTCTCGATCCAGGCGCGGGCGGCCGGCCGCTCTTGCAGACGGCCGATTCGATTCTTCGATCCCGTAGGGCCCCTGCTCGCACCTTCATCCTTTCGGCCGCCGGCCTCGTTCCCCCGCTCGTCGACTCTGTGGCCGCGCGATTGAGCGCGTCGGTCGTGTCGTCGCAACCTGCATCCGATGTCGTCGCTGCGCGGCAGCTGCTGTTTTTGCGCGCGGGCTACATGCTCGACGACGTGTTCCTGGAACGGTGTGAGGCGGAGTTCGCTCGCGACGCGTCGGTGGCGGCCGTCGCGCCGGCCATAAGGCTGCAGCGAGCGGATGCGACGGCACATCTCGAATGGCGCCCCGCAGCGGCCACCCTCGCCGACGTCGTCAAGGACACGCGCAGCGTGCCGCCGATATTCGCCGTACGACGGGACTTGGCCGACGCCGTGGGCGGGCTCGACCCGTCGTTCGGCGACCTTGCAGCCTACGAGTTCTGGATTCGGCTGCTGCTCGGCGGCAACAGAATCGTGGTGCTCGAACAAGCGTTGGTCGCCCGGGACATCGCGGGAGTGCGTCAGCCAGCCGTAGAGGACGAGCGCCACTTGCGGCTCTTCCGCGCGGTTCTTCAGAAGCACGCACATGCGATCGAACGCGTCATGCGCGAGGCGCTCGTCGGGCGTGAGGTGCGTTTCGGCCAGCTGCGCGAAGTGCACCGAGAGCTCCTGGCGAAACGCGATGCCGGCCTGGCTGAGCTCGACAGGCTGCGCGCGGAAGCGGCGCATTTGCGCGCCTACGTGGCCCATCACGGACGAACCGACGTGGACTGGGGCGATTTGCGGCGCACCGATCCGATCAGCCGGGACTGGGGCTACGACCGGGGGGAGCCGGTCGATCGTCGGCACATTCACGACTTTCTCGCTGCGCATTCGTCGGATGTACGCGGATCCGTGCTGGAGGTGCAGGAAGACGACTTGACGTGGGCGTACGGCGGACCGCGCGTCTCTGCAGCCACCGTCGTCGACATCGATCCGTCCAACGTGCGAGCCACAGTGCTGGCGGACCTGCGGTGCGCGCCCGCGCTTTCGTCCGAGCAGTTCGATTGCATCATCCTGACACAGACGCTTCATGTGATTGATGACATGACCGCCGCTCTCCGGGAATGTCACCGGATGCTGAAGCCGGGGGGAATCCTGCTTGCCACCCTGCCGGCGGCAAGCCGCGTCTGTCTCGAGTACGGACACGAGGGAGATCTATGGCGCGCCACTCCGGCGGGAGCACGGTCTTTGTTCCGGTCCGCCTTTGCGCCGTCGACGATCACGACCGAGGCATTCGGGAACGTGCTTACGAATACGGCATTCCTGCACGGCCTCGCATCATCCGAACTCGCCGATGCGGACTTCGAGCCGAGCGATCCGTACTTCCCCGTCGTGACGGGGGTGCGGGCGCGCAAAGGACCGGACGCGCCAACTCGCGATGTCCGCGGCGTCGTGCTGCTCTATCACCGCGTCGAGGACCACTCGGACGTGCACGACCTCGCCGTGCCGCGTGGATTATTCGAGACACAGCTGGCATGGCTGCGTCACGAGTGCGACGTCGTTCCCCTTGATATGCTGCTCTCGACCCCCATCGAGGCGCTGCCGCGCCGCGCGCTGGCGCTGACATTCGATGACGGGTACCTCGACAGCCTGACGACGATCGCGCCGCTGCTGCAGAAATATCAGCTGCCCGCGACCTTCTTCTTGACGACGCGCTGGCTGGACGATCAGGGAGAGTACTGGTGGGACCTTCTCGAGCGCGTGATGCTGTCGGCCCCAAGCGTCCCGCCGTCGTTCACCCTCGCCAATGGAAACGGGACCGAGACCCTGCCGACCGCGACACACGAACAGCGAACGCTCGCGCACGCACGGTTGCACAATCTGATGGTTCACTCGCGGCTCGACGTGCGCGACGCGCTCGCGGGACAACTTGCATCATGGGCCGGCGCCACGTCGCGCCGGCTGCGGCCGATGAACGCGGGTGAGGTCCGCCAACTGGCTGCGGTTCCGCACGTCGCCATTGGCGCGCACACGGTCAACCATCTGGCCCTTCCTGACCAGGATGTCGAGGTCGTCCGCCAGGAGATTCAGCATTCGTGCTCGACACTCGCGCAGCTGGCCGGCAAACCGGTGAACGTGTTTGCCTATCCGTACGGCGCGTACGATCGAGCCTCCTCAGGCGTGGTTCGCAGGTTCTGCCGATGGGGGCTTGCATGCGACGGGCGGGTGCTCGGTGAATCATTCGATGCTGCCGGTGTCCCTCGCCTGGAGGTGAAACGGTGGGACTGGCTCGAGCTTGCGTCGCGGCTCGAGCCGCTGTTCCATCCGGCACCGGCGTCGGTGCGGCGTGCCTTTGCCGGCCCGTAAAGGGCCGGCCCACTCTTAACCGCCCGCCAGCTCCGGAAACCGGCCGAGTATCCGCTTCATCGCCGCGCTGCGCTTCGTGATCTTTTCGCGCTTGACGATGGCGCGGAACGCTCCGGCCAGTTGCACGCGCCAGCGCTCGTCTTCAGCACGCTCGTAGGCGGCCGCAATCGGCTCGAGGCACGACGCGTCGCCGACGGCGTGCAACGCAGTGACGAACGACGTTGCAAGCGGTGCCGACGTCTGCTCGAGCGTCTCGCGCACATCGTACAGGGCCACGCGGCTGCCGCGCAGTGCGAGGACCTGGTGCAGGGCGCCCCTCAGCGCCTCCCATTCGCCGCGTTCACGTCGTCCAGCGGACGCTTCCCGCGCGCGGACCGCATCGATCATCTTCTGGAGTGAGCTGAAGGCGGCGGGCTGTGCACGCACCTGGGCGGCATCGCGCAGCATGCGGGGATTGTCTGGCAGCCGCCCCTCCAACGCGTCCTGCCACACTGAATCCGCCGCCGCGGCCTCGCCCGGCAACTGCAGCGCGCGTGCTTTGAAGCGTTCGTCGGGATCCGCGGCGAGCGCTTCAGCAACGCGTGCACGCACTCCATCCGGCATGTCCTGGAGCGCGTCGAACGCGGCGACGCGCAGACCATATGGCGCCGTCGTGTCGAGCGCCGTCGCTACCAGCGCATCGAGCGCCTCCGTTGCGGTTGCATCGTGAGGAGAGTCGAGCAGCGATCGCAGCGCCGACGTGGCGGCGATCGCTGCGTCCCCGCCCGTCGCGAGCGCGTCACGCGCGATCGGCACGATTCGTCGGTCGCCAATCGCCTCGAGCGCGCGCAGCACCGCCACTTTCGTCGTGGCGCCTGCCGCGGTTTCATACGCGCGACGCAACGCATCGACGGATCTCGCGCCGATCACCGCAAGGCGGGCGATTGCCGCGTCGCGCTTGACCTCGTCGTCTCCCTCCAACGCTGAGATCAGCGTTCGGATTTCGTTGGACGACGAAGCCTTGATTACCACGTTCAGGGAATATCAGCAGTGGGATGGCGGGAACGGCTCTGTCAAGGGAAAAGGTAGAAGATAGAAGGTAAAACGCGTTTTACCTTCTACCCTTTCCCTTTTACCTTGCGCTCTAGCGCACGAGTCTGACGACCATGGCGGCGCGCCGATTGAGACGCCGGGTCTCCTCGCGCGCGTTGTCGTACTTCGGCCGTTCTTCGCCGTAGCTGACCGTGCGCAGCCGGCTCGCGGCAATCCCGCGGCTCGTCAGATAGTCGCGCACCGAGTTGGCCCGCCGCTCGCCCAGCGCCAGGTTGTATTCGGCCGTCCCGATGTTGCAGGTGTGCCCCTCGATCTCGATGTTCAGATCCGGGTTGGCCTGCAAGGTCGCGATCGCCTCGTCGAGCGTCCGCGTCGCCTCGGGCCGCAGCGAGTAGCGGTCGAAGTCGAAATAGACATCCTCGAACACGAACTCGCGCCGCGGCGCCTCGGTCACCTGGATGTTGACCGACGCGGTCGCCGTCTTGCCGTCCTGCGGACAGGTCACCGTCACCGTCACCGGCACCGTGCCGGCCGTGTTGGGCGCCGTCCACGGCGTGCTCCGCGCCGTGCGGTCGCTGAACGTCCCGGTCGGCGCGCTCCACGCATAGGTCACCGCGCACCCGATCGAGTCGATCGCATTGGCCGTCACCGTCGAAGTCTGCCCCACTTGCACCGTGCACGGGTTGCACTGCGCCGTCACCGACAGCTCATGCTGCCGCACCGGCGCGGGTGGCGGCGGCGGCGGCGGAGGCGGCGGCGGCACATACACCCGCACCCCCGGGTGGTACCCCACCCGGAACTGCCAGCCCGCTGCATCGCCGGTCCGGTCCTCGATGCCGCTGATGAAATCGCTGCGGCCGCTCATGTGGAAGTTCCAGTTGATCCCCGCGCCCGCAAACACGCCGTTGCTGCCGATCCACGTCAACCCGAACGTCGCGTTGACCGGCGACTTCAGGTTCGACGTCGTCGGCGGAATGCTCCCGTCCGTCGCCGTCACTGGCGACGGTATGGCGCCCGTGATCGTCACCGCGTCGCTCAGATACGCCTCGCCGTGCAATTCGCCCGTGAACCGCAGGCTCTTGCGCGACGGCACCCCGACGCCAAACCCCCACCGCAGCCCGTTGGCCAGATCGATGTTGTCGGGATCGCCCCGGAAGATAAACCCGCCGTAGCCCGAGAACTCCACGCGCGCGTTCACTTCCTTGCTGACGATCGCGTCGAGCGCAAAGTCCGTCTTCCCGGTGCCGACCCCTTCATTGTCGGTCTTCGCCGTCGGCAGCTTGATCATCGCCCGCAACGCCACCGCGGCCGGCTTCTGCTGCCACTGCGACATCAGGTTGAACTTGGCGCCGAGCCACAGATCGCCGAGCTGATTATCCGACCAGCCCTGCCGCACGAATGGCGCCTCGTTCACCAGCCCGCCGACGTCCGAGTTGGTCGGCACAAACAGCGGCCGCACGTCCCGGTCGATGCGACGCACCAGCGTCCACGCGCCGAACACCTCGGCGCGGTCGCCCAGCCCTACCCCGAACGTCACCGGCCAGTCCGACACGTCGGTGAACCCCTGGTCGCGATCGAAGTTCACCCGATACGCGCTCAGCGACCACCGCTTCGCCGGCAGGATTTCCCCGGTCGG
>JBKPTT010000007.1:0-4109 GCA_046735635.1 Acidobacteriota bacterium | reverse complement strand
CAGCTACGACGCCATCACGCTGTTCGAAGAGGAGCTGAATGCGCGACTGAAGACGGGCAAGCTCAAGATAAACGTGGCGTTCGTCCCGCTCGCACGCGATCAGCTCTTTCCAGCGCTGCGGGCCGGCAAGGTCGACTTCGTCGCCGCGGCGCTGACCATCACGCCGGAGCGTGCGGAGGTCGCCGCGTTCAGCATCCCGACGCGCACCGGCGTGAAGGAAGTCGTCGTCGCGGCACGGGGCATCCCGGCGCCGGCGACGCCCGACGATTTGTCCGGACGCGAAGTCTTCGTGCGGAAAAGCAGCAGCTACTACGAGAGTCTCGTTCGCCTGAACGAATCGCTCGCCGCCCGCGGCAAACCGCCGGTTACCATCAAGCCGGCTCCCGAACCACTAGAGGATGACGATCTACTCGAGATGGTGAACGCGGGTCTCGTCGAAATGACGGTTGTCGACGACTTCGTTGCGGAGTTCTGGCGGCAGGTGTTTCCCAAGATTCAGGTTGTCTCTGCGGCACCCGTGGCTGTCGGCGGGGAAATCGCCATCGGTGTTCGGAAGAACAATCCGAAGCTGCTGCAGGCGGTCAATGCCTGGGTCAAGAAGTACGGCCCGCGTACCGCATTTGGCAACATGATGAATCGGCGTTACCTCCAGGGTGCCGATTACGTGACCGATGCCACGTCCGAAGCGGAGAGGCGCAAGCTTCTCGCCGTCGTGAAATTGTTCCAGACCTATGGAGACAGGTACAAAGTCGATTATCTGCTGATGGCCGCCCAGGGATATCAGGAGTCCCGTCTCGATCAGCGAGCAAAGAGTCGCGTCGGCGCGATTGGAATCATGCAGGTGATGCCATCAACAGGGAAGGACCTCGGCGTCGGCGACATCCGCCAACTGGAGCCGAACATTCACGCAGGCGTGAAATATTTCCGCTTCATGATGGACGAGTACTACAAAGACGAGCCGATGGACGATCTGAACAAAGGTCTGATGACGTTCGCGTCGTACAACGCCGGACCGGCCCGCGTCCGCCAACTCCGGAGAGAAGCCGCACAGCGCGGCCTGAATCCGAACCTGTGGTTCGGCAACGTCGAGCGGATTGCGTCGGAACGCATTGGCCAGGAGACGGTGACCTACGTCAGCAATATCTACAAGTACTACGTCGCATATCGGCTCGTGATGGATCGCCGGGAGGCACGCGCGCGCGCGAAGGCAGAAGTCACGAAACGTCCCTGAGTCCCCTATTCGCCGTTCTTCCTGCATCGGTGTATCGTATCGAGCGCCGGGGGACCCGCGGTTCGAGTCGGTCCTCTTCGGGGATCTACATACATGAAAAAGGAACGAGTAAAGAAGCTGATCGAACCGTACGTGGTGCGTAACGGACGAGGGTTCAAGCTGAAAGGTATCGACCCGGACGACACTGCGGGTTTGAACCCCGACAAGGACGAGGCGGTGAGCGTACTCCGCGAAGGTGTCGAGCGCCTGCGCGAGCTCCAGGAAGTGCTGTACGCCCAGGACCGCTGGGGCGTGCTGCTCGTGTTTCAGGCGATGGATGCTGCGGGGAAAGACGGCGCAATCGAGCACGTCATGTCCGGTGTGAATCCACAGGGCTGCGAGGTTCACGCCTTCAAGCAGCCCTCGGCGGAGGAGTTGGATCACGACTTTCTGTGGCGGACCGCCGTCCGCCTGCCAGAACGCGGCCGGATTGGGATATTCAACCGCTCGTATTACGAAGAGGTTCTCATTGTCCGCGTGCATCCGCAGATCCTCGAGGCGCAAAAACTCCCGCAGTCGGTGGTGACACGCAACATCTGGAAGGAGCGCCACGAAGATATCAACAATTTCGAGGAGTACCTTTCCAGGAATGGATACCTGATCCGGAAGTTCTTCCTGCACATCTCTCGAAAAGAACAGACCCGCCGATTCGAGAAGCGGCTGGACGATCCCGCAAAGAACTGGAAGTTCGCGCTTGGCGACGTCGAGGAGCAGCAGCACTGGCGCGAGTACATGTCCGCGTACGAAGAAACGATCCAGAAGACTTCGACGCCGAACGCCCCGTGGGTCGTCGTTCCGGCCAACAAGAAATGGTTTGCGCGGTGGGTCATCGCCGCCGCGATCATCGATGCGCTCGAGAGCCTGGATTTGTCCTACCCGAAGCTCTCCGGAAGCAAGAAGAAGGAGATCGCCAGGGGCCGCGCGCTCCTCTCCGAGCGTCGGTAGTTCCCGCGGCGATCAGCAGTCGCGAATCGGGCTACTGGCGGGTCTACTCCTTGGGCGGGAGCAGCACCGTATCGATCACGTGAATGATGCCGTTGCTCGCGGCGATGTCGGTCTTGATGACGCGCGCATTGCCGGCCATCACAGTATTCCCGCTCACTTTGATCGGCAGAGTATCGCCGCTGACCGCCTTCGCGGAACTGAGCTTGACGACATCGTCGGCCGTCACCTTGCCGGGGACTACGTGATAGGTGAGGACCCGGCGCAGCATCGCCTTGTTCTCCGGCTTCAGCAGGTTGTCCAGCGTGCCGGGCGGCAGCTTGGCGAATGCCTCGTCGGTCGGCGCAAACACAGTGAACGCGCCGGGTCCCTTGAGGGTGCCGACGAGGTCGGCCGCCGCGAGCGCCTTCGCCAGCGTCTTGAACGACCCGGCGGCGACCGCCGTGTCAACGATGTCCTTCGGTTGCTGCCCCTGTGCCGGCGCGACGGCCGCGGTGATCGCGATAAGCGCCAGTGAGGTGAACGCGAGCATGCTCTTCATGTGCACTCCTTGAAAAAAGATGATGACGAATCACGCGTGTCGGCCCGCCGGCGCGAGGACGCCGGTCCAGGACAGGATTTGATAAAGGCCGGCGACGCCGACGAGGCCGTAGACGACGGCTGTGACTGCGGAGACCTGGCCGAACGCCAGTCCAAACAACGCCGCCACCAGATCGAAACGAGCCACCGATACGAGTCCCCAGTTGAGCGCGCCGACCACGACGAGCACGCCCGCTACGACTTCCATGAGTTTCATTGTGACCTCCTGGCTTGAATATAGTGCAATCAACTTTGCGTGTAAGTAAAATCGAACACGCGGCACAAAGTCGTGTGAACCTCACGACACAAACCGTCTGAAATGTGAACCACAGTCAACACGAGGGGCGGATGCTTTCGAAAACGCTGCAGGACGGACTCAACGACTACGGAATTGGGCCGAAGATTCGCGCGCTCCGCCTGAAGAAGAAGATTGGCCTCGTCGACCTCGGCAAACACACGGGACTGTCGCCGGCGCTGCTGTCGAAAATCGAGCGCGGACGGCTGTTCCCCACGCTGCCGACGCTGCTGCGCATCGCGCTCGTCTTTGGCGTCGGCCTGGAATACTTCTTTGGCGGCGCGCGTGAAAAGCCGCTCGTCGCGATTACGAGAAAGGATCAGCGCGTGGAATTGCCAGAGCGGCCCGGTGCGCGCGAGGTGGCCTATCGGTTCGCGTCGCTCGACTACCCGGCGACCGAGCGCCGCTTCAACTGCTATTTCGCGGAGTTCTTCCCGGTGGCCGAGGACAAGCTACGGCCGCACGAGCATGCGGGCGTCGAGTTCATCTACGTGACCAACGGCACCTTGAGCCTGCACATGAATGGCGAAGAGCATGCGCTCCACGCCGGCGACGCCATCTATTTCGATGCGACCCTTCCGCACGCGTATCGTCGCAGCGGCGGCCGGCTCTGCACCGCCGTTGTCGTAACCACTTTGTAGCGCACCACAGGCCCTGAAGCCGCCGCGCCGTCATTGTGGTGCCACGCATCGACTCGGGTGCTTCGGCATCTGCGCCGCAGGGTTACGAGGCGTCGTGCGGCGTGGGTAGCACCAGTTCCACCTGTCGTAGCTTCGGAAGGCCAGGGGCTGACGCAGGAAACGATGGCCGAATACTCGGCGTGAGCCAAGCCGAGATGTCGAAGATGGAGCGCCGAACGGAACTCTACGTCGGCACTCTACGCAAATTCATCGAAGCCATGAACGGTGAGCTTGTTCTTGGCGCGGCTTTCCAGAGGGGGTGGAGATTCCCATTCACCTAGCGGAGGCAGAGGATGCCGCTTGATCGGCTGGCGATGCAGATCATCGCGAGACGATGCAGGGG
>JBKPTT010000006.1:0-20023 GCA_046735635.1 Acidobacteriota bacterium | reverse complement strand
CGTCCCCACCAGCCCTATCGCGCCGGCAGCCCAGAACGGAATCTGCGGATTGATCTTCCAGAGGACGCCTCCGAGAAAACCTGCAGGCGCAATCGCGCAGCTGCGCACCAGGTAATACACGCCGACCGATCGTGCGCGCAGATGCGGCTGTGCGAGATCGACGATGAGCGCCTTGCGTGACGGCTCACCGATTTCTCTCAGCCCGCCGACCACGAATGCTGCGACGAGCTGCGACAGCGTACGCGAAAGGACGACCGAGACAGGAAACATCGAGAACGCCACGAACGTCGCGATGACGAACGGCTTGCGACCAATCGAATCCGCGAGCCGTGCCGCGGGAATGTAGACGACGATCGACGTGACCGTCTGCACGCCGACGAGAAACCCGAAACGAGCCGTGCTGACGCCGACGATGTTGGTCACATAGAGCACGATGAACACGTCGACCAGGCCTTCGCAGGTGCGGATGAAGATGTCAGAGAGCAAGAGGCGTCGGAACGTCACGGGCAGCGACTGCCAGACGCCACGAATCCGCGTGCCGTCGGACGCCGCCATCTCCGGCACCGCAACTCGCGAGACGACGATGAGCGTCAGGATGGTGAGGGCGAGCGTCACGATGAGTCCGAGCCGGATGCCGCCGCGTACTCCGAACGCGGTTATCGCCAAGCCGCCGAGCGTCGGTGCGATCACGATGGGAACGCGCCGCACGATGGCCTGCACGGTAAAGCCCATCGATCGGCGGCCCTGGGGCAGCGATTCTCCAACAACGGCGAAGAGCGTGGGGCTCGCCATGGCCGACCACGTCATCACGAAAAACACCCCGACGAAGATGAAGTGCCAGGTCGGCGCGACGAGATAGATCGCGTAGCCCGCGGCCGCGAGCGCCACGAAAAGCCACAGCGCACGCCGGGCTCCAAACCGATCCGCGACCCAGCCGCCCGGGTATTGATACAGGCCGTCCAGAAAATCACGAACGGTGCCGTACAACCCGATGGCGAGGACGGGCGCGCCGAGCGCGGCGAGATACTTCGGCAGGAAACGCTTCCAGAGCTCTTCACCGAGGCCCATGAAGAACATCGCGCCGGCGACCGCGACGATGTTGCGTTCGAGCCCGAGAAAGTTGGATACGCGTTGGCGGCGGGTTGCAGTCGTCAGAGTCGCACTCTCACACGAGGCCGGGTGTCGGTTACTGCTTAATCGCTCGGCAGTCGGCCGCGCAAGATCCTTTCGGCTGATGGTCTCTCAGGCGCCGCTGTGCCTCGCGTGCGAGTTGGAGATACCAATCACTCGGCACGCGCTCGCCGTCCTCGTCGAGCGTGACAATCGGCACGCCGGCCGGCGCGTCACCGGGCGTTGGGGCAAGCTTGAACATGGCCGTGCCTTCGTCGACCTCGTCGAACATGGCGCCATACAGCATGGTGGCGCCAGTTTCGAGCGCGCGTTCGACCTGGTGCGAAAAGAACCGCCCGCCGCGGCGCGGAATCGGGTTGAGCGGCGCAGTCGGATTCATGTTGTGCCATGAGAACCCCGGAAAGACGACGGGCATGTAGTCGAGCCCGAGGCGGCTCGTCTCGGTGATGTCGGGGCCTGCTTCTTCTCGGTAGAACCGATCTGCGCTGTCGTCGTCCTTGAAGCGGCCTACAGTCCAGGGGCTGAGGACGTCAAAGGAGCGGTAGACGCGCGACCATGCCTCACCTGTCTGCGAATCGCGCGTCAGCGTACGCCATCGAGCGGGAATGCCGCCGACGAGCGTGACGCGATACCGCGGGTCCGGGTTGTTCTTGAAAAAGTCGATGAGCTCGGCGGCCTGCTGCGGCGTCGGCGCACGATCGCGAAAGCCGAAGCCCCAAATCGCGAGGAGCGGACGGCCCTGATGGTGCAGATATCGCGGGCTGTCCGTGATACGGAGCGTGTCGACCATGTACACCCAGTCACGCTTCACCGCGTCGACGACCGTATCGCGTGGCTGGCCCGAGATGTCGTACATGATCGCGAACACACGGCCGTGCGCTTCGGCCGCGGCCCGCACGTTGCGTGCGACTCCGTCGCGGAATCCACGGACCGCCGCGCTGTCGAGCCGGACGGTGAAGCGTTGCAGGAAGACACCTGGCAGGTCGTACTCCTGCAACCATTGAAAATGCCGATCGACGGTCCGCGGGTTGTACGCGGAATAGAGTTGGGCCGGCCGTCCGTCCGGCAACGCCAGTGGCGTGCTGCATCGCTCAGCGTCGGACAGTCCCGACACGTCGGGCCACATGTCGACGCGCAGCGTCGAGATGCTCGCGGTGCCTGAGCGGAACCAGTGTTCCCAACCCTCGAGCGGTGAGCCATCTCCAGGGCACCCGAACCAGCCCTGATAGCCAAACATCAACTTGCGCTCCAAGGTCGTTGCGTCGATGTCCGAAGTGGCCTGTGGCCCGGCGGCGAGCGGGGCAGCCGTGGGCGCGGCGACGAGCGGCGGACGCGCACCCGTTCGACAGCCCAAAATAGTCGTGCATGCCAGCAGGGCGACGACGCTTGCGCGTATCAGCCGCATCGTGGGTTCAGCATAGCAATTACGAATGACCAATGACCCATCACCAACGATCCAGGGAATCGAGGATCCGAAGACTCGCGGACTCGCGATGGGTGATTGGAGGCTGGGGAGGTGCTATCATCCGCGCGCCATGAAATGGCTTCGCCCTGTTGCGACCACGGCAATGGTGTCGCTCCTCGCGCTCGCCGGCCACGCGCAGACGCCCTCGATCGACCGCGAATACACGCTCGAATCGAACATGCTCGGCTTCCGAGGCATCGGCGGTGACATCGACGGCATCCGCAATCCCACGCTGTGGGCGCGCGCGGGCGAGACCATCCGCATCAATCTCGTCAACGGCGAGCTGATGGTGCACGACGTCTCGCTCGAAAAGCACAACGTGCGCACGGCGCAGATCCTCGACAAGGGCGCGACGTCGAGCGTCGTGTTCAAGGTCAAAGACAGCGACACGTACTTCTGTTCGGTGCCCGGCCACCGGGCCGCGGGGATGGAGGGCCGCCTCGAAGTCTCCGAGCAGCGGCCGGTTCAGGAACCGGGCGTGCAGCCGGCGGTCAACGGGCGAACGCTGAACGTGGATTTCGAAAACGGGACGCTCGATGGCTGGACCGCGACCGGCGACGCGTTCGCGCTGGTGAAGGTCGATCCCCAGAGAAAGAATCCGCAGAATGCGGTCGCCGGAGGGTACTGGGTGAGCAGCGGTGTGTCGGGCAACTCGAAGCGCGGCACGCTCTCCTCGACGCAGTTTCCGGTGACGCATCCCTACGCCAGCTTCCTCGTGTCCGGCGGCGCATTTGCCACGACGAGGGTGGAACTGGTTCGCGCGTCCGACAACACGATCATCTACAGCATCTCGGGCGCTGACCAGACGGCGTTCCGGCCCGCGGTCGTCGATCTGCGGGCGCACGCCAACGAAGACATCTTCATTCGCCTGGTCGACGAAGAGACGGGGGCGCCGACGGCCGTCTACCTGCGCGAAAGCCCGTGGGCGCACATCAACTTCGACGACTTCCGCTTCTACGACTCACGTCCCGTGTTTCCGAACGAGATCGTCCCCGCCGAGGTCAGCACGCTGCCGCCGATGGACGTCCTGCCGTACGCGGGTCTTTCGGGCGAAGACGCAGCCAAGGCGATGACACTGCCCGAAGGCTTCAGCGTGACGCTCGCTGCCGGAGAGCCCGACATCGTCAAACCGATCGCCTTCACGCTCGATGACCGGGGACGTCTCTGGGTCGTCGAGTCGCACACCTACCCGGTGCGCGCGTCCGAGACCGAGGGAAAGGATCGCATCCTCATATTTGAGGACACCGACGGCGACGGACGGCTCGACAGCCGGAAGGTGTTCATCGAGAACCTCAATCTCGTGAGCGGAATCGAGGTCGGATTCGGTGGCGTGTGGGTTGGCGCCGCGCCCTACTTGATGTTCATTCCGATCGACGCCGCGACTGACCGTCCCGCGGGTGCGCCGCAAATCCTGCTCGACGGCTGGGGCTACGAAGACACGCACGAAACGTTGAACTCGTTCACGTGGGGTCCCGACGGCTGGCTGTATGGGACGCACGGCGTGTTCACCAACTCGAACGTCGGCAAGCCGGGCGCGCCGGACTCCGAACGCGTGAAACTGAATGCCGGTGTCTGGCGGTTCCACCCGAAAACGCACGCATTCGAAGTGTTTGCGGAAGGCACCAGCAATCCGTGGGGCCTCGACTTCAATGATTACGGGCACGCCTTCATCACCGCCTGCGTCATCGAACACCTCTACGAGATGATCCCGGGCGGACGATACAAGCGCCAGGCGGGTCCGCATATCGATCCGAACACGTACGAGGACATCAAGACAATCGCGGATCACGTCCATTGGGTCGGCACCAAAGGACCGCACGCCGGCAACAGCCGATCCGACGCGGCCGGGGGTGGCCACGCGCATGCCGGCGCGATGATCTATCTCGGCGGCGACAACTGGCCCAAGGAGTACCGCGACGCGATCCTGATGAACAACATTCATGGCGCGCGCGCGAACATGGACCTCCTCCGGCGCAGCGGTTCCGGCTACGAAGCCGGGCACGGTCCCGACTTCCTGAAAGCGAACGACTCCTGGAGCCAGATGCTGAACTTCCGCTACGGCCCGGACGGCTCCGTATGGGTCATCGACTGGTACGACAAGAACCAGTGCCACAGCAGCAATCCCGACGTGCACGACAAGTCGCTCGGCCGCATCTTCAGGATCAGCCACACCGGCGACACATGGGTGCGCGTCGATCTCGCGAAGCTCTCCTCGGCGGAGTTGGTGGATCTCCAGCTGAATCGGAACGACTGGTACGTGCGGCACGCGCGCCGGGTCTTGCAGGAACGTGGACCGGATCCCAAAGTGCACGAAGCGCTGCGGCGCATCCTCAAAGACAATCCGGACGTCACGCGCAAGCTCCGCGCGATGTGGGCCCTGCACGTCACCCAGGGATTCACCGAAAGCGCGCTGCAGGATCTGCTCGGCCACGACGACGAATACGTTCGGAGCTGGGCGGTGACGCTGCTCGCCGAGAGCCAGCACGTATCGGACGGGACGCTGCGTCAATTCGCGAAGCTCGCCAGGACGGACAAATCTCCGCTCGTGCGGCTCTCGCTTGCGAGCGCGCTGCAGCGCGTCCCGCCGCCGAAGCGCTGGACCGTGCTCGAAGGACTGCTCGCGCACGCGGAGGACGCCGACGATCAGAACATTCCGCTGATGGTGTGGTACGCCGCCGAGCCCGCCATCGAGCTCGACATGCCGCACGCCTTGGCGCTCGCGGGAGACACGAAACTGCCGCACCTGTTCGAGTTCACCGTCCGGCGGATTGCGGCCGTCGGCACGCAGGAAGCGCTCCGGACGTTGACGGACCGCCTCGGGCGCGCCACCAATCCCGCCGAACGCCGCGAGATCGCAAGCGGCATCAACCACATCGTCGGCCCGCAGTGAGGGGTCAGACCAGGGTCAGACCGGGGTCAGACCAGGGTCAGACCACCGGAAACAGCGGAGAACGCAGATGAAGACTGGAATCCTGAGCTCGATCGGCGTTGCCGTCGTAACAACCATGGCACTTGTCGTCAGGTTACCCACCGAAGGCGCCGCGCCCGACGGTCCACGTCCCTTTACTCGGATCCAACTCAGCGATCAATTCTGGAGCGAGGGCGCAAACTTCGCCGATCTGAACAACGACGGAAAAAACGACATCATCTCGGGCCCCTGGTGGTGGGAAGGGCCGGATTTCCAGAAGCGTCACGAATACTATCCTCCGACGACGACATTCAAACTGAAACTCGGCCCGATGACGACGATCGAGGTCCCCGGCTTCGAGGGAGGCCTGGGAAAGGAGAACACCTACTCCGACAACTTCTTCGTCTGGCCCTACGACTTCAACAAGGACGGCTGGAAAGATCTCCTGATCGTCGGCTTCCCCGGCAAGGACACGTCGTGGTACGAGAACCCGCACGGAGCCGATCGGCACTGGACCCGGCACCGGATCTTCGACGAGACCGATAACGAATCGCCGACGTTCACCGACCTGACGGGCGACGGTTTGCCGGAGCTCGTGTGCATCACGAAGGGGCAGTACGGATACGCCCTGCCCGATTGGAGGAACCCGGCGACGCCATGGGCGTTCCATCCGATCAGCCCGAATAAGAAGTACGGCAACTTCACGCACGGCCTCGGCGTAGGCGACGTGAACGGTGACGGCCGCTCCGATTTACTGGAAAAGGACGGATGGTGGGAACAGCCGGCGTCGCTCGCGGGTGATCCCGTCTGGACGTTTCACGCGCAGCCTATGGGATCCGGCGGCGCGCAGATGTACGCCTACGACGTGAACGGCGACGGCCTCAACGACATCATCACGTCGCTCGCCGCGCATGGATTCGGGCTCGCCTGGTACGAACAGTATCGCGAGGGCGCGGCAATCAGATTTCGCGAGCACGTGTTCATGAACACCCAGCCGTCCGACAACAAGTACGGCGTCAAGTTCTCCGAAATCCACGCGATCGACCTCGTCGACATGGATGGCGACGGCCTCAAGGACATCGTCACAGGCAAGCGGTTCTGGTCGCACGGGCGGACGGGCGACCCCGATCGGAACGACGCCGCGGTGATGTACTGGTTCAAGCTCGCGCGCGGAGCCGACAGGACGGTCGACTTCGTTCCGACGCTGGTCGACGATGCGTCCGGCGTCGGAACTCAAGTCGTTGCGGGCGACATCAATGGCGACGGCAGACCCGACATCGTCGCCGCGAACAAGAAGGGGACGTTCGTGTTTCTTACTTCTTCTGCTTCTTCTTCGCGTCCGCGTCCTCGATTTTGACGTTGTGTTCGCCAACCGCGGTCTTCAGGTTCTTGTACACCTGGCTGCTCACGCGGACGATCGTCGATGAATCGCCGGTGTTGATCGTCCACCAGTGCCGCGGCTCCTTGCCGAGAGACGACGGCATCGAGGTTGCGCCGGTCGAATTCCGGTTGATCACCCCTGCCGGCAGCGGAGGCGTGATCGAATACGTTTCGTCGATGCTGGTGATGCTGCTGTAGGGCAGGCTTTTCACCTCTTTTTTCAAAACCGGGTCGACGAGAACCAGGCGGTCCGCGTCGACGCGCATGGAGATGTCGGTTTCGAGGCCGCGCGGATTCTGCGGGTCTACGAGCTTGAGTCCGCCGAACTGCTTCGGCTGGGCGTTCGCCTGGGCCCATGCGGGGCCGGCGGACAGGACCAAGACGGACGCAACGGCGAGCACGTGCTTCATGAGTCTCATGTCGTCATCTCCACGAGTCAGTAAAGAACGCGGGCCTCTCCGCGTTCGGCGATCAGCTTCTCGAACGTCTGTACTATGAGATCGCGCCGCGCGATCATCGGATCGATCTCGGCGCGCCCGATGAATGGCTTGGTCTTCGCCTCGAGAGCCTCCGGCGTCAACTCGCGCAGGCGCGCCAGGAGGTGCCGGTCGCAGCGCTGCAGATCTCCCGGCGCCAGCAGCGTGCGAGTATGGCGGAACGCGCGCGTGAAGTCGATCATCCAGAGCTTCCAGTTGCGATCGATGAGCACGTTCCCGAGATTCCGGTCCGTATCGGCGACGAGCTGCGAAAATACCCGCATCCGGAACATCTGCTGGTTCCACGCCTCGCGATCGGGCGGCTCGACCTTCTTCGCGAGCCGTGCCTGCTCGTCCAACATCGTGTCCACCGCCCAGGCGAGCGAGCCTTTGTGGCCATTCCACTTTATTTCCACAGTGACCGGCATCATGTCGTCGAGTCCGACGGCCTGCGCGACGCCGTACGCCGCGATGTTGTACGCGTAGGAGTCGACGAAATCCAGCTCGGTTCGACCACCGTCGAATTTCATGATCGGCTGGTTTTCTTGCACCATCGAGAAGAACGCGTCGTGCGTCAGCGTTCCATTGGTCAGCGTCAGGCGGAACGGGTGGGTGACGCCTTTTGAGGAGTCCTTGTGAGCGATGACCTTTGCGGTCAGCAGGAACTGACGCATCTCCTCCGGCGTCAGGGATGCATCCGGCGCCTTAGCGAGTGTCGGGGCCGAGGGCGATTGCAGCCCGGGGCCGGTCCACGGAGCGGCGCCGCAACAAAGGACCAGGGCCGATACCACCACCAGGCGGGGCGCGAATCGAGCCACTTAAACCTCCAGCTTTCGGGCGAGCCGGGATTCTCAGCCTTTGCGCCCGAGTTTGTCAAGAAGCTACGAAAGCTGGCTCGGTGAGGTTCGGCGCCTATTCGGCCCGCAACGATGCGACAGGATCGGCCGACGTTGCGCGCAGCGCAGGAACCGCGGACGACGCCAAGCCGGCGGCGATCAGCGTGAAGCAGACGATCGAGAGCGTCACCGGATCGTTGTTTGGACTCTCGTACAGATGCGCCGTCAATGAACGCGACGCCACGATCGAGCCGGCAAGTCCCATCGCGAGGCCGGTGGCGACCAGGACCAAACCTTCCTTCACGACGACGGCGAGCACCTGCGCACGCGTCGCCCCCAGCGCCATCCGGACGCCGAACTCTTTCAGGCGCTGCGTGACCGAAATCGCCACGACGCCGCTCACCCCGGCAAGCGTCACGGTCAGCGCTATCAGCGCGAAGATCGAAAGAAGCGCGGCGGTCAACCGCGGTTTCGAGAGCGCCCGCTCGCGTAATTCCGGAAGCGCCACGACGTTCTCGACCGGCATGTCGGGATCGACGGCGTGGACGGCGTCACGAAGCGTCGCTGCGAACGCCGACGGATCGTCGTGGGTGCGCACGATTGATCCGCCCGCCGGTTCCCGGCGTCTGCTTGAGCCGGATGAAGATCTCCGGTATCGGATGCTGTTCGACGCCGTATTGACGCGTGTCGCCGGCGACACCCACGATGCACACCCACGTTTTCCCGTTGTCGAGGGATACCTCGCGGCCGAGCGCGCTCCCCTTCCAGAATCGCGCCATGGCGCTGTTGATGACCACGACAGCGCGGCTCTCCGCATTGTCCGCTTCGACGAAGTCGCGGCCTTCGATGAACGGGATTCCGAGCGTCTCGAAGTATCCGGGCGTCGCGACGTTCACGTCGGCGGTCCGGCGCGCGTCTGATGCCTCCGCTTCACCCTTGAACAGCAGGGGCAGGAACATCTCGCGTGCGCACATAGACGTCGTCGTCGTCGCTATCGGCATCCGCGGCGTCTTGGATCTGGATGCTGGAGAATTTCAAGCAATAGAGACTCAGCGCGCGCGTCCGAGCTCGAATGTGACGTTCACGCTCGCCGTCACCGAGATCTGCCCCGGCACCAGCGCATCGTCCGCTCCCGCACCGCGTCCGCCGGGCTCCTGCACGACGTTCTGCGCCATCTGTCCGCCGTAGCCTGAACCCCACCAGCTCGAATACGGAGACCACCAGCCGGAATAACCTTCCTGAATCGACATCGCGTCCCCGACTGATACCTTCATCGCCGCCGCCATCGCTTCAGCCTTCTCGCGCGCGGCGATCAACGCGAGGCGCCGGACCTCGTCGCGATGTTTCCGGAGCTCCGTCGTTCGGAAATCGATGCCGTGGACGTAATTCGCTCCGGCCGCGAGCACCGCCGACATGATCGGTTCGAACATCGACACGTCACGAATCGTAATCACGAGAGATCGGCGCGCGAAGTAGCCGAGAAACTCGCGGCGGTTCTCGTATTCGCGATAGTGCGGCTGCAGATCGAGGAAGTCGGTCTTGACGTGCTCGGCGGCGACTCCCTGCGTGCGCACCGCCTGGGTGATCGCCTTTACCCGCGTGTCGTTCTCCGACCGTGCGACGGCGATGTCCTTCGAGTCGGTTTCCACGCCGACGCTGAGGATCACTTCGTCGGGTGCGACCCTGATTTCGGCGTTGCCGCTGACGGCATACCTCTGGGCCAGGCTCGCAGAGCTGCGGCTTCCCGCGGGAGAGCTGCGCGTAGCGGCGTCGAACTATGCCGCCGAAGCCGCTCGTCGGATGTCGCCGGCGGAGATCGCCGACACGGAGGCGATGGTGAAGGAATTGATCGCCGCCGGCGCGCAGCCGATGAATCGTTGAGCGGCTACGACTTCTTTTCGTGCAGCGAGAACGCCGCTCCCTGCGGATCCATGGCGTTCACGATCCGATCGCCGCCGGGCACTTCCATCGGACCATTCAGAATCTTTCCACCGTTCTCGATGATGCGCTGGACCGCGGCGTCGAGGTCGTCGACAAGAAAGTAGATGGCCCAGTTGGGCGGCACCGATGCCAGCTGAGGCGGTTTGTTCATCATGCCGCCGATCATGCCGATCGGCCGATTGAACATCTGGTACTTGCCCATCTCGCCCATGTCCATCGCCTCGCTCGGCTGCCACCCGAAGACCTCCGAGTAGAACTTCATCGCAGCCTCGGCGTCGGTGGTCATGAGCTCGTGCCATGACGCCTCGCCCACCTGGGGCGGCGCCTCGGGGCGTTCTTCTCTCGGCGCCGGCTGAATGATATAGAACGCGGCCCCCTGCGGGTCCTTCAGCATCTGCATGCGGCCCACCGTGGGCACGTCGATCACTCCGGAGAGCTCGCTGCCGCCGAGCTGTTTGACGTGCGCGGCCGCCTTGTCGAGATCGGGCACGGCGATATACATCGACCAGAACGGCGGCATGTTCATGCCTTGCGGCGTCTGCATCAGGCCGGCGACGCCGACATCGCCGCTCCGCTTGAATGTCGTGTACGGATTCGGAGACTGGTCGAACGGAGCAGACGTCCACCCGATCACTTTCCTGTAGAACGTCTCGGCAGCGGCCGGGTTGGTCGTCATCAATTCGTACCAGACCGGACGTCCGAGCAGCGTTGACGTGGCCGTCGTCATTTCACACCTCCTGCACTCACGCGTATGTGCGAGATCGCCAAGTGTGCCACGAGTGGCAGGCGTGCGACATCACCTTCTTGCAAATATTGCTGATGAGTAGTGTGACGAAAATCCAGCGCCCCCTTGCTGGAAGATCATCAATGTACGTTCGCCGACGACGATCGCGCGCTGGCGTGTGTGACTGGATCTATTTGGTGGCACGGTGAAGCGCAGGTCACCGTCGCCGGCGGGCAACTGACCGAACTGCTGCGCACCCGTGTTCCTACTTTCGAAACAGGGCGAGAAAAGTCGGCTCCCCTGCCGGCCAATTTTCGGACGTTCTGATGTGAGTGAGGCCCGCGGCCTTGAGTTCGTCGACTACGATCCCCGGCGGGACACCATGTCCGCCCCGATTGGCGGGCACACCCTTGGGAATCTGACCTCCGCGGCGATCCTCGAGGTCGATGATGGCCAGCCGTCCGCCAGGTTTCAGGGACGCGACCAGGCTCCGGTTGAACGGATCGACTGCAGTGATGTGGTGATAGACGTTGCGGAGAAAGATCGCATCGCAGCACGCGTCGGGCAGATTCGTCGCTGCCTCTGCGCCTTCGATCACGGTCACGTTCATCAACCCTTCGTTCTTCACGTACTCGCGCGTTTGCCGGAGCGCACGATCGGTAATGTCGGTGGCGAACACGTGACCCGAGCCGATCCAATGCCCAAGCACCACCGTCATCGCGCCGAAGCCTGACCCGACATCGGCCACCGTCATGCCGGGCTTCAACTCCAGCACCTCGACGAGCTTGGGCACATCGAGCTCGGCCTGCCTGCGCTCCTGCGCGATCTGCGCGGCATCGGGCTGCTGTGCCTGCACCACCACGGCGGCTGCGCAGAGCGCGACGAGCAAGTGGAGCAAGCGCTGACGTCGCATACCTCTCTCAGACTTCACGGGTGCATAGAGAAACGGCCCGGCGATCGTTCACCGGGCCGCTGGTGTTGCATTCATGTGACCGGAATAGATCGATGAGAACTGGTCGGGATGACTGGATTCGAACCAGCGACCCCCTGACCCCCAGTCAGGTGCGCTACCAGGCTGCGCCACATCCCGAAAATCTTGCGACCCTACCTTTTCTTCTTCGCCACGCTCTTGGCAGCGTGCTTCGCTGCCTTCTTCATCGCCGCCTTTTTCGTCCTCACCGGCGGCGTCACGTCGAACAGCAGCGGGTCCCCGGCCTCCGATGGCCTCCGCGCCAGCATCGTCGCGATCTCCCGGAGCCCACGCTTGACCTGCAGGATCCGCTCGCGCGCGTCGCTGCCGAAGAGCGCATCGAGGTTCTCGAGAGGCGCCGCGGCGCTCGCGCGATCGGTTTCCTCGAGCAGCTTGCGCCGAGCCCCCGCGAGCGTGAGCCCTTCGACGAACAGCAAATGCTTGATGCGAAGGACGAACTCGAGGTCGGCGCGCCGGTAGACGCGCGGCCCTCCTTCGGTCTTCGCAACGCCCAGGTCCGGGAACTCCGCCTCCCACGAACGGAGGACGTACGGCTGCACCTGAGCGATCTCGCACACCTCAGGCTGCCGGAATAGCGATCGATTCGGGATCTCTACCGTGGTCACACCGGACATCAGGGGCGCAGCCGTAAGTATATCAGGGCTTTGGCGCTCCTCGCCGATCCTCGAGACCGGACCCTGCTAAACTTTTGCCCGTGCCTCTGCCGATCGACGACGAGACGCGGCTGAGCGACGGTCGCGCACAGGGCGAACCGGCCAGCAGTGGAAGCGACGGGCCTACCAGCTCGGGGTGGTTGTCTTCGTCGGACGCAATCGACCACGGCCGCTTTGACCCCGGGACGCTGCTCGGCGGGCGCTACCGGATCGTGGGACGACTCGGGCGCGGCGGCATGGGTGAAGTCTTTCGCGCCGACGACCTCAAGCTCGGTCAGGCCGTCGCGCTCAAGTTCCTGCCGCCCGACGTCGACCGCGACCCCGCGCGCCTGACACAGCTGCACACCGAAGTTCGCATGGCGCGGCAGGTTTCGCACCCCAACGTCTGCCGCGTCTACGACATCGACGAGCAGGACGGCAACACGTTCCTGTCGATGGAGTACGTCGACGGCGAGGATCTCGCGTCGCTGCTCAAGCGCATCGGACGGTTCCCGCAGGACCGCGCGCTGGAGATCTCGCGCCAGATTTGCGCCGGGCTCGCCGCCGCGCACGAGCGCGGCGTCATTCACCGCGATCTGAAACCGGCCAATGTCATGATCGACGGCACCGGCAAGGTGCGAATCACGGACTTCGGGCTCGCGGGAGTTTCCGGAGAAAGCGTCCGCGCGGGCACCCCGGCCTACATGGCGCCCGAGCAGCTCGGCGGCGGCGAAGTCACGGTCCGGAGCGACATCTACGCGCTCGGGCTGGTGCTCTACGAGATCTTCACCGGCCAACGGGCGCTCGACGCGAAGAACCTCGCCGAGCTCATTCGAATGCGTGAGCAATCGGGGATCGTCCCACCGACGGCGCTCGTCCGAGATCTGGATCCGGCGATCGAAGCCGCCATCCTCCGATGCCTTCGGCCGGACCCGAATCAGCGCCCCGCGTCGGCGCTCGCGGTGTCGGCAATGTTGCCCGGCGGGGATCCGCTGGCGGCCGCACTCGCGGCTGGAGAAACCCCTTCTCCCGAGATGGTCGCCGCCGCGGGAGAGACCGGCGCGCTCGGCCGCGGCGCGGGCGTGGCGCTGCTCTCGTTCGTGGTGGTCGGGCTCGTCGCTCTCTCGGTGATGGCGGATCGCGTCCTGCTCGTGAACCGCGTCGCGTTGTCCAAGACTGCCGACGTGCTGGAAGATCGAGCGCGTGAAATGCTGTCGATAGCAGGGTTCTCCGGGCGCGTAGGCGACTACGCTCGAGGCGTCGGCCTCAACGCCGAGTACATGGCATGGGCGGCGGAAGACCCGCAGCAATCCAGTGCACGGTGGAAGGCGCTGTCGAACGGGACGGTCGCGGTGCTGCGGTTCTGGTATCGCACGAGTCCGCGTCCGCTGATGCCCGACAGCACGTCGTGGGCGCCGCTGTACTTCGATCCGCCGCTCGCCCTCTCGGGCATGGCGAACGTCATCGTCGATGACCGCGGGCGCCTGCTCGAGTACATGACGATGCCACCGCAGGTGGATACGTCAACCGATCCTCCGCCGGCGCCGGACTGGACGCCGATGTTCGCCGCAGCGGGTTTGGACATCGGAAAGTTCGCCACGGTCCCGCCGCAGTGGACACCGCGGACGTACGGCGACGATCGCCGCGCCTGGCAAGGCACGACGGCCGGCGACCCGGCCGTCAGCGTGCGCGTGGAGGCGACGTCCTATCGGGGCCGTCCGGTCTATTTTCAGGTGGTGTGGCCCTGGTCGCGGCCAGCGCGGATGGAGGCTCCGCTGCCATCGGCGCGAAGCCGCGCGGTCTCGCTCGCCGGCACGGTTCTCGTCCTCGCGCTGCTCCTCGGCGCCATCGCGCTGGCGCGGCACAACCTGAAGAGCGGCCGCGCCGATCAACGCGGCGCACGGCGGCTCACGTCCTTTCTCATTGCCGTCTGGATCGTGTCGTGGCTGCTGGGCGCGCGACATTACTTCGACCTCGGAACCGAGCTCGATCGGTTCTTCATGTTTGCCGCGTTTGCCATGCTGAACACGGGGTTCACATGGTTGTTCTACCTCGGTCTCGAGCCGTACGTCCGCCGGCTTTGCCCGGATGTCCTGATTTCCTGGACCCGTCTGCTGTCGGGCGATGTCCGCGATCCGCGTGTCGGCCGTGATGTCCTTGTTGGAATCGCCGCAGGCGTGCTCTTCGCGCTGCTCGAAACCACCAAGACCCTGATTCCGGGAACCACGGTCCCCGGCCAGCTGCAGGGATCGAACACGGCATACTTCCTGGGGACGCGCTATGCGCTGTCGCTGCTGGTGAGGTTCATCCCGAACGCGCTTCAGACCACGATGCTGGTGACATTCATGTACGCCGTGATCGCGGCTCTCGTCCGGCGGCGATGGGTGGCCATCGGAACCACTCTCGTACTGTGCGCCAGCGTGATTGCTTCCGAGTCGGAGACAATTGCTCCGTGGGCGGCAGTCACGCTGGCGACGCTCGTCAGCGCGATCGCCATCTTCGCGCTGCTTCGCTTCGGCCTGCTGACGATCTCGCTCGCACTGCTCACGGACATGATCCTGAGGAACGTTTCGTTGACGACGGATATGACGCGGCTGGATGCACCGATGTCGGCGGTGACGCTGCTCATCGTCGGCGGAGCCGCGGCCTATGCGTTTTACGTTTCGCGCGCCGGCGAGGGCATATTCCAGCGTTTTCTGCCTGCGTGAGCCCCGAGTGAGCCCTCAGTGAACGACGAAACACGAGTCAGCGACACGGACGAGACGCGGCTCGCGGAGGGCTCACGGCCGCCGAGCCCCTCCTCGGGCTGGCTCACTTCGTCCGACTCGATCGACCACGGCCGCTTCCCGCCCGGGACACTGCTCGGCAACGGACGCTACCGCGTCGTCGAGCGACTTGGACGCGGAGGCATGGGAGAAGTGTTTCGCGCCGACGATCTGAAATTGGGACAGGTCGTCGCGCTGAAGTTCCTCCCGCCCGATGTGGATCGCGATCCGGCGCGGCTCACGCAACTCCACACGGAAGTTCGGATGGCGCGGCAGGTCTCACATCCGAACGTGGTTCGGGTGTACGACATCGACGAGGAAGCGGGAAACACGTTCCTGTCCATGGAGTACATCGACGGAGAGGATCTCGCGTCGCTTCTCAGGCGTATCGGCCGATTCCCGCAGGACCGTGCCCTCGTGATTTCGCGGCAGCTGTGCGCCGGGCTCGCCGCCGCGCACGAGCGCGGCGTGATCCATCGTGACCTGAAACCCGCCAACGTGATGATCGATGCCGCGGGCGACGTGCGCGTCACCGACTTCGGCCTGGCCGGTCTCGCGGGCGAGAGCGTCCGCGCCGGGACGCCGGCCTACATGGCGCCCGAGCAGCTCAGCGGCGGCCAGGTCACCGCGCGCAGCGACATCTATGCGCTCGGCCTCGTGATGTACGAGGTCTTCACGGGCCAACGCGCGCTCGACGCGAAGAATCTTGCCGAGCTCATTCGCATGCGCGAACAGTCCGGCATCGTCCCGCCTTCGGCGCTCGTCCGCGATCTGGATCCGCAGATCGAAACGGCGATTCTGCGCTGCCTCCGGCCGGCGCCCGCTCAGCGGCCAGGCACTGCGCTGGCGGTTTCGGCATCGCTGCCGGGAGGCGATCCGCTGGCCGCGGCGCTTGCGGCGGGCGAAACACCGTCGCCCGAAATGGTCGCGGCCGCAGGGACTGCGAATGCCGTGAAGTCGCGCTGGGTGACGACGGGGCTCGTGTGGATCGCGATTTCGCTCGCCGCACTCACGGTGATGTACCAGCGCGTCATGCTGATCAACAGAGTACCCAGCGGCAAGCCTCCCGCCGCCCTGCAGGACCGCGCGCAGGAAGCGCTTGGAAGGCTGGGCTACGACACCTCGTCGCACTATGCGGCATCGGGCGTCGCCACCTCGACCGACTATGCCCGGTTCATCGCGCGCACGACGAACGCACGCGATCGATGGAAGTTGCTGGCGACGGATCGACCCGAGACACTTGTGTCGTGGTACCGGACGAGTCCGACGCCTCTCGTCCCGCTCGACGCCGCGACGGTGCAAGCGACCAACCCGCCGCTTACGGTGGCCGGCATGACGCTGACGGTCGTCGATGCGTCCGGACGGCTTGCGGAGTTCGTTGCCGTCCCGCCGCCGTTCGATGACTCATTGGCACCAGCGGGCGCTGCCCGCCCGCCCACGAACTGGGACGCGCTGTTCACGTCTGCCGGAATACCGATCGCATCCTTCAGGCCCGTACCCCCGTCGATCAACCCGACGGTGTTTGGCGACGAGCGGATGGCGTGGGAAGGACGGCTGAACAAAGACTCCGAGCAGGTGTTCCGGATCGAGGCCGCCGCATACAAGAGCAAGCCGGTGTCGTTTGCGATCATCGGACCCTGGTCGCAGTCGCCACGCTCGGTCCCGGTCCCGCCCTCGCTGTTTGACCGGTTCGTGGATGCCATGACGGGGATCGTGATGCCCGGGCTTCTCGTCGCCGGCGTGGTCCTCGCACATCGCAACCTGAAAGCGAGCCGCGGCGACCGCCGCGGGGCTATTCGCGCAGCGTCCATCGTGTTCGGCACGGCGGTGATCGGCTGGATGCTCGGCGCGACGCATTATGCCAGCATCGATCGAGAGATCGAACGGATCTTCGATCGGTGCGGCGCCGCATTGTTTCAGGCAGCCGTGCTGTGGCTGACCTATCTCGGTCTCGAGCCATACATCCGGCGGTTTTCGCCCGACAGCCTGATCGGCTGGACACGTCTGATTTCGGGGCAGTGGAAAGACCCGCACGTCGGCCGCGACATCATGCTGGGGATCTCAGCCGGGCTCCTGATGACGGTGTTCTACGGACTGCACAATCTTTTACCGCCGCTCTTCGGACGGCCCGAGCCGATTCCCATCTCGGGCGACCCTATCGTGCTGATGGGTTTCCGTCACGTCCTCGCCGCGATCGTGCTCACGGTGGGTAGCGCGGTCTCGACTTCGATGCTCGGGGTTGTCGGCGTCGTCGCGCTGCTGATCGTCCTGAAACGCGCATGGGCGGCATGG
The DNA here is from genome assembly GCA_046735635.1 of Acidobacteriota bacterium. GTDB lineage: Bacteria > Acidobacteriota > Vicinamibacteria > Vicinamibacterales > 2-12-FULL-66-21 > JALZOC01. The sequence continues at coordinate 2,482 of JBKPTT010000006.1, read as the reverse complement.
ATCGCCGCGGTGTGCGTCTTCGTGTGGCCCGTGATTCAGGGCATGTTCCCGGCGGGCACACCGTTGCTCGATCTGGCAGTCGGCACCGCGATCACCGCGGTCTTCGTGGCGGTGATTTTACGCTACGGCCTGCTCGCAACGATCGCCGCGCTGGCCACGCACTTCATGCTGCTCCGCGCGCCGCTGACCACCGATTTTGCCAGCTGGCGCGCGACGGCTGGCCTGACCTACATCGTCGTGTTCGCCGGCATGGGCGCCCTCGCCGCGTGGCTGTCGCGGCAGCATGCAATGGAACACGTAAGGTAGGCCGGGGCTTTAGCCCCGGCAAGAGCGGCGGGCCTAAAGGCCCGCCCTACTTCTGTCGCCGCCGCACTTGCAGGCGAATCGGCGTCCCGATGAACCCGAAAGCCTCTCGAATCCGATTGACCAGAAAGCGCTCGTACGAGAAGTGGAATTCCGTCGCGACGTTCGTGAAGAGCACGAAGGTCGGCGGCGCTACGCCTTTCTGCGTCGCGTAGAGGATCCGGACCGCGCGCTTGCCCGGGCTCGCCGGGGGATGTGCGGCCGTGACGGTCTGGACGAAGCGGTTCAGCTCCCCCGTCGGCACACGCCGCATTCGCGCCTCGGCGACCTTATCGATCGTTTCCAGCACTTTGGCCGCGCGCTCACCCGTCGCAGCCGAGATGTGCAGGATTGGCGCGTACTCCAGGAATTTCGTCTGCTGCCGCAGCTTGTCATCGAAACTCTTCGAGAAGTCCGCGCCGCGCCCTTTCATCAGGTCCCACTTGTTCGCCGCGATGATGATCCCGCAGCCGGCCTTCTCCGCCTCCCCTGCAATCGTGGCGTCCTGATCGGTTGCGCCTTCCACCGAATCGATCATGAGCACCGCCACGTCGGCGTGCTCGATGGCCCGCCGCGCGAGCACCACGCTGAGCGACTCGAGCTGTCCGCTGCGCGCGACTCGGCCGGCCCGTCGAATCCCGGCGGTATCGACGATACGAAACGTCCGATGGTGCCACTTGAGCACGGCGTCGACGGTGTCCCTCGTGGTCCCCGGGATTTCGCTCACGATCGCACGCTCTTCGCGCAGCAGCCGGTTCAGCAGCGACGACTTCCCCACGTTCGGCCGACCGACGATGGCGATGGCGGTCTCTTCCGGCATGTCCGGCGAGCTCCCCGCGTCGCGGCGGGCCGGCAGCCGGCGAATGACTTCGTCGAGGAGATCGCCTACCCCTTCGCCGTGCTCGGCGGCAACCTCGATGACAGGTTCGAAACCGAGCTCGTAGAACTCGACGGCCCGGCCTCGGGCGCGGCGATCGTCGGTCTTGTTCACCGCCAGGAGCACTGGCGCGTGGACGGTTCGGAGCCTGGCGGCGATCTCCTGGTCGCCCGGCACGAGTCCTTCGCGCCCATCCACCACGAAAACAACGACCTCCGCCGATTCGATGGCCCGTTCCCCAGCGTGGAGGACGAGCTCGTGGAGAGGATCCTGGCTGGCGCCAAACATCCCACCCGTATCGACGAGCGTGAACGTAACCCCCTGCCACTCAGCAGGCTGCGCGATGACGTCGCGGGTCGTGCCGGCTATCGGCGTAACGATTGAGCGGCGGGTATTGGTGATCCGGTTGAAAAGCGTGGACTTTCCGACGTTAGGACGGCCGACCAGCACGACCGCAGGAGCTCTCGAGCCTCGTTTGAGTGTCATGCAAAAGTGTAGTTAGCACCGCGCTTGACAGCGTAAGTGTATATATTTATAGTATTTACAAATCCCAGGGAGCGCCTAAGCATGATCAAGGTTGACATCGTCAACGAGGTGTCCAAGGTGGCCGACATTACCAAGGTCAAGGCCGAGGTAGCGGTCGACGCCGTCTTCGATGCGATGCGCCTGTCGATGCAGCGCGGCGAGCGAATCGAGCTGCGCGGTTTCGGCGTATTCCAGGTCAAGCCTCGCAAGCGCGGCATCGGCCGCAACCCGCGAACGGGCAAGGAAGTGCGGATACCGCCCGGACGCACCATCCGATTCAAGCCGGGCAAAGACCTCCAGAACATCGGAGGGTAATTGCGTTTTCCGTCCGGCGACCCGGGCTTTCCGGGTGATGTTCCGTTCGACGCGTCTTTCGTCTTCCCTCCTCCGCGCCGCAAGTTCCAGAGCCGGTTCTGGTTGCACGCTGTCCTGCTCGTACTGACGATTGCGACGACCACCTTCGCCGGCGCGTGGCATTATGCCTCGTTCGTGTCCGAGTTCTCCTCGGTCCCCCCGTTCAATCTTTCGCTGCTGCTGAAAGGATTCTGGTACAGCGGCACGCTGCTCGGCATCCTTGGTGCCCATGAGATGGGCCACTACCTGCTGTGCCGCCGGTACAACGTCGACGCGACGTTGCCTTACTTCATCCCCACCCCACCGTTCATATTTCTCACCGGTACGCTCGGCGCGGTCATCAGGATTCGCGAGGCGTTTCCGACGCGCAAGATCCTGTTTGAC
>JBKPTT010000005.1:0-9982 GCA_046735635.1 Acidobacteriota bacterium | reverse complement strand
TCCCCGCGAGGTGCCGCTCGTGCTCCTGCTGATGATGGCAGGCGTGACGCTCGTGCTGTTCATTGCGTGCTCGAATGTGGCGAACCTTCTGCTGGCCCGTGCAACAGGCCGTCGGCGGGAGATCTCCGTGCGCGCCGCGCTTGGCGCCGGCCGCGGCAGAATCGTCCGCCAGTTGGTCACCGAGAGCCTCGTCCTTGGTCTCCTCAGCGTTCCGCTCGGAATACTTCTGGCAGTCGCCGGGACGCGCCTCATCGCCGCCGCCGTGCCGCCCGACCAGATTCCTTACTACGTTCACTGGGAAATCGACTGGCGCTCGGTGCTCTACACCGTGGTGATTGCAGCCGGCACGGCCATCGTCTTCGGACTTTTTCCGGCGTTGCAGATCTCGCGAGGGAACCTGCACGATACGCTGAAGGAAGGAACGCGCGGCAACAGCGTGGCGAAATCGTTTCTCCGCAGTTCGCTCGTCGTCGCGCAAATCGCGTTTGCGCTGGTCGCGCTCGTGGGCGCGCTCTTGTTCGTCCGCACGTTCTGGAATCTTGGTGCGTTCGATCTCGGGTTCGATCCGAAGCCGCTGATGACCATGCGCTTCTATTTGCCTGGCGCGATCTACGAGGAGCCGGACGCAAAACTGAGGCGCGCCGAGGACATCGTACGTCGCGTGGAGGCCTTGCCGGCAGTGCGCGCGACGTTCGCGTCGAATTTCGTGCCGCTCAGCGGTGGCGGAGGCGGCGGCACCGTCATCGTCGAGGGGCGCGCCGTGCAGAGGGAGGAGCAGAGACGCATTTCGCTGATCGGCGTCACGCCCCATTTCAACGCGACGCTCGGTCTGCCGATCGTAGAAGGGCGTGACTTCACCGACGCCGAGGGGTGGAGCCACTCGCCGGTGGCGGTCATCAACAAGCACATGAAGAGCCAGTTCTGGCCTTCCGGCGACGTGATCGGCCGGCGGTTCAAACTCGATGGCCCCAACGAGGACTGGTTCACAGTCGTCGGCGTCACCCCGGACTTCAACCTGTACGGCGTCGATCCCGGAAACGATCAGGCGCCGGCGGCCGCATTCGTCCCGTTTGCGTATCAGCAGTTCCTGAACACGGGGCTGACCATTCGGGTCGATGGCGATCCCGCCTCGGTGACGTCAGCGGTCCGCGAGGCGATTCGCGCCTCGGATCCGAATCTGCCGACAGCCCAGGTCCGGACGATGATGGAGGTGCGGCGGCTGCAATTCTGGCAGTACGGCCTCTATGGCTGGATCTTCGGGACGACGGGAATCATTGGCCTGCTCCTGGCGGCCATTGGCGTGTATGGCGTGCTCTCGTACTCGGTCTCGCAGCGGGCGCAGGAGATCGGCGTGCGGCTCGCCTTGGGCGCAGGCCGCCGCCAGATCCTTCGGCTGATCGTCGGGCAGGGCGTCGTCCTCGCCGGCATCGGTATCGCGATCGGTTCGGTCCTCGCGGCCGTTGCCATGCCGGCGGCGCGCTCGCTGCTCTACAAGGTCAGTCCATTTGATCCCGTGACGTTCGCAGCCGTCGCCACTTTCCTCGGCGTCGTCGCGTGTCTCGCGAGCTTCCTGCCCGCACGCCGCGCAACGCGCGTGGATCCTGTCGTAGCGCTGAGGGGAGAGTAGCGAGAACCAGACCGAGCTTCTACTTGACCGTCCCCAGGTATTTGTCCAGCCAGTCGAGGGTGTCCTTCATAATCCGCGCGAACGGGAAGACGTGCCCGCCGTCGTAGAGGACGTGCTGCTTGTCCTTGGCAGGCGTGCCGATCAGCTTGAACATCGGCGCCTGCGACGTGTCGATCGGGAACGTGAAATCGTCGCGCCCGTTCAGCATGAGGACGGGGGTCGTCACGCGCGGCGCATAGTTGATCTCGTCGTTGTCCGGAAGCGCGGGCGTGCTCCTGAAGCCGCCGGACCAGAGAACGGCGGCCTTGAAGCGTTTCTCGATCGCCAGCGCGATCGCGCCGAGGCGTGCGCCAAGGCTCACACCGAAGTATGCCAGCCGGTCGTGATCGAGGTCTTGCCGTGACATGGCGTAGTCCACGGATCGCTGCAGATCTTTCATCTGCTGGATTGTCAGGTCGCGACGTTCGTTCGGGCCCGCGGGGGGCGTCTCGAGCCGGCGCTCGTACGTGCCCTTGTACATGGGAAACAGCAGCGCGCGTCCTCCCTTGGCGATGAACCCGAGGTAGCTCATCTCGGCGTGCTGGAACGAACGCAGGTACTCGCCGCCCGAGTGCGGGAAATACACGACGGTCTGGTAGGGAGGCCGCGCGTTCTTCGGCAGGAACAGGTAGGCGACGATCCGCTCGCCGCCGTATGCGGCGGCGTAGGTAATGCGCTCGCTGCGCCAGAATTCCGAGCTGTCGTCGGTAGACTCCACCGTTGCCTTGAGATCCGTACGGTCGTAGGTGAACAGCCCCTGGTAGATTCGGAACACCTCATCGGAGACGGGCGTCTCTTTTGTGTAATCGCGCGCGAGCGACTGGATCGGCTGGTCGAGGGCGGTCGCGAGCGTCGTGCCAGGCGCGAGCTTGATGCACCGAAAACCGTTGTTGGGTGAACGGTCGAAAGCCAGCCGGGCATCAGCCGCGCGATAGGTGTAGTTCGGCTCGTTCCAGGCGCCGCCGAGCGTGTAGCGCTTCTCGCCAACGACGTTGCGGCACCATTCCTTGACGTTGCCGGCCATGTCGTAGGTGCCGAACTCGCCGATCCCCTGATACGTGCCAACGGCTGCGGGCTCTTTCGCGCTGAAATTGCTCTGCTCCAGGATGTCGGAGAAAACACTTCCGACCGACGCGGCCTGCCGCCAATGATGCACTGTCGGCAGCATCTTGCCGGCCCACGCCGCGTAAGCAGAAGCCTCGTACCAACTGACGCCGCGCACGGGGTAGTCGTCCTGACCTTGCGGATATGCGCCCAGCTCCCAGGTTCCGGGACCTTCACGGCCCGTCGCGTCACGCAGCTCCTTCATCGCGTCGTCCCAGGAGATCTCGCGGCCGTCCTTTATGAATGGGCCGCTCCAGTACTCGTGCGTGCGATACCCGCCGGCATCGATGAACTTCTTGTACTGGCGGTTGGTGACCTCGAATCGATCCATCAAGAACGCATCGAATGGCACTCGACCAACGCCGGGAATTACCGCCGATCCCTCCGGGATCTGCACCATGTCCGCCGGGAGCGTTCCCTCCGGTGCGAGCGTGAACGTCTGCTCGCTCATGCCGGCCGGGCGCGCCCCTTCGAAGGTCGTGAACCCGGGCTTGACGATCCGCCATCGGTAATAGCCCAGCGGCGCCATCGCGTTCCCGAGCGGCGACCGGCCGAGCGGGATCCAGGGTTCCTTCGTCTCGCTGTATCCCTTGATGTAGACGTCCGCACCCGGCGGCGAGGTCCGTACCGACATTGGAAACAGCATCGAATCCCGCACCTTCCGGAGCTCCGGATCGTCGGCGAGGTCATCCTCGACATTGCGCAGCAGCCGGTAAGCGGCAAAGAATCTCTCCTCCTTGTTCAACTGGGCGATCCGCGTCAGCGTGTCATGCGCGCGCTGTACGCGGCGGTGACGCACGAGGAACCAACCCGCCACTGATCCGATTGCGACCATCGTCGCCAATGCGAGGGCCGCTGTCCCAAAACTCCGGTGCCGGGACGCAGAGGAGACCGGGATGGTTGCGGTGCCCTGGCTGGCAATCAAGGATTCGAGATCGCGGAGGAGCTCGTGGGCGGACCCGTACCGCGCCTCGCGTGACTTTTCAAGCGCACGCCGTATGACGGGCTCGAGACCCGACGGAATCTCGCCGTTCCCGGTCGAGAGCGGGGGCGGCGCGGTGCTCGCAATCGCGGAAATCACCGCGATCTCGTGCTCCCCATCGAATGGGCGGCGGCCCGCGATCATTTCGTAGAGAACGACGCCGAGTGCCCAGACGTCAGACTGCTGATCCGCCATCTGCCCGGTGATCTGCTCCGGTGCCATGTAGGCGATCGTCCCGACGGTGACACCGGTCCGTGTCAACGACGTGCGCCCGGTCAGCTTCGCGATCCCGAAATCGAGGAGCTTCACGGCGCCACTGCTCGTCAGCATGATGTTCGCCGGCTTGATGTCCCGATGGATGATGCCGGCGTCGTGCGCGGCGGCCAGCGCGCGTGCGACCTGCCCTGCAATCGCGAGCGCTTCCGCCGGCGGGAGCGCGCCGCGGGCGATGCGCGCCTTGAGGGTTTCTCCCTCGTAGTACGACATCGCCAGAAAAACACGGCCGTCCGGCGTTTCGTCGATCTCGTGAATCGTGCAGATGTTCGGATGGTCGAGCGCGGATGCGGTCTGCGCCTCCGCGACGAGCCGTTCGCGCGCTTCGGAATCCTCCGTCGCGTCCGAGGGAAGGAACTTGAGCGCGACGATCCGTTTCAGCCGGACATCCTCCGCGCGATAAACGACGCCCATGCCTCCCGCGCCAAGCAGGTCGGTGATGCGGTAATGGGAGATGGTCTCGCCAAGCATGTGTTGCCGGCGCGCCGGTTCGCGCGGCGAAGCAAGGATACTCCAAAGGAGATGCGTCCGTGTCCCACGGCCGGACGTCTGTTGTCCGGATGCGAACGGCAGGAGACGGCGAGTCGCTGGTGCTGGTGCGGCGTTCGCGCGCGGTTACCAGCCCGCGTGTTGGAGCGGATCTCGCATGCGCGCGGGGCATGTCACTCAACAAGCTCGCTGCGCGTGCATCACTGACTCTCGTGCTGCTGCTGACCGGCGGCAGCCTCCGCGCGCAAGAACTCTCGGAGGTGTCCCAGCCGCCAAACGGGATGAACCAAAAGGCGGAGGTGTCGCAGTGGATCGGTCTCGTCAAGGTCACCATCGCGTATCACAGCCCCAACGTGCACGGCCCGGCAGGCCGCGACCGCACGGGCCATATCTGGGGCGAGCTGGTGAAGTACGGGATGTTCGACGACGGGTTTGGACCGTCGAAGGCAGCGCCGTGGCGCGCGGGTGCGAACGAGACCACGACGATCAGCTTTTCGCACGATGTCAAGGTCGGAGGCCACGCCGTCCGCGCGGGAACGTATGGCCTCTTCCTCGAGATACAACCGGCGGCTCCATGGACGTGGATCCTCTCGACGCAAGTCGGGTGGGGCGCGTATCAGTACGATGCGAAGTACGACGTCGCACGTGTTGCTGCTACGCCGGAGCCGGCGCCGTATACCGAGTTTCTCACCTACGGCTTCGACGATCGCCGCCTCGAGTCCGCTGTCGCGTTTCTGCAGTGGGAGAAACAGCGCGTCGCGCTGAAGATCGACGTGCCCGACTCGCTGCAGCTCTATGTCGATCAGATGCGGAAGGATCTGCTCGGCTGGCCCGGATTCAATTACCAGAACTGGCAAAACGCCGCACAGTTCTGCGCCGACAACAAGATCAATCTCGAGGAGGCCCTCGTGTGGGCCGATAAGGCGATCAGCGAACCGTTTCGCAACGCTGCCCAGGGACGGAAGGATTTCTACACCCTGCGAACGAAGGCAGCCGTCCTTCGCGCGATGGGCCGCGACGGCGACGCCGACCCCGTGATGGACGAGGCGGTTGCGATGGACGATGCGCCCGTCGGGGGCATCCACCAGTACGGCACCTCGCTCATCGCGGCGGGCAAGAAAGAGAAGGCGATGACCGTGTTCACGCTCAATCGACAGCGGCATCCCGACGACAAGTTCGTGACGTATGTCGGTCTCGCGCGAGGGTATACCGCGCTGGGTGACGTCAAGAACGCGATCGCCAACTGGGAAACGGCGCTGAAGAACATTCCGGAGAACCAGAAAGTCAATCTGCCCGTGTACGAGCAGGCGTTGAAGGCGCTGAAAGAAAAGGATCGGTAGCGGGCTACCGACCGGGGCGTCGAAGCAGAATGTCAGCGACGCGCTCGAGCACGCGGACCGCGGCCCGGCCTTGCGTGCTCGATGAGCGAGGCAAGTCGACGCTCGGGTCGTTCCGCCGAGCGGGACCGTCGCCGCCGGCAAACGACCCTGTGACGCGTCGGGCGAACATGAAACGTTCCACCCAGAAAGGGTCCGTCAGATCGTCTCGCTGAACCCGCCCGTGGCGCTTGCTCGCGTCGATCATGAGTCCGCTGCCTTCGTACAGCCCGACGTGTGTGACTAACGAGCGGCGTGAATCGGTCGAAAAGAACAGAAGATCTCCTCGTTGCAATCGTCTCCCGGCGGGGTCGCCAGTCTTGGACTGGCTGATTGCGCGGCGCGGAAGGTCGATGCCGAACTCCTGGTAAACGAACTGAGTCAGGCCCGAGCAGTCGAACGCCTCTGGACCTTCAGCCCCCCACTCGTATGGACGGCCAATCAGCCTGGCGGCGACGTCGACGACGTCCTGGGCGAGCGCATGGGATTCGACGAGGAGCAGGCACACGGGTATCACGGAGGCAATTCTGGGGATCACGGGTCACCTGAATTGACGCGGCAGCCTGACCTGGAATTCGCGACGAAGCTGCAGGCAAGAGGAACGCCAAGCGCGGCGCTTCGCATTCATTGAAGTTTCAATCGTGCGTCGGCGCGAAACGCCGTTGAGGTGTCGTCAACGAGAGACGGTTCGGTGAACGGCGAGGTTGATGTAGGCTTCAGCAGGGCGAAATGGCGCACCTCTACCCACGACGCGACTTTCTCGGATATGCGTTGAGGCTGAGCGCCGCGTATACCGCGAGCGGTCTCGTTACCCAAATCCAACCCGGTTCGTTGAAAGTCGTCTGCGTCGGAGGCCATCCGGACGATCCGGAATCCGGCTGCGGCGGCACGCTGTCGATGTACGCCGCCGCGGGCCACAAGGTGACCGTCATCTATCTCACCCGAGGCGAGCGGGGTATTCAGGGCAAGTCGCTGGACGAGGCCGCGAAGATCCGCACGGCGGAAGCACAACTGGCGATGCAAACGCTTACATCGGGTGCGACGTGGCCGGCTGCCACTGAATACCGGTCGCTCGCGTCGTTTTCCTTGACTCATGCGCAGGGCTGCGACATCGTTACCGGAATTCTGCAATTGGAGGCAAACCAATGAGGATGCCGCGAGTCGCTCTATCGATTGCGCTGACCGTGCTAGCGACCGTCTGGCAGCCGGCGACGGCGTTCGGACAAACCTACACGGCCACATTGACGGGCACGGTCGTCGATCCAGGGGGCGCTGCTGTCCCGAAAGTCAAGGTCGTCGCGGTGAATCAGGCGACGAAATTGGAGAACACTGCAGAAACGAGCGACGCTGGCGTGTACCGGATCCCGTTTCTGCCAGTCGGCACCTACGTCGTCACCGCCGAATTGGCGGGGTTCAAGAAGGTCGTTTCGGGCGACATCCAGCTCGAAGTAAATCAGACGGCACGAGTCGATCTGACCCTCGAACTCGGCGCCGTGACCGACGAAGTGACGGTCAGCGGCGTGTCGCCGGTTCTGCAGACCGAGAATCCAACAGTCGGAACCGTCATCTCCGGCAATACGACTGTCGGTCTGCCGCTCAACGGTCGGAATTTCCAGCAGCTCACATTGCTCATCCCGGGGACCATTACGCCGAATCCAAGCGGGTTCACCGGACCGGGTCTGCAGGGTGGACAGGGACGTCCGTTCGTGAACGGAAACCGCGAGCAGGGAAACGCGTTTCTGCTGGACGGGATCTCCGTCGACGAGACGATCGACAACCGCATTGGCTACAAGCCGAACATCGACGCGCTGGCGGAGTTCAAAATCGAGACCAGCAACTCCTCGGCGGAATTCGGGAACGTCACCGGTGCGACGGTGAACGCGACGCTCAAGTCAGGGTCGAATGATCTGCACGGCAACGGGTTCGAGTTCTTTCGCGACGACGCGCTCGATGCGAACTCCTGGGCGAACAACCGCAACCACGCGGCCAAAAATGACCTCCGACAGAATATCTACGGCGGCACTCTTGGCGGACCGATAATGCGAAATCAGATTTTCTTTTTCACCGACTATCAGGGAGTACGCCAGAAGACCGGTGGCACGGCCTTGCGAACCGTCGCACCCGCAGAGTGGCGGGCTGGCGATCTGTCGAGCATTCCGACACCGATTATCGACCCGGAGACAGGCGTGCAGTTTCCTGGCAATCGCATTCCGGCGGAGCGCATCGTGAATCCTGTCGCGAAAAACCTCTTCGCCAACCCGGCGCTCTACCCACTCCCCACGCGTCCAGGGACCGCGAATATTCCCAACAATTACACGTCGAGCACTCGGGACGAGCTCACCGGTGACCAGTTCGACGTCAGAATCGATGCGCGGCTGTCGGATACGAATAACGTGTCCGGCCGATACTCCTTTGCAAACTTCCACACCAACGGCATTCAGGGGGCGCTGCCCGTCCAACTCACGGGTAAGAGCTTCAACCGTCCGCAGAACATTGCTCTCAACTGGACGCGGATCTTCAGTCCCACGGTCGTCAACGAGGCTCGCGTCGGGTTCAACCGCGCCGTCTTCATCACCGACGTGCTCGATTGGGCGGGGCTCGGAAATGGCAATGCGACCCTCGGTATCGCTGGCACTCAGGTCCACCCCGGGTTGAGCTCGATCGACATGGGGAACGGTCTCTCGGCCATCGGCAATGTGGGCGTTGTCGAGGACAACGTCACCAACACGTTCCACTACGGGGATAACCTGACGATCACGCACGGGCGCCACTCGATGAAGATGGGCGGCCAGTGGTTACGGTATCAACAGAATCGGTTCTACCCCGGCAACAACGGGCTCCTCGGGTTGTTCGTATACGGCGGGACCAACTTCACGGGCGCCGGCTTCGCCGACTTCCTCCTCGATCGGTTGAGTCGAAAGGGCGTAGGCAGCCAGACCGGCACCTGGGGACATCGGCAGAATCGGATTGGCGTGTTCTTCCAGGACGACCTCAAGCTGCGCTCGAACATGACCCTCAATCTCGGCATGCGATGGGAGTACACCTCACCGGTCTACGAGGTCCACGACCGGCAATCGAACTTTGACATCGTGACCGGCAAGCAGCTGTTCGCAGGTAAGGACGGCAACAGTCGCGCCCTCTACGAGCCGTACTACAAAGGGTTCGAGCCGCGCGTCGGGTTCGCCTGGACGCCGAAGACGTTCGACGAGAAGCTCGTCGTCCGCGCCGGGTATGGGATCACGCAGTACATGGAGGGCACCGGATCGAACCTGCGGCTTCCGCTGAACGCGCCGTTCTTCTCCGAGGCCGATACCACCTACGACAAATCGTCGGGAGCTGGCTCGATCGCGACTGGCTTCACCGACGTCCTCGCGACCGGTCAGGTATTCGGGCAGATCCGCGTGTGGAACCCCGATCTGCGTCCACAGTTCACGCAACAGTACAACCTCACCTTCGAATACCAGCTCACCCCGGGCAGCACTGTCACGCTGGGCTACGTTGGTCACAACGCCACACATCTCGTGGCACCAACGGACTGGAACCAGCCGCTGCCTGGAACCGGGCCACCATCGACGTGGCTGCCATTCCAGCAGCGACGACCGTTGTACTCCGTGTATCAGCTCGTGACCCAAATCAGCGGCACCGACTCGTGGGCGGTCAGCAATTACAACGCACTTCAGGCGGGCGCCCGGCGACGTTACGCGAACGGTCTGGAGTTCCTCGCCTCGTATACGTGGAGTAAGACGCTGACCGACAATCTCGGATACTACGGCAGCGCGGGCGTGGCGGCCCAGGGGGCGTACTCGGGCAACAATTACAACCGCCACGACTACAACTATGGTCCCGCGTTCTTCGACGCCACACACAACATCACGACGTCGGCGATCTACGAGCTGCCGTTCTTCAAGAACGGCAACCCACGCGCGGGTTGGAACGGCCTCGCGGACGCCGTACTCGGTGGATGGAATGTCGGCGCCATCGTCAACTGGCACACGGGATTTCCAATTACCGTGACCGCAACCGACGTCTCGATGCAGGGGCCCCGCGGCGTCGCCAGACCCAACCGGATTGGGAACGGCAAGCCCTCCAACC
>JBKPTT010000004.1:0-11909 GCA_046735635.1 Acidobacteriota bacterium | reverse complement strand
GACAAACGGCGTACCGCGCCCCGCCGCTTGTCTGTGCGGATCTCTCCCCCTCCCTGCGGCCGGCCGCCGGCCGGCCGTGGCGAACGCACGCCGTCCCGGGATCTCTGCGATCCTTCGCGATCTCTGCGTGAGATCCGTGCGTTCTCTGCGCGAGCACTCTCTCGCACCGCACATCTGACAAAGCAGTGAATTTCAGCGAAGGAACCTCTGGCAATTTTGGCAATTATGGCAATTTTGGCAATTGCGCATACGCGTCGGGCACGTCGGTGAAGCCCCACTCCTTCAGCTGCCGCGCCCAGGTGCCGAGGTTGTCTTTCGAGACACGCACGAGATCCATCGGCATGATCTGCGGGACATCCTGCTTCATGTGGACCTTGTTCACGATCGTTTCGACGCCGACGTAACCCCACTTGTAGGTCGGCTGCGCGAGGAGCACGGGCGCGAGCCCTTTGTCCACGTACGCGAGCTCCGCGGGAAGCGCGTCAACGGCGACGATCTTCACCTTCTTCGGATCCAAATCCGTCAGCAGCGTCTGCGTGAAGAGCGGCCAGCCGCCCACCATCGCCCATCCGGTGACGTCGGGATATGCGTTCTGCACGCGGATGACCTCGGCCGCCGCATCCTGCGGCGTCTCGATGTGATAGAAGGTGCCAGCGATCGTGATGCCGGGCGACTTCGCAGCTTCCTGCTTCACGCCGTCGACGCGCTTCCGCAGGTTCGGCGCGTTCTGATTGCCCGCGAGGATCGCGATCTTGCCCTTTCCGTTCATCTGCGTCGCCAGCTCACGCATTACCGCCTCGCCCGTCTTGACGTCGTCGACGCCATAGAACGCGAAGCGCTTCGATTGCGGCGCGTCGCTGTCGAAGGTCATGACCGGCACGCCGCGGTCCACGGCGTCGTTGATCGCACCGGTGACCTTGCCGGCGTCCGAACACGAGATCAACACGGCCGTTGCGCCCTCGTTCACCGCCTGCGCGATCCGCTGCGCCTGGACCTGTCCGTCCTCGGCAGGCGGCGTCAGCCAGACGACTTCGACGGGTACCCCGTGCTGCTGCGACATGTCCTTTGCCGCCGCCTCCGCGCCGGTGCGTGCGGAGAGGAAGACGGGATTAGTCGAGCTCTTCGCGATCATCGCTATCTTGATCGCGCCGCCTCCTGCACCTCCGGCGTTGGCGGGCGTGCTCGTGGCCGGCGCCCCCTTCTCCTTGTTGCACCCGACGAGCAAGAGGGTGACCGCGATGACCGCGGTGAGCTTTCGTATCGACGTCATAGAAGTCCTCATTCTGTCCACATTTTTCACTGCGCGTGGGGCCCCACCCCCACGCGCTCTCGCTCGGCGGCTTCGCGCCTCGCTCGGGCTGCAGGCGCTGCTGATTCCACGCCTGAGTTGCTTTCTGATTGATTCCAGCACGAACGACTTTCAGGCTCTTTACCTTTTACCTTTTACCTAGTACCTTTTCATTTCGCAGCACGCGCGAGCCGCCTCGCCGTAAAACTGGCGCTGGTCCGATCGAGCACGACGGCGATGATCGTGGCCGAGCCGATGATGATCCACTCGTAGTTCTGGTCGAAGTGGAGCGTTCGGATCGACTGCCGGATCAACACGATCAGCACCGCGCCGAGCATCGCGTTCACCGCACTCCCTTTTCCGCCCGCGAGGCTCGCGCCGCCGACCACCGCGGATGCGATCACGTACAGCTCGTACCCCGTCGCGTCGACGCACGACGCCGATCCGTAGAAGCTCGCCCCCATGAACGCGGCCAGTCCGGCCGTCACTCCGGAGAGCACGAACACGCCGATCTGAATCCGCCAGAGCCGAAGCCCTGAAAACCGGCTCGCCTCCGGGTTGCCGCCGAACGCGAACACGTGCCGGCCCATCACGGTCTGCGTCAGGTAAATCGCCCCCGCGATCGTGACGAGCAGCATCGTCAACATCGGCACCGGATAGAGCGACGCGGCGAGGCCAAGCGATGCTTTCGCCACCCGCGTGAGCACGTCCGGCAGCAGAATGCTCTCGGCGTGGCTCGCGACGAAGGCGACGCCGCGCAGGATCCACATCGTCCCCAGCGTGATGATGAAGGGGTGCACGCGCAGGCCGACGATCATCAGCCCGTTCAAAGCGCCGCAGACAAGGCCGACCGCGAGGGAGATAACGAGGCCGATCGAGAACGTTTCCGCGCCGGCCATGGGCCCCAGCGCGCGGAGTGCCAGCGCGGTTGCCACGCCCGCGAGGGCGTAAATCGATCCGACCGATAAATCGATGCCGCCCGAGATGATCACGATCGTGGCGCCGACGGCCATGATCGCAAAGAAGCTCGCGTCGGTCGCGGTCTGGATGAGTGTGTAGGAGTTGAGGAAGTTGTTGACTTCGGCGCCGCTCAGCCGATCGACATGCGACCCCGCAAGCGCGGTCAGAATGGTGCCCAGGACGAGGATGACCAGAACGAGCCCGGCCTGTTCGGACGCCAGAAGTCTGCGCAAGCCCACAGATTATGTACCGGAGCCCAATCGTCACGATATGGCGAAAGTCGAACCCCGGATCCCGCACTCCGGATCCGGGCGCTACTGCTTCTTCTCCTGTGCCGCGACCATTGCCATGAGCTCGTCGTGCTTCCACGGGGTAGTACGGCCCGCTACCAACTGGCGTGTCTTGGCGACGGTCGCGGGGTCGACCGGCGATCCGTCCTGCCCCCACTCACGACGGATGTAAGTCAGCACGGCCGCGATCTGATCGTCGTTCAGGGTCGATCCGACCGGCGGCATCAAACCAATCGAACCTTCCTTGCCATTGATGACGATGCGAGCCGGTATGTCGGGCGACGCGAGCGCGAGCGGCGAACCGAGCAGGCTCGCAGCCACTCGATCCTGACCGCGGCCATCGGGCTGATGACACGCCTGGCAGATATTCCGATACACATCGCGTCCCGCTTCGAAGCGCTTCTGCTCTTCCGGCGTGAGCGGCGCGATTGGCGCCGATGCGCCGGGTTTTCCCGGCCATTCCAGTTTCGCGAGCACCGCCGCAGCGCGGGGACCGAGGTCGGTCGTAGTCGAAGCGAGCGCGGTGAAGCCCACTGGCTCCTTGCTCAACCGAGTCGGCCGGGGCGTCACCGCCGTCGGACGGGCCGCCTGCGGGAAGGCGTACGCGCCGCCCGGACCGCCTCGCGCGCCCTGGCACGTCGGGCACGGCGGGGCCGGCAAGGCGGGACCGCCGCGTCTTGCCGGCGTGCCGGGCATCGTCGCGCCGAGCAGCGCAACCTCTGCTCCCTTCAGGAGAGCCGATCGCTGCCAGAGCGGCCGCTTCGTATCCGCTGTTGCAGCGAGAACCGCCTGGATCCCATCGTCCTGTCCCGATCGCACGATTGTCGCGGCGAGCATCGTGATGGCGGTCTCGCGTTGGACGGTCTGCTCGGAACCAGCGATCAGGTTCTGGAGAATTGCCGCTTCCGCACCGCGGGCGCCGCTGAGCGCCGCGTCCACGGCAATGGGGTCGGTCGCGTATTTGTCGAGCACCGACGCCAGCGCGGTCTCGCGCCGGCCCACCGGCAACGCACCCAGCGAGGCCGCAAGCTGCTCGCGCACGTTCCAGTCGGTGTCGTCGATCCGTTTCAACACCGCGGCTTCGATGATCCCGTTCCCCTCGCCCAGCCATTTCTCGGACAGCCGAACCGCGGACATGCGGACGTCCCGGGAGGGATCGTCGAGCGCTTTCGCCACGACCTCCGGCTGGAGCGCGTCGAGGCCTTCGAGCGTCCACAGCGCGGTCGCACGCGTGCGGGCATCCTTCGACCCGGTGGCGAGCTTCGCGATGGCGCCTACGGCGGACCGATCGCCGCGCTCGACGAGCAGCCGCTGCGCGGCATCGCGCCACCAGCCGTTCGGGTGAGACAACAGATCCACGAGTTGCGCGGTGGTGAATTGCGGCTTGGCCGTGGCCACGTCGCGCTGCGTCGTCTCGTGCACGACACGATAGATGCGGCCGAGCGCTGTAGGTTTGTCGAGCTTGTGTTTGATGATGTGGTCGCGAAGATATTCCGTGATGTCGGCCCGCTGCTGAATGACGCCGCGATACATGTCGACGATGTACAGCGTGCCGTCGGGTGCGTTGGACACCCAGACGGGCCGGAAACGCTCGTCGGTGGAGGCGAGGAACTCCCCTTTCTCATACGCCTTGCGGACCCGCAGGGTCGTTCCAGTGTCGTCGATCACCGCACGCGACACGAGGTTGGCCGCGGGCTCGGCGACAAATGCGTTCCCGTACAGATCGCCAGGGAGACGATCGCCGCGGTAGATCATCGGCGCGCATACGGACGTGAAGTGCCAAAGCGTGCCATCATCGCGATCGATACCGAGCTGATACGCGCGGTTGGTGCCCGGGTTGGGCCGCACCGGCCACACGACGTTCGCTTCGTTGGCATCGTCTGCAAGCCGCTCGTAGCTGCCGCGCGTCCGCAGCAGGTTCGGGTTGCGCGTGTAATAGGGCGTCGGAACCAGATCCGCGTGCAGGATCGACTCGTTCGTATTCCGATAGATGCGCCCCGCATCGTCGTGCGTCAGCCCCCACTCGCCGCGCGCGAGCGTCTTCTTCACCTCGAACTTGCCGTCTTTGAAGCGGAGCATCACGTCGCTCTCCGCCGTGTGCATCCAGTTGTCGAGACCCCAGTAGAAGCCGTTCGCGTTCTGCTCGACCCGCGCTTCGCGGCGTCCGTACTGATCGGTGACGAGCTCCTTCTTGTCCATCCTCAGGTCGCCGTTCGTGTCCTTCATCAGCCACACGTTTGGCGGCTCGGCAACCAGCACGCCGGCATCGAGCACCTTCACCGACCGCGCGAGCACGAGCCCATCGGCAAAGACCGTGCGCTTGTCCATCTTCCCGTCGTGATCGGTGTCCTCGAGCACGACGATGCGGCCGATCGGATCGAAGTCAGGCTCGGGCGCCTGGAGGTCCGGCACGAAGCCAGGCATCTCGACAGCCCAGAGGCGGCCCTGGGTGTCCCAGTCGATGGCGATCGGATCCTGAACGAGCGGCTCGGCGGCTACGAGTTCGAGGTGATACCCCGGAGGCATGTAGAACGTCTTGAGCGCCTCCTCGGGCGGCAGCGCGGGGGATTCGAGCGGGACCTTCTGCACCTCCGCCGGCCACGGGCGATTCGCCGGAGAGCTCTGCCCGTAAAGCGTCGCGGCCGCGCCGGCGAACAGCAATGCGATGATGCGAAATCTCATACACCAAGGTTCTACAAGGTTCCGCAGGGTTCCACAAGGTTCTACGAGGTGTTGCCGTTGACGTCGCAGGGCAGGTTCTGCGCGGTGACCGGGTCATTCGGGCTCGCCACACTGATGGTCGTATTCCGGCCCGTGATGATCGACTCGTTCGGGGCGTTGAACCGCCAGGAATACGGCCGAGCCTGAACACCGATCGTGAATTCGAGCGCGAGACGCTCGCTGAAATCGGTTACACGATTCTAAAGCGGACCTGCGCGGCGTTGTCAAACATTTGTCATGGCACCGCTCCGCAAACGAGAATGCTTCGAAGATGAGTCGTCGATGGCGCGTCGCGGTGCTCGGCCTCGGTCACTGGTATTCCGCGTTCAATCTCGCGCGTGCGCTGCCGGGACACGCGCGCGCGGAGCTCGTCGCCGTCTGGGCACGCGACGCGCAGCGCCGCGAAACGTTCAGTACCGCATTCGGTGTGCGTTCGCATGCGGATTACCGCGAAGTCCTCGATCGCGACGACGTGGACATCGTTCATCTCGCAGTGCCGGTGTCGGAGTTGCACGACCTGACGATCGCGGCGGCGCAGTCAGGCAAGCACATCGTTCTCGGCAAGCCGATGGCAATGACCCTCGCCGAGGCGGACCGCATGGTCGAGGCTGTCGAGCGCTGCGCGGTACGGTGCATGCCATTTCAGGCGATGACACGGCTTCGGATTACCGATCTCAAGTCGCGGATCGACGCCGGCGACATCGGCGACATTGCCGTCCTCCACCAGACGTGCCGGTGGTCGATTGCGGAAGACTGGATGAATTCAGGAACGCCGGGCTGGTTTGCCGATCCCGCTCACGTCCCGGGCGGCGCGTTCATCGACGAGGGGATCTACTGGATCGATGTTTTTCGCTGGCTCGCCGGCAGCGAGATCATGCGGGCCGAAGCGCGGTTCGCCAACCTGGTGCACAAAGACATCGCGGTGGAGGATTGGGGCCTCGCGACGTTCACGCTGGAGAATGGGGTCGTCGCGACGCTCGAAGCCGCCTGGACCGTCAACTCGCCGCGCAAGACGGGGCCGTCGCCGAAGCAGAATGCGGTCGTGCGCCTGGAGATCGTCGGCACGCGCGGCGAGATCATCGATCAATGGTTCCGCTCTCCGGGACGCGCGGTGCTCGCCGCGGGAGCCGACGACTGGGTATTCGAGCGGCAGCCGGAGGCACGATTCGCCGCGACTTCCCCGCTCGTACTCGATCACCTGCTCGATTGCCTCGAAGATCGCGCGGAGCCGATCGCGACCATCCGCGACGCGCGCGCGTCGTTTGCCGCCGCGATGGCCGCGTACGAGTCGGCGCGCCGACAGGCGGGGGCATAAAGCCCCGGCGTTCAAATCGCCGGCGCGGACGAGAGTGCCGCCAGCACCTCTTTATAGAGATACTTCGCGCCCTCCACTCCGTTCAGCGGCCCTTCCTCGTACTCGAGCGCGAACGTGCCCTTGAACCCGCCGGCGAGCATGATGCGGACCGAACGCTGCACGTCGTTCCGATCGCCCCAGCGATCCCAGTATTTCGCGTGGACGTTCGTATGCGAGTACGGCGCGAGCGCCTTGAGCCCGTTGAAGAGCATGTACTCATGCTCCCAGTTGCAGAAGTCCGGGGAGGCCTCGCAGTACGGGTTGTTCACGGTGTCGACGATGATCCGGATGTTCATTGGATCGGCGGCGAGCCCCCAGTGGTTCTCCAGCGTCACCTTGATGCCGAGATTGCCGCCGAAGTCGGCCATCTCCTTGTAGGACTCGATGGCCTTGTCGAGCAGCGGAATCAGATCGAGATTGCGCGGATAACCGTCGCTCGAACGCGGGATCGCGTTCGGACGGATGCTCGGCCCCAGCGCCTGCGGCGAGTTCATGCGCATGGACTTCACGCCCAGCACGGCGCAGCCCTCGAGCCAGCGTTTCGCGACGTCCACGCCGGCTTTCCGCGCCGCGTCGTCGGGGCCAGCGAGGTTCGTCGGGGCATTGTTCGAGACGTGCTGCACTTTCGTGCCGGTCTTCACGAGCGTGTTCGCCAGCGTGTCGAGCCATTTCCGTCCCGACGGACTCATCGGATCGAACGTGCGGCCCGCAAACATGCTGTCGTCGGTCACGTCGCCGAACAGACCCGAGAAGATGTCCATGTGGGTCACGCCGGGAAACGTGTCCTTGGTGAATTGCGGAAAGTCCAGCATCGTGAGCTCGCCGTAGGTGGACTTCATCCGTTCGGTCGTCCAGCCCCCGTTGACGACGCGCTGACCCTGCGGCTGCGCGGGTTGCGTCGCCGTCGCGGGCTGCGGTGGCGCGGTCGGCGGCGGAGCCGCGTTCCCGCCACGCGGCCGCGACTTGAAGATGTAACGGATCGGCCAGGAACACGACGCGATTCGATCCAGCCGGTTCTTCTCGTCCTGGAACTGCGCGAGGGCTCGCTCCCGCGGCGTCAGCATGACGCCGGCAGCAGTCAGGCCCGCTGTCGCCGTCTTCAGGAAGTCTCGTCGATTCGACATCTCATAGCCCCTCTGTCAGTGCTTCCTTCACGAACGTGAAGCACTTCGGCACTTCGACCTTCGGATCCCCCTGATACTCGAATTCGATATTGACTGGAATGTCCCACTTGTTCTTCTGCACCAGCTTCAAAACGCCCTTCAGCGGCGCGTCACCCTGTCCAAAGGGCGTATAGCCTCCGCCGTTGGACGCTTTCTTCATGTCCTTCAAATGCAGGTTGGTGACGCGATCGTGGTGTCTTTCGAGAAACGGGATTGGATCGTAGCCGGCTTCCGTGTAGTGGCCGACGTCCAGATTCGCGCCGAGGTATTTCGAGGCGGCCATGACGGTTTCGAAGCTTTCCGGAGTGGCGACTTCGTCGGGATTGGTCGTGTTCGCGTGGCCGTGGAAGCCGACGCGCAGCTTATGTTTCTCCGCGAACGGCGCAAGGCGCCTGGCCATGCTCACCTGCGTCGAGGTGGAGATCGCGTCCACTCCGAGCGCCCTGGCCATGAGAAACGCGTACTCGATTTCATCATCCTGCGTTGTCTTCACGTTCATGTTGTAGCAGAGGATCTTCAGCTCGATCCCCGCATCCTCGATCTTCTTTCGGACCGGCTTGAACGTTGCCTCCGTCGCAGCCCTGCGCCAGCCGTTGAATGTCTTGACGGCGGCATCTCGCTCCGCCTGCTGTTCGGGCGTCAGCGGTGCACCTCGGCGGCCAGCGCCGCCACGACCCCGAGGAGGTGCGCCTGCCAGGTCCTCAGCGTGGTTCGACATCAGCTCCATCTCGCCAAGTCCGATGTCGACGTACGCTTTGATGATGTCCTCGGCCGCCATCGAGCGAAAGCTGTACGTGATGGCGCCGATCTGCACGCCCTTGATGCGCGAGTTGATCTGTGCGGAGGATGGCAATGCCAGGGGCGCGACAAAGAGCGACGCGGGTACTCCGGCGAGTGTCAGCTTTGCAAAGGCGCGTCGAGTCAGCATAATCGCGAGCACGATACCGGATTCCCGACGGGGGAGGCAATAAGAACCGGAGATGGCGAGTTTTCTGTTCGCGCTACTGACGCTCCATCAGATCGGACCCGTCGACAAGCCACTCGCGTCGACGTACCGAGTCGTGGGCTACTACGCGGACTGGACCGTCGATCGATACCCACCGGGCGAGATCCCTGCCGAGAAGCTGACACATGTGAACTATGCGTTTGCCAAGATCGATCCCGATAACCGGCTCATGTTCAACAAGGCGCTCGCGCTCGATCGTGCATTTCCGGGAGACTGCACGGAACCAGAGTGTCCGCATGGGATCTTTCATCAGATCAAGCGGCTCAAGGAGACGCATCCACACCTGAAGTTCATCATGTCGGTTGGCGGCTGGACCGACTCCGGACCGTTTTACGAGATGGCGGCCAGCGAGGCGGGACGGGAGACGTTCGCACGGTCGTGCGCCGACTTCCTGAAGACGTATCCGCAATTCGACGGCATCGACATCGATTGGGAACATCCCGTCGCCGGTGGTTTGCAGCCAGGACAGACGCGCGACGCGCACAACTACGTGCTCTTGCTCGAAGCGCTTCGCGAGGCAATCGGACCGGCAAAGCTGTTGACGCTCGCGGTCGGCGCGGGTGCCCGCGCGATCGATCCACTCGAGTACCCGCAGATGGCCGCGCGCGTCGATTGGATCAACGTGATGACGTACGACTTTCACAGCGGCGGCACGCGCGCGGGGTTCAACTCCGCGCTCTACAATCACGATGACCCGTCGACTCCTCGTTCCAACACCGACGCCGCTGTCCAGGCGATTCTTGCGAAGGGTGTACCGCGCAACAAGCTGGTCGTCGGCGTGCCGTTTTACGGCCGCGGCTGGCGCGGCATCGAATCAGCCGACCCGTGGAATATGGGGACCGGGACGATCCAGGTGGGCGGATATCGAGCGATTGCTGCCAATCAACTTCAGGCGTCCGGGTTCGTCCGCCATTGGGACGACGTCGCGAAAGTGCCGTGGCTGTACAACGCGGACACCAAAGAATGGATCACGTACGAGGATGCGCAGTCCATGCGGATCAAAGCCCAGTACATCGTGGATCAGGGCCTCGCGGGCGTGATGTTCTGGGAGTTGTCGAACGACGATGGGACGCTGCTCGACGCGCTCCGTCGCGGTCTGGCAATGGCGGGCTCGCGCTGAGGCAGCAGAGGGCGACGGAGCGGACCAGAGTCGCAGTGTTACCGTTTCGATAGATCTCGAACGATGATGTCACGGAAGCGCATGTTGCCCTGGCCGCCCGAGTGCAACTGCAGCGCGATCGGGCCGTCATCGCTCTCCGGCTGCGGGTCCGTGTAGTCGATCATCGTGACGCCGTTCAGCCGCGAGATGTAGTGATTGCCCTCCACCTGCAGCAGGTAATCGTTCCAGTCCCCCGGGCGAACCACGCTTTCGTTCTCGGGTGAGGGCCACACGATCCAATGGCGCTTCTGTTCGTAAACGCCTCCCGTGTGGCGGCCGAGCGTACAGTCGATCTCGAACTGCGGCCCCCTGGTCACCTCGGGCGTGCCTGGCTTGAAATTGACGTGGAAGAACACGCCGCTGTTGCCGTCGCCTTCGCACTTGAAGCGCAACGCAAGGTGAAAGTCCTTGTAGCTCTTGTCGGTCTGGAGGTAGCCGTACTCACGACTGATCGCGAGCCCGTGCAGCGTGCCATCCTCCACTTCCCACTTCTCTTTGCCGACGTTCACCCAGCCGGTCAGGTCCTTGCCGTTGAACAGCTGGACCCAGTCCTCGCCAGGAGGCCTGGTCCGCGCCGGCTGCGGCGCGGCGTTCTGTCGACCGACGGCGGCCGCATCGGCCGGTGAGGCGTTTGGCGGGCGAGGAGTCGTTGCCTGTAAGGCGGCAGCCGCCGCGAACAACATCGTGATGACACGCATAATCGATACAGCCGTGGCCTTGCGGCCCGCGGCCCCCGGATTAGTAAGGAGAATCGAATCCGCGGCGAAACGTGACTCGATCGGGTTGCCGTTGGCATCATACGGCAGATTGGTGATCGTTACAGGATCCGCTGCGTTGGCCCAGTCGGCCACCGAGGTACACCTGCCGTCACAGAATTGTCAAATGTAGCCGCCGCCTGTATGATTGCGCCCGCCGAAGGAGCTGGATGCCAAACATCTACGAGGTGGCCAAGCGTGCGGGCGTATCCACCGCCACGGTCTCACGAGTGCTGAGCCGCCCCCAGGTCGTGGCTCCCGAAACGCGCCGGCGCGTTCTGCAGGCGGTCAAAGTGATGGCCTACGCGCCGAACTCCGCGGCGCAGAACCTCAGGACGCTGCGGTCCGGCAAGCTGCTCGTCACCGTACCGGACCTCTCAAATCCGTTTTTCTCACTGATACTCCAGGGCATAGAAGACGCCGCGCACCGCGAAGGCCAGGCAGTGCTCTTCGGGGATACGCAGCACGACGAAAAGCGCGAAGAGCGCTACGCGATGATGCTCCAGCGGAAGGAAGCGGACGGGCTCATTTTCCTCGGCCATCGTTTACCGAAGATTGCGTCGGAGATGGTGAGGACGGCGGCTCCGGGCTGCGCGCCCGTCGTGAACGGCTGCGAGTACAACGCGCGATTGCGAATCCCCAGCGTCCACATCGACAACGTCGCCGCGGCGTTCGAAGCGATGGACCACCTCTACTCCCTCGGCCATCGCCGCGTGGGAATCGTCACGGGGCCGCTCGTCAGCCCTCTCAGCCGCGATCGCCTCCGCGGGGCGGCGACCCGGGCGCGCGATGAAGGCGCCGAACACGAGTTCGTCGTGATGCACGGGGATTTCTCGATCGAATCGGGGGCCGTCGCGGGCGAGCGGCTGTTCGACCGCGCCGAGCGCCCGACCGCAGTCTTCTGTTTCAACGACGAAATGGCGATCGGCGTGCTGCAAGCCGCCCGCCGTCGCGGCCTGCGCGTCCCGCAGGACCTGTCGATCGTGGGGTTCGACGACATCCGCTTCGCGCGGCACATGGATCCACCGCTCACCACCATCGCACAGCCGATGCGCGAGATCGGAGAGGGAACGGTCCGGCTGCTGCTCGATATCCTGAACGGCAAGACCGTGCCGACGTCTGTTACGCTCCCGCACTCGCTCGTCGTGAGGGGCAGTACGGGGAGGGTCCCTAATCCCTAATCCCTAATCTCCGAATCCCTCTAATCCACTAC
>JBKPTT010000003.1:0-4926 GCA_046735635.1 Acidobacteriota bacterium | reverse complement strand
CTGAAGACGTCCACAAACGCCACCATCGACGCCTGCCGCTGCACGGCTCCGAAGACTGCCGCATAGGCACGCTGCGCAGCCGTTGCGGGGTCGGAACCGGATGCGAGAAACCCGCGGCGTGCGGCCTCGATCGCGTTCTGTGCGGCGGCCGAAAACGGCGTGACGTGCGCACCCATCACGTTCACGTATTCCTGTTGCTTTCGCGCGAGCAGCGTGCCGGTGGTCGCGATGCCGATGCCGCCGCCGAGATTCCGCATCAGGTTGAACAGGCTTGTCGCATTTCCCATCCGCTCGCGCGGGATCGGGTCCATGGTGATCGTCGTGAGCGGCACGAACAGCGCCGACAGGCCGAGGCCCTGGAAGAACTGCGGCCAGAAGATGTCCCAGTAACCCGCATTCAGATTCAGCTGCCCGAGCCAGAAGAGCGTGAAGGCGCCAGCCGTGAGACCGAACGCCACCATCTTGCGTGCGTCGATGCGGCCGATGAGCACGCCGACCAACGGCATGCCAATGAACGATCCCATCCCTCGCGGCGCCATCGCGATGCCCGCCTGCAGCGAGGGATAACCAAGGAGCGTCTGCAGCATGACCGGCAGGAGCACCAGGCTTCCGTACAGCACGAAGCCGAGCGTCGTCATCAAAAAGACGCCGGTGCTGTAGGTGCGAATACGAAACACCCCGAGATCGATGACCGGATCACGCGTCATCAGCTCGCGAAGGAGGAAGGCCACGAGTCCCGCGCCGCAGACCCACGCGAGCGTGACGATGAACGGAGACGAAAACCAGTCGTGCTCCTGTCCGAGATCCAGCACCAGCTGCAATGCGCCGACCCACAACGCCAGCAGCCCGATCCCCCAGTAGTCGATCCGGTCCGTATCCTTTCGCAGGTACGGCGGGTCGAATACATACAACTGAGTCATCAGAAGCGAGACCATCCCGACGGGCAGATTGATGTAGAACACCCACCGCCAGCTGTACGTGTCGGTCAACCAGCCGCCCAGCACCGGCCCGAGAATCGGCGCGACAACGATGCCAAGGCCCCAGAAGCCCATGGCTTTGCCACGCTCGTGCGGAGGAAATGCTTCGAGCAGGACGGCCTGCGAAAGCGGCTGCATCGCACCGCCGGTCGCGCCCTGCAGCAGACGAAAAGACACGAGCAGCGGAAGATTCGGTGCCATTCCACACAGCAGCGACGAGACGGTGAAGCCCGCCACCGATGTCATCAACAGCCGCTTGCGTCCGAAGTGCCTCGCCAGCCAGCCCGTCAACGGAAGGACGATCGCGTTGGCGACGAGGTACGACGTGAGCACCCATGTGGACTCGTCGATCGAGGCCGACAGATTTCCCGCGATGTGCGGCAGCGACACGTTGACGACCGTCGTGTCGAGGACCTCCATGAAGGTGGCGAACATGACGGCGATCGCCACGATCCAGGGGTTCACGTGGCGGTGTTCTGTGGCGGCGCTCATCGCGAGGTGTAGATCGTTGGCACGACCGACATGCCCGGACGCAGTCGGTGATTTGGATCCTGCCCGGCGTCGAAGACGATCTTGACCGGCACGCGCTGTACGACCTTGACGTAGTTGCCCGACGCGTTCTCGGGCGGCAGCAGACTGAACCTCGCGCCAGTCGCTCCCGCGATGCTGTCGACATGGCCGTTGAGCGATTCGCCAAGCGCGTCGACGTGCACCGATACGGGCTGCCCCGGCCTTACGCTTCGCAGCTGCGTCTCCTTGAAGTTTGCCGTAACCCAGACGTCGCCAAGCGAGACCAGCGCGAACAGCGGCTGCCCGGGCTGGATCACCTGGCCGGCCTCGATCGATTTCTTGCCGATCACGCCGTCGCTCGGAGCGACGATCGACGTCCGCTGGAGGTTCAACTCCGCCTGCGCGAGCGCTGCCTGCGCCTGCTGCACGCGGGCTTTCGCGACATCTGCACGCGCGCGCGTGACCTGCAGCTGCTGCGGCCCCGTGCGCGACGCTTGCAGCGCGGCTTGCGCCTGTGCGGCGGTTCCCTGTGCCTGGCGCGCGCGGCTCTCCGCGACGGCAATTGCGGCCTGCGCGGATGCGACGTCGGATTGTGCGGCGTCCGCCGCAGCGCGGGCCGCGTCCGCCGCTCCGACTGCCGCGTCGAACTGCTGCTGAGCAATTTCCTCCTTCGCGACGAGGCCTTTCAGGCGCTCGACGTCGCGTGCCGTCTTCGCGGCCGTCGCCTGCTTCTCTCGGAATCGACCCTGCGCTGCCGCGAGCTGTGCCCGCGCAGCTTCGATCTGCTGCTCGGCGACGTTGACGCCGGCCTGCGCTTCTTCAAAGCCACCCGCCGCACCGCGAACGCCGGTCGCGGTCGTGACTTCCGTCAACGGAATGCCCGTCGTCGCCGCTGTCGCGTTCGCCTCGGCGTCGGCAAGTTCGGCGCGTGCGCGATCGACGGCGACCTGATAGTCGCGACGATCGATTTCGGCGAGTACCTCACCGGCCTTCACCGGCTGGTTTTCGAGCACGTTCACCTTGAGGACCGTCCCGCCCACCTGTGCACCGACCTGCGTGATATGTCCGTCGATCTGCGCGTCGTCGGTCGATTCCCGGCCCGAGCGCATCCACCAGAACACGAGGGCGCCGGCGACGAGGACGACTGCAGCGAGCGCGATCCAGTGACCGCGTCCCGCGAGCCTGCTCCTGGTTCCTTCCGCTTCGTTGACTTCCGCGTCAGCCATCTATCGGGTTCCTCCGAGAAACGACATCACCGACTGCTCGGCGGTCCCGACCGCACGGGCGAGCGATGCCTTTGCAAGGTTGTGGGCGTAGAGTGCCCCGATGTAGGTTTCGGCCGCCGACGCGACGGCCTCCTGCGCCTGGGTGACCTCCAGGTTGCCCGCCACGCCGGCGGCGTAGCGATCGCGCGCCTGCTCGAGCTGCTGCCCGGCGAGCGTGACGTTGGATTGCGCGGCTTCGAGCTGCTGCGCGGCACTCCGCAGATCGAGAAATGCGGCGCGCACGTCGTATTCAACACGGCCGCGAAGATCTTCCAGTTCCTCTCGCCGCCGGTTCAACTCGGCTTCCGACTCGAGCCGCCGGCCCGTCGTGCGTCCGCCGTCGAAGATCGGTACGCGCACCGTCGCGGCCACGCGATATGTCGGGTGCGATTCCGAGGGACTCTGGCCGATCGTGCCGTAGTCGGCGTCGAGGTGGAGGGTCGGCAGCCGGTCATCGGTCGCAGCGTGGCGCAACGCCTCCGCAGCGGCCAGCCGTTCTTGCGCGGCAAGGAAATCGGCGCGGTTGGCGAAGGCCGTCTTCAACGCTGAATCGAGCGAGATGTCGCCGAGCGGCGCGTACGGGATGCGATCGGTCAGGGCGAGCGCCTGGCCGGTGGGGATGCCAACCGCGCGCGCGAGCTGCAGCTTCGCTTTCTCGAAATCGTTCTCCGCCGAGATGGAACGTTGCCGCTGCGTCTGGAGCTGCACCTGCGCGCGCAGGACGTCGATGCCTGCGACGACGCCGGACTGTTTCATGTCCGAGGCCTGCTGATACACGGCCTGGGCGGTCTGCTGCTGCGCGTGCGCCGCCTCGATGCGGCTGGATGCGGCGACCGCTTCGAGATAGAGGTTGACGGTGACGAGCGTCACGAGATCGCGGGCGGACCGAATCCCGAGCTTTTCGGCGCGCTCGTTCGCTGATGCCGCGCGCGACTCCTCCAGCGCGCGCAAATCGAGGACCGGCTGCGACAGGTAGACCCGTGCGTCGATGACGTTGAACGGCCCGATGATCGGCGGCTTGGCGGGGAAGCCGTACGCCTCCAGGTTGATGACCTGGCGCGATGCGCTGCCGCCCGCCGAAACGTTCGGGAGCAGCTCGCTGAGCGCCCGCCACCGCGCCCCGTGCGCAGCCTTCACCGTGTCTTCCTGGGCGAGCAATCCGAGGTTGTATTTGAGTGCGCGCTCCACCGCGTCTTTCAAGGAAAGCGCGAGCGGTTCCGCCGTCGGCGTACCCTGCGGCGCGCTGCCCATGTACGGGTTGTTCGGAGTCTGCGCCGCGGCGGAGACGGGAAGTGTCAACAGCGCCACGAGCACCACCGACGCGCGAGCCGATCCTGTCATTCGCTTTACCTTCAACCTTTACCTTTGACCTTTTTCTCCAAACCGCTCCACACCAGGTCAGACAAGAATTGGACGTCCGTGGCGAGATCGCGGGTCCCGGCGGACATGATGCGACGCGCCACCAGACCGCGAGTGATATCGAAGATGGCGAGCGCGGTGTCCGCGGGATCAACGCGGCGGATCTCTCGACGCGCGACCGCGCGTTCGATCGCGTCCTCGAGCCGGCGGGTCTGCCGGTCGATCAGCGACTGAAATTCCGACGGCTTCGACTTCGCCGCCGTGATGTACCGCGCGATGGCGCTGACGTACATCCGGAAGAAATCACGGTGTTCGGCGAAGTACTCGGCCCGTTTCGTGATGAAGGCGGTGATGGCGTCGCGGATGGAGGGCGCTGCCTCCATCGCGGCCTGCGTCTGCGCATCCAGCTCCGAGAGCCCGCTGCCGAGCGCGGCGTCGTAAATGCTCTGCTTGGACCGGTAGTAGAGGTACGTCGTCCCTTTGGCGACGTCGGCTTCACGCGCGATCCGTTCCATCGTCGCCGAATCGAACCCGGACTCGCCGAACACGCGTACGGCGGCTCTCAGGAGCGCCTCCCGCCGGTACGCGGCGAGAACGTCCTCCTTCGTGCGGGCGGCGGCGTGATGACCAGTCATTCAGTCCACTGACCAAAAGGTCAGTATAGCAAACTGTTGTACATTGAAGACGCACCGCAAAGGGAACGGCCCGGTAACGGCAAACGAATCAGGACAACGCCCCACACTGAAAAGACGACACGACAACCGACAACGAAGTCGAGGTGAAGATGTCTGCAAGAAACGGGGACAAAGCGCGGC
>JBKPTT010000002.1:0-11057 GCA_046735635.1 Acidobacteriota bacterium | reverse complement strand
TGTTTGCACAGCGGCGTCATCATGCCGACCATGACGCGCGCGTCGGCGGACCGCATCGAGCTCCACGGCACCCGATACTGGATCTCCACGACCGGTCTGTAGCCTCCTCTGTCGATCTGCGCATCCGACATGAACGCGATCATGGCCTTCGCGCTGTAGTACACGAACGCGCCTCCTGCGGTGCGGATTCCTACGCCCGGCTCGGCATATACACGCACGAATCTTCGTGACTGATCGCGGATCGGCCGCGGCAGACGAAACACCCCTACCATCAGCGACATCTCGAACGAGAACGCGCTGCGCGACCGAAGCCGGTCCCACCCGACATCCACGGTAACCGTTTCGCCACGATCGTCCGGGTGTTTCCCTCGCAGGCAGCACCCGACACCGAGCCTGAAGCCGGCATACTCCGTTGTGGCGTGCGGCGATGCGCCGCCAGTCACTCCCGATCCGGCAATCAGTGCGATCACTTCGTCGAACGATTGCAACTCGTCGAGATGAGTCACGTACGGTTGGACCGGCGTCCGCACAACTGGCGTCGAACGAGCTGCACACGCGAGCGTCGCGAGCAGATAGGTGAAGAACACCTGAAAAGGGTACGCGGAGGGACGGCGGGGAGTCGTGATCCAAGGCTGAAAAATGGTGAACGAGTTGCGAAATCGTAATCGGCAAAGCGTCGAAATGGCCTGATTTTTGGAAATGTGCAGGATCCGACCATCGGCGTCAGATTTGAAGACGACCGCGCGTGCGCCGCATTCCGGCCTTGCTGATCTTCGTGTGCGCGGTCCCGGCCGCAGCGCTCGCGCAGGCGCAGCCGCCGCTCAACTGCACCGGCGTCGAGTCCGCCATGGGCATCGTCGCACGCCGCGACTTCGTGGACGATCGCGGCCTCGTCGTGAAGCAGATCTTCTACCGATCCGCCGATGCCACGAGAGCGCCGGCATGCAATGACGGTGCGCTGCGCGTGTACAGCAGCACGACGATCACCCGGGATGGTTTCGGACGAAGCGTAGTGGAGACCGAGCGCGCCGCCGATGGCACTGTCCAGCGCGTGCTCCGGCACGAGTACGTCGGCGATTCACAGGAAGCGGCGCGCGACATCTGGTACGCGCCCGACGGAACTCGCCGATACGAGGTTCGACGCGTCCCACACGGCCGGACTTCCCAGCTCTATTACGACCAGCGCGGACTCGTCGCAGGCGTTGCCGGGCCACTGCCGAAAGATGTGGACTATGCGCTGCGGTGGGGAACCGAGGCAGACGGGTGGAGCTGCGGCATCGCGCTCGCGAACGCCTCGGTGTACGTCAACATGAAGAACGGGACGCAGAACGAAACGCCAGTGACGTTCATGGATTCGATTGATATGCAGTTGAGAAGCGCGGAGACCGGCGCGGTGCCAGCGCTGTCGGACGATCGCGTTCGCGTGTCGGATCAACCTCGCGGGATGAGCCGGTTGGTCGCGCCGGGGGACGCGGCCTTCTACACATACTCACTAGAGGCACGGTACGGAACGCTGCCGGCGGGCCACTACTCGATTGCCGTCGCGTGTCCGCATCCCGTGTCGGGGGTGAAGGTGCTTTCGAACCGCGTGGAGTTCGACATCGCCACCGCCCCGAAGGAACGCTAGTCCGCCACACATTCCACGGGCGCCACCACGTTTTCATGGAGATCCAAACCAAGCGATCTCCGCGATTCAATTTCCTGCATAGACACGAGTGACGTGACGAGTTGATCTGAGCTCGTCTTCGCGGCGCTCAGGGACGAAATGGCGATTTTCTGACGTGAGCGGCATTCACGGCGCATGAATCCCCTACGCGGTGTACGAGCGTCAGACGCAGGCGCCGGGCGACGGGGACCAACGGGTACGCAAACGGACGAGTGATCCGCGTTTGCACTGCTCTCCCCCGGAAGCGCACGCCTCGTGCGTTTCGAACGAGAACTTTTCGTAGACCTAGGGAGGAGTACGCCTTCATGAAGATTTGGGTGGGGTACATGCTCGTGCTGCTCGCGTTCGCCGCGAGCGCCCGCGCGCAGGAGACAACAACAGGATCGATCGGCGGGCAGGTCATCGATCCGCAGGGGGCCGTGCTGCCCGGTGCCACTGTCACCGTCACTTCCACGCAGGGCACACAAACGTTCACCACAGACGCGCAGGGGCGTTTCTTCGCGCCGTTCCTCACGCCGGGCACCTATGGCGTGCGCGTCGAGCTGCAGGGATTCAAGCCCGTCGAACAGCGCAACGTGGAAGTGCGGCTCGGGCAGCGCGCCGAACTGAACCTCACGATGTCAATCGGCGGCCTGAGTGAGACCGTCGAAGTCACGGGTGGACGCGCAGTCGTGGATACCACGAGCACGACGGTGGGCTCGAACATCGACACGCAGATGCTCGCGCGCATTCCGGTGAACCGCACGCTCGCCGATACGCTGTATCTGGCGCCGGGCGTGAGCAGCGGCGGCGGAACCGGCCGGGCGAACCCGTCGGTGTCGGGCGCGAGCGGCCTCGAGAACCAGTATCTCGTCGATGGCGTGAACATCACGAACCCGGGATATGGCGCGCTCGGGTCGTATTCGATCGTGCTCGGATCGCTCGGCACCGGCGTGACCTACGACTTCATCAAGGAAGTGCAGGTCAAGACCGGCGGATACGAAGCGCAGTACGGCCAGGCGACCGGAGGCGTCGTCAGCGTCGTGACGAAATCAGGAACGAACGATCTCCGCGGCACCGTATTCGGCTATACGCAGCCGGGAAACTTCCAGAGCACATTCACGCCCGTCGTGCTGCCGTCGGCGACGCGCTCGGAAGCGGTCAACATCACCGAGACGAACAGCAGCGATGCCGGCGTCGAAGCCGGCGGCCCGATCATCCCGAATCGCCTGTTCTACTTCGGTGCGATTGATCCGCAGCGCAACCGCACCTCCTTCCAGGCGCCGGCGGGTTTCCCGCTCGAGAGTCTCGGAACCGTTTCGCGCGAGCGGCGGATCCTGGCCTACTCGACGAAGGGGACCTGGCAGATGGCCGCCGGGCATCGCATCGACGCCTCCTTCTTTGGCGATCCCGGCAACGGACCGGCGGGTCCGCAGCGCCGCTCCGCGCTGCTCGGCGACACGACGTCGCGTTACAGCGAGTTGAAGAACTTCGGCGGCCATAACCAGACGGTGCGTTACAACGGCGTGATCAAACCGAACTGGCTGGTCGAGGCCGGCTATGCGCGTTCGACCAACGGCATCACCGAAATCCCGGCGTCCAATCAGTACGAGTACCAGACCGAGACGCAGCTCTACGGCGGACTCGGCTTCTACGAGAACAACACCGGGACGAACGAGCAGTTCCAGGCCTTCGGCACCAACATCCTGAACTGGGCCGGCAGCCATCAGATCCGCTACGGGGTTCAGGACGAGCGGATTGACTACAACAACATCACCAACGACAGCGGGCCGACGTTCACCCTGTCGAACGGGCAGCACACCGTCACCGGCGCGAGCATCAACGTGCTGAGCGATCCGACCTACGGCACCATCTATCGCGTGACGCGCTCGAACCTGCAGAACGTGCGGAACACGACGCAGGATTATCTGAGCTTCTTCGCGCAGGATATCTGGCAGGTCGGCAACCGTCTGACGGTTCGCCCCGGTATCCGTTACGAGCAGCAGAAGCTGACGGGGAATCTCGCGAACTACACGTTCGACGGCAACTGGGCGCCGCGAATCGGGGCGACGTTCGATCCGACTGGCGCCGGACGGATGAAGATTTTCGGCAGCTACGGCTGGTTCTTCGCCAAGATCCCGAACGATCTCGCGGCGCGCGCTCTTTCGGCGGACTCGGGGGTCACCCGCGCGGACTACTTCGATGCGAGCCTCACCCAGCCCATTCCTGAGGGCGTGAGCGCAGCCGGCACCACCGTGCACCTGCGCTTTGCCGGGCTCTCGCCGTCGACATTCGACCCGAATGCGCGTTCGACCTACAGCACCGAAACCGTGGTCGGCGCCGAATGGGAAGCGATACCCGGGCTGTCGGTCGGCGCACGGTACATCCGCCGCCGCTATGGCCGCGTCCTCGAGGATGTGGGAACGCTGCCGATGGTCGCCTATCTGCTGCCGGACGTCCCCGGGGCAGACAGCGTCGAGTACTTCGTGACCAACCCCGGGCCCAACACGCCCGTCACAGGCGATCTCGGCGTGCCTATCTCGTTCGACAAGGCGGTGCACGAGTACGACGCCGTCGAGTTCGAGGCGAACCGGCGGTTCGCCAACGGATGGTCGCTGCAGTCCTCGTACCGATGGTCCAGGCTGTGGGGCAACTTCGAGGGCTTCTTCCGCAATGACAACGGCCAGTCGGATCCGGCGATCACGTCGCTGTTCGACTTCCCGACCAATGATCCAACGTACGTCTCGCTCGGGGCGCCGCTCGGATTCCGCGGCGACATCCGCTACCTCGGGACGGCGGGCAACGGTCCGCTGCCGAACGATCGGCGTCACCAGGCGAAGGTCTTCGGCAATTACCAGTTCGGGTTCGGCGCGAACGTCGGCGTCGGCTTCCAGATTGGATCGGGCGCGCCGCTCACCGCGATGGCGGCCAACCCGCTGTATGACAGCCCCGGCGAGATTCCCGAAAGCCCGCGCGGACAGGGATTCCAAACGGAGCAGGGCTTCAAGACGCGCACGCCCGCTCAGATGTCCTTCGACGTGCACGGCGATTACGGGATCAAGTTCGGAGGGGCACGCCGGCTCGTGCTCCTCGCGGACGTCTTCAACCTGTTCGACCAGCAGCGCGTGACCGACTACGACTACTACACGGAGATCGGGTTCAAGCAAACCGACCCGAACTTCGGGCGCATCATCGCCTACCAGAATCCTCGGACGGCGCGCTTCGGCCTGCGGTTCGAGTTCTGACGACGCTGTCGGCGGGCCGCCGGGTTTCCGGCGCGCCCGCCGATTCGTTTCTTTTCCCTCAGCAAACCCGCTCCGGCACGGCGCTTGCCACACGCGCGCCTATGCGCGGCCGTCTCGACGGTCTTGTCGCGGCGTGGGTTCTCGTCTCCGCCGCCTGTGGGTCATCGCCGGCCTCCCCGTCGGCCACTACGCTGCAGGGCGCGCTTCCCGTCCAGTCGACCACCGCGCATTACGTGTTCCACTCGGCCGCCGGAGACGTCGTCCAGCCCGACGCGCAGGAGCAGTATCACACTTGGATGGTCGCGCAGTTCGGCGTGACGCTCGACAAGCCGATCGACTACTACAAGTACCGCGATCGCGCGCACATGCAGCAGGTCACCTCCCGGACGGCAAACGGATGGGCCGACCCGCCCGCCTTCGCCGTGCACACGATCTCGCCCTGGGACAATCACGAGGTCGTGCACGTCCTCACCGCGCTCATCGGCCGCCCGACCGATTTTTTCAACGAGGGAATCGCGGTCGCGATGCAGACCGATCCGCAGCACGAGGTGTTCGAGCCGATGTGGGCGAGCCGGTCCCTCCACTCGTGGGCCTACGATATCTATCGCTTCAACCAGCTTCCGCCACTTCCCGAGATGATCGAGAGCGATGCCTTCCGTAAGCTGGACGACGCGCGGAGCTATCCGATGTCAGGATCGTTCATGCGCTTCATGCTGGACGATCGGGGCATGGAGCCCATGAAGGCGTTCTTCCGAACCGGATCGCGCAGCGACACGCGCGCGGAGATCGAGCGGGAGTTCTCCACCGCGTTCGGCCTCTCTCTCCAGGACGCCGAGACGCGGTGGCACAGGTTCCTCCAGGGTAGAACGTCAATCCCTAATCCCTGATCGCGCATCGCTAATCGCGAATCCGCGAATCATCCAATCGCGAACCGCGAACCGCGAATCGCGCCCTATCGGCCCCGCAGCTCGTACATGAACGCATCGAGCGACATGCCCACGTACTTCGCGAACTCGCTGGGCGCCTCGACGACCTGGCCATCCTTGACGCGAAACAGCATCGCCTTCTTGCCGGCGCTGAGACCCGGGTCATCGTTGATGATCGCGAATCCATTGTTCGTGGAGCGCACGAACACAATCATCTCGTCGTCAACATCGAATGGAATGGGCGCGCCGCTTTTCTGGTTCTGCAGCAGCGGGATCCTTCGGACGTCCGGATCCGGTCCTTTCAGAACGTGGACCACCGCGGCCGAGTGCTGGTAAGAGGTCGGGACGACCGACTGACCGCCCATGGGCCCGAGGATCCGAAGGTGTAGTACCGCGTCCGCCTGTTTGAACACGTTCTCCAACGGTCCGGCAATCTCGACGCACTCGCAGACGGGACTCACGTTCAGCGTGAGGTCGAGAGACGTCGGAGCGTTGGCTGCCACGTTCACCTTGTCGCGCGTCGTGTTGATGAACCCGGTGAGACGTGCCGTCACGCGGTACATGCCGGGAGCCATGCTTTTGATCGTGTAACACCCGAGGGCGTTCGTTTCCGTCGTGTGACGCACGGTTTCGCCCGTGGCTGCGATCGACGCGCCTGGAACGACCTGTCCTTGCGCGTCCTTCACACACCCCGCGAGCGAACCGGTGGCCTGCGGACCCAAGAGTGCCGATGCGAGGAGAAGAGGGATCAACATTGGAAATCAGCCCATTGCATGTTACCGCACAACCTTCGCTGGTATTCCGAACGGGGCCACGCCGTTCAGCACGATGCCCTTCGTGTTGATCGCCGTCGGCCCGTCTCAGCGTGACAGCGCAACGGCGCCACGGCCTTTAGCACGACGCCACGAAGACCGCGAAACTCACGAAGCCAATTTGTTTCTTCGTGTGCCTCGTGAGCTTCGTGGCCGTCGTGTCGATCGCCGTCGGCCCGTCTCAGCGCGCGTGCAGCAGCAGCGGCTGCCTGCGCCAGTAGGTCACGGTGCGCCACACCCACTCGAGCGGCCCGAACCGGTACCGCGCGAGCCATGCGCGGCTGATGAGCGCCTCGGCGCCGAACAGCAGGGCGGCGGCGACGACATACAGGTACGGGCGAAGCCGCAGGTGCGCTCCGTAGCCGGAGGCAAGGGTGTCGAGCACGATCACTTGCAACATGTAATTGGTCAACGCCATCCGCCCTGCGAGCGCGAGAAACGTCAGGCGTCTCTCCCACCACGGCCTGAATGCCAGCAGCAGAATCACGGCGCCCATATAGGCGAAACACAGCCACTGATCCTGCACGAGACCTAGTCCGTAGCGCAGCGGCCACGCAGTCCCTGGAATCGGCATTTCGGGGACTCGCGAGAGCACGAGCCACGCGGCGGCCCAACTCGCCGCGCCGGCGATCATCGCGGATCGAATCAGGCGGACGTGACCGCGCGGATCATCCAGGACGCGATGTCTGACCGCGAGCAAGCCGAGCGTGAACAGCGTCAGGTTCGAGTCGGGGATGAACGTCCACCACGCTTGTGGCGAATACGACGTGAGGAACAGCGCCCAGCGAGCCGACAGCAACGCCGTGTAGCTGCTCTGAGATGCCGCGGATTCGGCAGCGGCGGTCGCCACGCCGAGAGCGCCGGACGACAACCCGGTGGACGTCGAGAACGCGAGGAGCGCCCGCAGCTCTCCCGCGATGGGGCGCGCACACGCGCTGAGCGCCGCTATCACGAGGAGGGTTCGCGTGGAGCGGCGCCGGATTGCGAGCAGCACTAGGCCCCAGCACGCGTACTCGAAGAGGATCGTGAAGCCGAACCCGACCTGCGCCACGATGCCAAAGACGGCCAACGCCGCGAGCCGCCGCAGAAAGTAAGGAACGACCGAAACGCCGCGTGCCTCGAGTCGGCGCAGGAAAATCGCGAATCCGACGCCGAACAGAAACGCGAACGTTCCCCACGCCTTCTGCTCGACGAGGATCCAAACGCCCCAGCCGATCAGGTCCTCCAGGCCCGACGCGGGCAGGCGCATCTTCTGATGGAAATGAACGAGGATCATCCCGAACAGCGCGAATCCACGAAGAATGTCGAGCGCGTGGAGCCGTTCCGCGGCCGCGCTCGGCACGGCCGATCGAACGGGCTGCGTGAGTTCGCGAGTCGACTCGTAGACCTGCGCCATCGGATCGCGCGAAGCCGCGCACCGCAATCCTATGCGAAGCCGGTCGAATCAGCGACAGTCAGCGACAGTCATCCGCTCGTGGGGCGCGGACTTCGGCGATGTCCCGCACGAGCAGCGCAGGGCCTCCGGGGCCGACTTGACGCCCATCAGTACGGCTCGCCATCCATCGCACGAACGTGGGGTCGCTGCCGAGCAGGCCAGCCGCTTTCGCGCGCTGGGCCTGCTCGACCGATTTCTCGGTGAAGGTCACCCACAACTTCGATCCGGCTGCGTCGCCACACCGCGTGAACCACGCGCCGCCATCGGCCGACACGCTCACATGGCCCGAGAACGGCTCCGCCGGCGTTTTCTGCGTGTTGACCTCGTGCGCAGCACACCCGGCGATCAGGGTGGCTGCGCATACGGCCGCAGTCTGGAGCAGATAACGACGAAACACCTTCATGAACCGACCTCCAATCGGCGTGACCCTGGACGATGCAATCGGTGAGCCCCGTGGGCCGACGTGTATGCGCCGCATCGCCCAACAAAAAGCCGGAACCCCGCTAACTTTCCGCCGTTTCGACGGAAAACCGCCACTCGGCAAACACGGGTACTCTCCCGAAAATCCGTCAAACGCCCGTTCTCGTGCGGTTGCGTCCGCGGCTGCGCCGCGCTGCCGACTGGCAACGCCGTTGCTAAAGCATCAGCAGTCGAGTACACCAATGTCACCGACACCGTTTCTCTATGCGCTGACGCTCGCGCTGCAGCCTCCAGCCGCCCCGACATCGACCCCGGCTCCCACGGTACAGGAATGCCTGGAGTGTCACGACGATCACACGCTGACGATGACGCTTGGCGATGGGACCGAGAAGTCGCTGCACACCGATCCAGCAGTCGTGGCGAGGTCGCGGCACGCGGGCAAGGCCACGTGCGTCGACTGCCACCCGAACACCCGCGAGCTGCCCCACCCGGAGCGCACCTTCAGATCCGCGCGGGCATTCAGCGTCGCGATGTCCGAGAACTGCCAGCGGTGCCATTTTTCCGACTATCGCCGTACGCTCGACAGCGTCCACGCGGATGCGGTCCGCCGCGGCGATATCACCGCGCCGGTCTGCGTCGATTGCCACGGCGGCCACGACATCCAGCGCGCCAGCGTTCCGCGCACGCGGATCGCCGACACCTGCGCGAGATGCCATGAAGGCGTCGCCAAGCGGTACGCGACGAGCGTCCACGGCCGCGACGTCGCCCGCGACATCGCGGATGTGCCGACGTGCGTCGACTGCCATCGGACGCACGACATCGGCGGCCCGCACCAGGCGGGCTGGAAGACGAGCACGCCGGAAATCTGCGGCCGATGCCACTCGGATCCCGAGCGGATGAAGAAGTACGGCCTGTCAACAGCCGTCCTCAAGACCTATGCGTCGGACTTTCACGGCAAGACCGCGGCTCTGCACAAAGGATCCGGCGGTGACGAGCAATCGTTCGTCGCGCTCTGCACCGATTGCCACGGCGTCCACGACATCGTGCGTGCCCGCGACGGGAACTCGCAGGTGATTCAGGCGAACCTCGCGAACACGTGCCGCAAGTGTCACCCGAACGCGAGCAACAGCTTTCCGCAGGCATGGCTCTCACACTACGAGCCGAGCTGGAAGCACGCGCCGGGTGTCTACGCGGTGAAGGTGGCCTACGCCGTGTTCATTCCGTTCATCATCGGCGGGCTCGTCCTCCAGATGCTCCTCCACCTCTGGCGAATGGCGGTGAACCGATGACGGCTTACGTGCAGCGCTTCACCCGCTGGCAGCGGCTGCAGCACTTCACGGTGATGCTCCTGTTCATCCTGCTGTGCGCGACAGGGCTGCCGCAGCGGTTCTTCGATTCGGGATGGGCGCAGTCGCTGCTGTCGCTCTTCGGAGGCGTTGACCGGGCGCGCTGGATTCACCGCGCCTGCGGGGTCGCCTTTGCGGGCCTGATGGGCGTTCACTTCGCGGTCGAAGTGTTCGCGCTCGTGCGGGGCCGCGGCTCGCTCTCGCTGGTCCCGACGCGGCAGGACTTCACCGATGCGGTCACGACGATTCGGTACTACCTGGGACTCAGCGATCGTCAGGCACAGTTCGATCGGTTCGACTACCGCCAGAAGTTCGAGTACTGGGGCCTCGTACTGGGTTCGACAGTGGTCGTCAGCACGGGGCTCGTGCTCCTCTACCCCGTCGAGCTCACGCGTTGGCTGCCTGGCGTCCTCGTGCCCATTGCGTCGGTCGCACACAGCAACGAGGGGCTGCTCGCGTTCCTCACGATCCTGATCTGGCACATCTACAACGCGCACCTGAACCCCGACGTATTCCCCTTCGACACGACGATCTTCACCGGACGGATCAGCGTCGAGCGCATGCACCACGAGCATCCGCGCGAGCTCGAGCGGATGACGGAACGCGCCGGCGAGAAGCACGTGGCGTGAGCCATGCCGTCCGGGTGGTGGCGCGGAGCGATCGAACGCCGGCTCGAAACACTGTCAGCGATCGCTTTGATCGTCTGGGTCGGCGGCATCGTTGTCGCGTCCACGATCGCGACCAGCCGCATCACGCGAAATCTCGTCGATGAACGGGGGCAGATCGCGCGTCACGTGGCCGCGCAGGTGGAACACGCCCTCGACACCGAGCTGACGCGGCTATATCGTGAATCCGAAGCCGTCGAGCTCCCGGTGCGGACGCAACTGATGCGGACGTTGCCCGCGCTCGATACCCTCCTTCAGGGCTTCAAGGGGGAGGCGTACCGCGTCGCGCTCGTCGACAACGACGGCCGCGAGCTTGCCGCGAGCGGGCCGCCTCACGCGGCGGGGTTCGGCGGAATGCTCGAAGCCGATGCGCGGGTCGGCCGCAGCGACTGGACGATCCGTCTCACGCAGCGAACAAGCGCGGCGCTGGGCCCGGTGTTCTGGCTCGAGCGGCTGCTCGTCTGGGGCGCGGTGCTTTCCTGCGGGTTCGCGTTGCTGCTCGCATCGGGTGCGGCCCAGAGCGTCCGCAGGCCGATTGTGCGGCTTACCGCCGACGCCAAACG
>JBKPTT010000001.1:0-10325 GCA_046735635.1 Acidobacteriota bacterium | reverse complement strand
CTTCCGAACGCCGTGAAGAGCACGGCCTTCGCGCCCGGCAGCATCTGCGGCCATCGATGGGTGACCTCACCCTCGCTCAAGGTTGACAGTGGCTCCGGCTTGCCACCGTCGGCAGGCACGCGCAGCAGGATCGTCCATGCTTCCCCGCCCGCGTTGAAAACGATGAAGCCGTCGTCTCCCCACGACGCGCCGCGAGGGTAGCTGCTGTGCCAATCGCAGATGGCGACGGCAGTACCGCCGGCGACGGGTATCTTCTTCAGTTTTCTGTCGGCGAGGCTGAAGAATGCGACCCATTGTCCGTCGGGCGAGAAGAATGGTTCGCTGACCTGGCCGGTCACCAGCGGCACGGCCTGCAGCTGCCCGAATCGTCTCAGATACAGTTGATCCACATGATCGCGCTCCGCGATGAACGCCAGCATGCTACCGTCTGGCGAAATCGCGAGTTGCGTCGTACCCGCGCTCGAGCCGCCGAGAAATGTCCCGGCGCCCAGATCGACGCTCAGGCGCTGCGACGCGGCAGGCGCCACGGACCGCCACGGATGCCACAACACGATCGCCGCAACCAGAGCGGCCGCGAGCAGCGCCGTAATCGCCCACGGCAGTGTGCCCTGCGCGGACGGCGCCGAACGGGTTGTTCCGTGCGATGCGTCCGCATCTGGCGGCGCGAGCGCCTCGTCTATCTCCAGCCGGGCATCGGCAATATCCGACAGACGTCGCCTCGGATCCTTTTCGAGAGCGCGGCGCAGGAGACGACGGATGGCTGGCGGCGCGTCGGCCGGCAGGACGGTCCAGTCCGGTTGCGCTTTCAGTACGCTCGCCAGCGTGTCAGATACGTCGTCGCCATGAAACGCGCGTTTCCCGGCGAGCATCTCGTAGATCACGCAGCCGAACGCCCACACGTCGCTGCGTTTGTCGGCGGACCGTCCTTTTGCCTGCTCGGGGCTCATGTAAGCCGCCGTCCCGAGTATCACTCCCATTGCCGTCACGACTGGACTCATGACCGGCGGCGCATGCGACGCGGGAGCGGTCGGTTCAGACACCGGCTGCTTTGCGAGGCCGAAGTCCAGCACCTTCACGGTCCCATCGTCGCGCACCTTGATGTTCGCCGGCTTCAGATCGCGGTGGATCACGCCGTGCTCGTGCGCGGCGGCGAGCGCGTCCGCAATCTGCCGCGCGATGGGAAGGGCGTCGAGAAGGGGGATCGGACCGCGCGCGATGCGATCCGCGAGCGTCGGCCCGTCCACGAGCTCGAGGACGAGCGCGTGCACCTCGCCGCGATCTTCGACGCCGTGGATCGCAGCGATGTTCGGATGGTTGAACGAGGCGAGCACGTGCGCCTCGCGCGTGAACCGCGCCAGACGATCGGCGTCGCCGATGAGCGACTCGGGTAGGACTTTCAGCGCGACGCTGCGATTCAGCTTCGTATCGTGCGCACGGTACACCTCGCCCATGCCGCCGGCGCCGATCAGGGCGTCTACGCGGTACGGACCGATCTCGGCTCCCGGCTCGAGCCGCGGCACGCTCTGCAGCACGGCGGCGGCGACCGCGTCCATGCCCCGGTCGACGACCACCGACGCGTGCTCCTGAGCGAGCAGCGATTCCACTTCCCGCCGGAGATCCGCATCGGCCGCACACGCCTCGGCGAGGAACGCGCCGCGTGCCGCGGGCTCGCGCTCCATCGCCGCGTCGTATACGTCAGCGACCCGCCGCCATCGGTCCGGATGCATGAAGGTGTTCGGTCCGCAACAGTCTACATGCGAGGAATGCAGATGGGGTCTGACCCTGGTCTGACCCTGGTCTGACCCTGGTCTGACCCCGGTCTGACCCCGGTCTGACCCCGGTCTGACCCCGGTCTGACCCCATCTCTCGCTACTCGTCGAGCGGCTTCAGCAGATGCGTCGCGGTGTACTTGCCGACCCGGCTGCCCAGCGCGGTCCCCACCTCCGTGCTGTGCCGGAAATGCATGCCGCCCCAGACGCGCGCGTTCCCTTCTTCCGCCTGGATCTCTCTGATGCTGCTGTAGGTGCGCAGGACATTCCCCGCTCCCTTGACCGCCAGCGTGAAGTCGTCCCTGTCGAACCACACGGTGTAGAAGCCGAGTGCGCCCGCGCCGACCGTGGTGTGGGCCGCGGGGTATTCGGGATGCGGCGGCGTCGTGATGAAAGAGAGCCACGACGGATCTGCCTCGGTCTCGTCATTGCCATCGACGTCGCCGCTGACAATGCCAGTGACCGGGCGCCAGTACATGTACTCGTACTTGGCCTCCCAGACTGCGAGCATCGCGTTCGTCACGGCGGCGATGCCGATCGCCTCGAAACGCGCGGCGGTCAGCAGATCGTAAGAGGCCGCCAGGCTCCGGACGTTGGCGCTCCATAGCGCGGTGGCCGACGGCGACCAGAACTGCGCGGTGCCCGATTGCTCTGCGGTTCGCGTCGTCGACCCCTGCCGGCCGACTTCCTTGATCTCGTTGTAGTCGGCCGTGTACGTGCGGCTGTCGAGCGCCGGCGGCGCGTGCGGACGGAAGCGCGCCGGGTCGTCGTAGCCGAACGGGGCGACGTAGCGAAGGAAAGGCGTCTGCGGAGGCAGAAACAATGGGGGTGTGGGTTCCCATGCGCCGGGCCCGCTCGCCGGCGTGTAGCCTTCCAGATCCGGATCGTTGCGGTTATCGGTCGCGCGCGCAGCAAGGACGGCATTGGCGGCGTCTTCGCCGACCGCGATGCCGTCCGCGATCGCCTGCGGGTCTTCAATCAGCGCGGCGATCTCGGCGTCGTAGGCGGTCTGAATCGTCGCCGACTTCGCCGGGAACTCGTGCAGCGCGACGACGTAGCCCGCGCGGACGACGGCGGCTTCGGCCGACGCGCCGGGCGCCGCCGTAGGCCTCGACGCGAAAGGCCGATAACGTCCACCGACGACGGCGTTGACAGCGTCGAACATCGCGAGCTGCGCGATCGTCGTGCGGATCTGCGTGCGCAGCGAGTTTTCTCCGACCATCGCGCCGAGCGTCGTCATCCGGTTGCCCCAGTCGTCGAGCAACGCCGCTCCCGTCAAGGGAGGCGGCAGCGCCGCCTTCGCGGGGATGCCCGCGGGTCCGAGCACTCCGGCCATCAGCAATACGGTCACATACGCAGGAATTGACTTCATGAGCCCCCCTTTGGCCTGTTGACTCTCGTCGTAGGGGTAAGCGGAATGGCCGAGGAGGAACTACAATCCGGCCGGGTCAAGGCATCGGCCGATGGAAACCACGGCAGAGTCGGCGGAGATCACACGTTTACTGAGAGCCTGGGGGAGCGGCGACGAGGCGGCGCTCGACCGCCTGACGCCGATCGTGTACGAGCGGCTGCACCGCATGGCGCGCGGCTACATGCGAGGCGAGCGGCCGGGGCACACGCTGCAGGCCACGGCCCTGGTGAACGAGGCCTTCCTGCGGCTCGTCGACGCGCGCGATCTGGACTGGGCGGATCGGGCGCACTTCTTCGCGGTGTCCGCGCGGGTCATGCGGCGGATCCTGGTCGACGCGGCGCGGTCGCGCGCGGCGCTCAAGCGCGGTGGTGTCGGGGACCGCGTGGAGCATTCGACCCCGATCGATCTCGACGAGCTGCCAATGCCTGATACCGAGATGAGCGCTCAGGTCTGTGCGCTGGACGAGGCGCTGAACGCACTGGCGCGGATCGATCCGCGGCGCGCGCACGTCGTCGAGCTCCGCTTCTTCGGCGGGCTCTCAGTCGAAGAAACAGGCCAGATGCTTCACGTCTCGCCCCAGACAGTCATGCGCGACTGGCGCCTGGCTCGCGCATGGCTCGCGCGCGAACTCTCGCAGTCATCCCAAATAGCAAGCAGTGAGCTCTAGAGTTACACGAAGCGACGCGGCTCGCGCCCGTCTGACAGCTATTCCGCGCGGAGCGCGGCGCACGGGTCGATCCGTGTCGCGCGGCGCGCGGGCAGCCAGGCCGCCAGCAGTCCCACACCCATCAGCAGCAGCGTGACGAGCGTGAACGCGATCGGATCGGTTGGCGTCACCCCGAACAGGAACGACTGCAGCACGCGCGTCACGCCGGCGGCCCCGGCCAGACCGACGATCAGGCCGCCGGCGACGATGCGGAGCGCGTGCGTAAGGACGAGACGGAGCACGTCGCTGCGCGCGGCGCCGAGCGCCATGCGCACGCCGATCTCGCGGCGACGCTGCGTCACCGCGTAGGCCATCAATCCGTAGAGGCCGCACGTCGCGATCAGCGTCGCAGCCGTCGCGAACAGCGCCAGCAGCACCATCCGGAAGCGCGGCTGCGCCACCGACGCCGCCACCGCTTCGTCCATCGTCACCGTGCTCTCGATCGGCAGGTCGGGCGCGGCGCGGCGGATTTCCGCGCGGATGCCTTCGGC
Source organism: Acidobacteriota bacterium (assembly GCA_046735635.1). Classification (GTDB taxonomy): domain Bacteria; phylum Acidobacteriota; class Vicinamibacteria; order Vicinamibacterales; family 2-12-FULL-66-21; genus JALZOC01. Next base: position 5,948 of record JBKPTT010000001.1, on the reverse strand, counting down.
CACGCTGCCGGGAGTCGCCGTGCGCGCGACGAACGACACGAACCGGACGAACCCGCTGCGGTCCTGCTGGAACGGCGCGTAGATCATGGGCTGCACTTCCTGAGCGAGTCCCCGCTGACGGATGTCCGCGACCACACCCACCACACTCAGCCAGTCGCTGTTCCCCCACACGCGCACGCGGCGGCCGAGCGCCTCGCGCGGCCCACCCGGGAAGTACTCGCGCACGACGCGCTCGCTGACGATTGCCACTTTCGGCGCGGCGGCCGTGTCGCTGGCGTTGAACTCGCGTCCCGCCAGGAGCGGAATCCCCATGGTCTTGAAATAATCCGCGTCGATCTTCGGAACACCGACATCGAGCGTTGGGTTCGGCTGACCCTCGATTTCGAAGTCGCCGCGGATGAACATCATGCCGAAGGGCACGGAGTTGATGAGGCTCGCGGACGTTACGCCCGGCAGGTACTGGATGCGATCGAGCACGCCGCGCGCGAATGCATGGATGCGAGCGGGGTCGTCGTAGAGGCGTTCGGGCAGCGTCACCTTGACGATCTGCAAGACGCCGTCGCGCCCGCTCGATTCAAAGCCGGTCGACACCGACGTGAGACGCACGAAGCTGTGAATCAGCAGGCCCGCGCCTACCAGGAGAACGAGCGTCACCGCGATCTGCGCAGCAACGAGCAGCGTCCGCAGCCGCTCCCCTTGACGATCGCCGGTTGTGCGCGCTTCGCCGGCGTGCAGGGCGACGGCTTCGCCAAACGCCGCGCCACCGACGCGCAGCGCCGGCAGGAGGCCGATCAGCAGCGTCGCGACGACCGACAAGCCCAGGCAGAACGCCATCACGCGCGCGTCGATCACGATGCCGCCGACTCGTGGAAGCAACGGCTGCGGCACGAGCGGCAGCGTGACGTGGATCGCGACCTGCGCGAGGATCACGCCGAGCGCCGCGCCCAGCAGGGACAACACCACCGCCTCGGTCAGCAGCTGACGCACGATCCGCCGGCGTCCCGCTCCGAGAGCCATGCGGACAGACAGTTCGCCGCGGCGCGCGGTGAGGCGCGCCATCTGCAGGTTCGCGACGTTGACGCAGGCGATCAGCAGGACGAACGACACCGCTCCGAGCAGGACCAGCAGCAGCGTGCGGGCCGACGCCGTGCCGTACTCCTGCAAGCCAACCGCGTGCGCCCGCGTGCGGACTCCCGCCGCCAGTGCGCCCTCGGGCGCGAGTGCGCCGGCGGGCGAGATCGACGGATTGTTCACCAGCGCCGTCAATTCCGCTTCCGCGCGTTCCCGCGTCACGTCTGACTTCATGCGCCCCAGCAGCCAGAGAAACGCGCTCCTGCCAGTGTCGCCGGGCCAGCGATTGGGCAGAAAGAGGTCCGCTTCCGGCAGCGCACCGAGCCGGGGGACCACCGGCCTGAAGCTGAAGTCGGGCGGCAGTACGCCGACGATGGTATGAGAGATGCCGTCGATGGTGATCGACTGTCCGACGATCGCCGGATCGGCGTTCAACGACGTGCGCCAGAGCCGATCGCTCACGATGGCGGTGGCATCGTCGTCTGGCGCCGCGGCGCCGGTGAGGAACGCGCGCCCGCGCGCGGGATCGACGCCGAGCGTGGCGAAGAAATTCGGGCTCACGTCGAGCGCGTGCAATTGCAGCGGCTCGCCCCGCTCGGTGAGCTGCGCGTCGGTCGAGCTGTAGGCTGCGAGCTGATCGAGCGCGGTCACGCGCTGGCGCAGCGCCTCGTACGTGAACGGCGCCCACGTCGAGAACGTCTTGACACCCCGCTCGGTCTGCTGTGCTGACGTGACGACCACGAGGCGATCGGGATGGGGATAGGGCAACGGACGCCAGAGCACTCCGTAGGCGACCGAAAAAATCGCGGTGTTGAGGCCGATGCCGAGCGCGAGCGTCGCGAGGGCGGTGAAGGTGAACTCCGGCGCGCGCCGCATCAATCGCAGCGCGTGACGCACGTCCTGCGCGAACGTTTCGACCCGCGGGAAGGTCCACGGTTCGCGCGATTGTTCGCGCAGCCGCAAGGTATTGCCAACCCGCCGCCGGGCAGCCGCCCGCGCCTCGTCGCCGCTCACGCCATCCCCCGCGGCGAGGGCGTCCGCCTTCATTTCCTCGTGAAAGCGCAGCTCGTCTTCCAGATCCCGATCGAACTGATTCCGCTGGAAGAAGAACACCAAACGTCGGAGCACAGAACCCACGGCAACCTCCGGAGAGCACTACATCGTCTTCATCACGCGCATGATCGCGCCGAACATCTCGGAGAACCGCGACTCCTCGACGCCGAGCTGCTTCTTCCCGGCCGTCGTCAGCGTGTAGAAGCGGGCGCGGCGGTTGTTCGACGACGTTTTCCACTCGGCGGACACCCATCCCTTGACGCGCATCCGTTGCAGCGCGGGATAGAGCGATCCCTCTTCAATCGTCAGCACGTCCGCCGACAGCATCTGGATGTGCTGCGCGATGCCGTACCCGTGCATCGACTCGATCGAGAGTGTCTTCAGAATCAACATCTCGAGCGTGCCCGGAAGCAGCTCGTTCCTTCCCTTCCCGCTGGGTTGTTTCATCAGCTTCTCTTTGCATAGACGAACTATGGGAGTAGAAAGTTTCCTCTGTCGTGGCTGGTGCTGTCAACGCTCATCGGTGCTTAGGGGATTTCGCGAAGCCGGCTCGACGCCGGCCACTTCGTGTGGGAGGATGCAGCTGATGATATGTAGCGCTCGTGAGCCCCCGGGCGGGTCGGGGGGCACCTGCATGAAGAAACCGAGCCAGTCGCCGCTGGTTGCTCGAGCACTGCTGCCAGCGGGGTCTTCCCGACAATGATCGATCGTCAGCGATGTTCCTGACCAGTCATGGATCCGCACGATACCTCACACGTAGTTCTCGTCGGCACTGGCTCCGACCGTCATCGCATCTTCCCGGTGCTCACGGCCGGACAGATCGCGCGGGTTGCTGCTCATGGGCGACACCGTCAGACGACGGCCGGTGAGGTGCTGGTTGACATTGGCGACAACGACGTCCCGTTGTTCGTCGTCGTAGCAGGCGCCGTCCACGTGCTGCAAGTGCTCCAAGGCACCGAAAGCGCGCTCGTCAGCTATGGTCCCGGCACCTTCACCGGAGAAGTCAACCTGATCTCCGGCCGCCCCACGGTCGCGCGACTGCGGGTCGCCGAGGCCGGCGAGGTCATCGAGTTGCGACGTGCACAGTTGCTGTCCCTCGTACAGACGGACGCCGAGCTCAGCGAAATCTTCATGCGAGCGTTCATTCTCCGACGCCTCGAGTTGATCGCGCGAGACGCCGGCGGTGTGGTTGTCGTCGGGTCCACACACAATCCTGGCACGCTGCGCGTTCGAGAATTCCTGACGCGCAATGGGCATCCGTTCCACTACATCGACCTCGATCGTGACCGCGAGGCACAGGAACTGCTCGATCGATTTCAGGTCGGCCCCGCGGATGTGCCGGTCGTGATTTGTCGTGGCAGCGCCGTGCTCCGGAATCCCACGAATGCCCAGATTGCCGACTGCCTCGGGTTCAACGAAGAGATCGACGACCTTCGCGTGACCGACCTCGTGGTTGTAGGCGCCGGGCCAGCGGGGCTTGCCGCTGCCGTATACGGTGCTTCTGAAGGCCTCGATGTGATCGTTCTGGAGTCGAACGTTCCGGGCGGACAGGCCGGGTCCAGCTCACGAATCGAGAACTATCTGGGATTTCCAACCGGCATCTCTGGGCTGGAACTGACAGGCCGCGCCTACACGCAGGCCGTGAAATTTGGTGCGCACGTCATCGTCGCCAAAGGCGCGACACGGCTGGGCTGCGACGGTCAGCGGTACACCGTCGAGATCGAGGGCGGGCGCCGCATCAGGGCGCGCGCGGTCATCATCGCGACCGGCGCGGAGTACCGCAAACCGCCGATCGGGAATCTGTCCGCATTCGAAGGAGTGGGCGTCTACTACGGAGCGACGCCCATGGAGGCGCAGCTCTGTGGCGGTGACGAGGTCGTCGTTGTGGGCGGAGGCAATTCTGCCGGCCAGGCAGCGGTATTTCTCGCCTCGACCGCGCGCCGGGTCCACATGCTCGTGCGGGGCCCCAGCCTCGCTGACACCATGTCGCGCTATCTGATTCGCCGTATCGAGGAGAATCCGGCGATTGCCGTCCGGACGCGCACCGAAATCGTGGCTCTGGAAGGAGACGGAAAGCTCGAACGGATCCAATGGCGCGACGAAGGGAGCGGCCAGACCGAAGCGCACGACATCGGTCATCTCTTCATCATGGCCGGCGCCGATCCGAATACGCGATGGCTGAACGGCTGCGTCGCTGTCGACGAAAAAGGCTTCGTCAAAACCGGCCCGGATCTGTCGGTCGACGATCTCGCCACCACGAAATGGCCGCTCGCGCGGCGGCCCTACCTGCTTGAAACCAACCGCCCAGGCATCTTCGCGGTCGGCGATATACGCGGCGGCAACGTCAAGCGCGTCGCGTCAGCGGTCGGCGAAGGGTCGATTGCGGTGGCGTTCGTTCACCAGATCCTGCGCCAATAGATCGTCGAAGCCGGGTTCCCCCTCTTGTTGACGGTGGTTCACATTTCGCGCCGTTTGTTTCGTGTGGCTCACATGACTTTCGACCTTTGGCGGTTGACGATCCGCGCATGGTGCTCATCGGCGTGAACGTCCACGCGGCAGTATTTCTCGAGGCGAACAAACCGCAGCCAGTCGTCCTGTTCGAACGGGTGAAAGGGTGCTGTCCTGCCGGCCCGGTCTGCCAGACGCTCAAGAACCAGATCCAGTCGAAGCCCCTCGTCGCCAGTCGATCCAGCTCGGCGTCCGGGATGTCGTCCAGCGTGGCCGGTCGTCCGAGACTGCGTGAGAGCTCCGTCAACCAGACGCGGGTATTGATCTGGTAGAGCGATGGATAGCGCGGACCGGGCCTCACGGTGCACTCCTCATTTCACTCCGGACAACTCCCGTTCGAATGCCGCCGCCTTGCCTCCTTCAAGCAGCGCCTTCGCATCGAGCAGGCCGAAGAGCTCGATCAACTTCGCGACGGCGCCCGTCCACCCGGTCTGGTGACTCGCGCCGAGGCCGGCCCCGTTGTCGCCGTGGAAGTATTCGTAGAAGAGGATGTGGTCGCGCCAGTACGGATCCTCCTGGAACTCCCTCGTGCCGCCGTACACCGGCCGGCGTCCGCTCGCGTCGCGCAAAAAGATCCGGGTGAGGCGATCGGAAATCTCTTTCGCGACCTCGAACAGGTTCATCAATTTCCCTGAACCGGTCGGACACTCGATTTTGAAGTTGTTGCCGTAGTACGTGTAGAAGTTCAAGAGGGATCTGATGATCATGATGTTGACGGGCATCCAGATCGGGCCGCGCCAGTTGGAGTTGCCGCCGAACATGCCGGTGTTCGATTCCGCCGGCAGGTAGTCGACCCGGTACTCCTGGCCGTCGGCGTGAAAAATGTACGGGTGATCTGCGTGGAAACGTGACAGCGCACGGATGCCGTAAGGACTCAGGAACTCGTTCTCGTCGAGCATCTTCGTCAGGATCCGGCGCAGCCGCTCCGGCGTGAGCAGCGCGATGATGCCACGCTCGTTCACGCCGAAGTGCCCGGGGCCCGTCGGATGCATGGTCGCCGCGAGCTCGGGCATCCGGCGCAGCCGCTCATTGATCCGGGCCATTGTTGCGGGCACGCGCTCGCGCTGCCATCTCTCGATCACGGTAGTCGCGCACAGCGGCAGGAGGCCGACCATCGAACGGACCTTGAGCCGCGTGGCGGAGCCGTCGGGCAGCCGCAGCAGGTCGTAGTAGAACCCGTCTTCCTCGTCCCACATCCCTTCCGGCCCAGGCCGGTTCATCGCCGCGGCGATGTAGTAGAAGTGCTCGGCGAACTTGAAGACCATGTCCTCGTAGGTCGGATCGTGCGCGGCGAGCTCCACCGCGAGCTCCAGCAT